>NZ_VFVQ01000010.1:0-204276 GCF_006442195.1 Mesorhizobium sp. B2-3-13
CCGCTTCACCGCCATCGCAAATCCCTCCGAGCAATAATCGAAGTGAATCACAATGCCAGAATTGCGCAACAGGCCCAAGTGGGCGGGGGGATGGGTTGGGCCTGAGAGGCGCCGGCCATGGCGGATCAAGTCCGCCGCCCAGATATTTACCCACGCCCGCGGCGCGGATAATTCCGTGATCGCGCCAGTATCGTTACGCGACCTCCTCTGGGTTGCGCGTTCGGGCACCGCAGAACAAACCATCTGCTGGACAACCTCGCTGTCCTACAAGGTGGCGCTGCTCCTAAGCTCGTGGTAGTCAACGGCAAATCCTAAGCTCGACCATGTGGGAGAACTACGGGATTTCCCACTATGTGGGAGGTGGGCGTGGCGGAACTGGTATACGCAGCAGACTTAAAATCTGCCGGTGCTTCAAACACTTACGGGTTCAAGTCCCGTCGCCCACACCAGTGCGCCAAAGAGACTTAAAAAATCCCTCGATCTCTGATCGTACGGGTTCGAATCCCGTCGACCGCACCAGCAAAAGGCTTCAAGTTTGGTTGATTTTTCTGTGTTGAACCGCCGCAACGTCATATAACCGGCGTGGTCACCGGCTGCGGATCACTGCTGTAACTCGAACAGCGCCCTCTCCATCGGGGCCATTGAAATCTGGATCGGGCCGGAGAAAGCCACGTCCATGTCGAAGATCAGGTAGATCGCCCCGGCAACCAAAGCCGCCGATGCCGCGTAGGTCGAAATGGTGATCGTATTGCGTGGCGCCCTGAAGCCGAAGCTGGCGAAGATCAGCACCAGCCAGGTGACCAGGAGCGTGATCAGAGGCACCGGGATCGTGCCCTCCGACTGCTCGATCAGCACCCAGCGCAACTCCAGCACTTTCTGCAAATGCTGGCGGGCGTCCTGCACAATGAAGCCATGCGCATCGTCGGTCGGCGCCAGCGCACTCAGCCGGGTGCCGATTTCCGCCAGCAACTGCTCAGAGAGCCGGTTGGCGGCGACCAGCGTCTCGCTGGTGGGCGAAGAATCACCCGCTACCCGCTGCACATAGACGACCAGCGGCTGGCGTACCGTGTCGGTTTGCGGGCCATATTGGCGCAAGGTCCTGTCGAGAAGGATCAATTCGGTCGCATAGGCGTGCACGTTGCGGTCGATCGATTCGAAGGTGTTCCTGGCCGAGTTGATCATCAGGCCGAGCATCAGCGAGGTCATGACCCCGAACAGGTTCGCGGCGTGCCGAACCACGGTGTTCGTGTCGTCGTCACGATGTTTGGCCGGCAATTTTGGCCATATCGCCGTGCTGGCGAGCGCGGCTACCGTCAGGCATAGGAAGATTACCATTGCGATGAAAGCTTCGCGCATGCCGCTCATTCCGATTGGCAATGGCAAGGCGTCAGTTGATGACCGCCATCACTATTCCGGCGCGTCCTTGCGCCCTGCCTAACGCCTGCCGCGCCCCTTGTAGCCGAGATAGGTGGCCGTCACCGCCCCCGGAAGGCAAGCCAAGCCAGACGCCGACGCATCGAGGCCCCAGAGCCTTCGATCTCGATGACGGGTGTGTCATTCGATGTAAGTCACCGCACCCGTTTGCAAGTCATAGATTGCCGCGACTATCTTCAGCTTCCCCGCCTTGATGAGGCCGGCCAGCACCTTGCTCGAGGCGGCTAGGCGCCTCGCGGTCCTCCGCGCGCTCTCCTTGGCGGTGTTGTCGACGAAATCACCCGCTTCGCTCCGCATTGCTATCGCCGCGGGCAGGATCGGTTCGATCATCGGGCCGATCGCGCCAGGATAGGTCGCGTTCTTGGTGACCACGTCGCACGCCGCCTTGACGGCGCCGCAGTTTGTGTGAGCAAGAACGACGATCAAGGGTGAGCCGAGCACCGCTGCCCCGTATTCAACCGTACCGAGCGTCGCAGTGTCGACGAGGTTGCCGGCATTGCGGGCGACGAACAGTTCTCCAACGCCGTGACCGCCGAAGATCAGCTCCGGAGGAACGCGACTGTCGGCGCAACTGATGATGGTGGCCCAGGGCGCCTGGTGTGCGGCGACAGCGTTCCGCTGCGCGGCCAGATCGATCGAGCAGAGTTCCGGGTGACTGACGTAGCTTTCGTTGCCGGATTTTAGCGCAGCGAGCGCTTCATCGAGGCTCAATGGGGTCGCCGCGCCTTGGGCCGCGCGCGCCGACCACGTGGCCCCACCAAGGCCAAACGCAACGAGTCCCGCGCCGACTTTGAGGAACTCCCTCCGGCCGACCCCTGTACCATCACAGGTGCTGCACATTCTTAGCTCCCCCGCCCATTGCTCCCCGAAGAATATGCGCTTGCTCTAATATATAGGCAAGCGATTGGCGATAAGGTCACGATCAAAGAGAGCGGGCCGGGATGCTGGGACCACGAAACCCACCCCAACGCGGCGCCTGGGCGTGCCCCTGAATATCAGGGCGGCCTCCCTTATCATCTGATCTTCAGCGAGAAATTGCCATGGATCTGGATGCCTAGCCGCTCGCCTTTTCTCCACCGCACTTCCGCTCGATAGGTCGCGCCGTCCAACGGTACGCGCAGCCGGAAGTTATCTGGCACTTTTGCCCCCGCGGCGACACGCAACTCGGCGCCGTGCTCATGCTGATTTCTGACGGCGCAGCCTATTTCGCCGTCCTGCGTGATTATGAACGCGTCCTTCAAAACCACCTCACGCAGGTGCGTTCGACGCTCTACCGGAGGGTCAGAAGGTTTATCAGTCATGCAAGCCGCCTCCGACGAGCGAAATGCTCCCAGACTAAAGTCTGCGGCTCAGGACGCAAAGGTCCGACTTTTTCGCTTAAATCCTGTGCCTGTCCTTTGTACGCTCGTCATATTATTAAATCGTGAAATATATACTCTATAGTCATCGCCAAGGTTGTCACTGACAGTGCGGCAGAGACAGCCGAAAATGCATGGCATGGGGAACCAGGTATGTTCGTTGACTTCTATGAGATGCTGGAAATCAGTCCGAATGCAAATTCGGAAACGATAGAGCGCATTTTTCGTCACTTTGCCATGCGCTACCACCCCGACAACCAGGTCACCGGCAACGAGTCACGCTTCAGCGATATCCTGGAGGCTCACAACACGCTCAAGGATCCGGTCAAGCGTGCGCAATACGATATTCAGTACAAGGCCCATTTGAACCTCCGGGCCGAGCTGACCGATCAGGCGAGCAACAGCAACAACCTCGATCGCGATTCGGTCTTTCAAGCCAAAGTACTCTCACTGCTTTATGTAAAACGCCGACAGGACGTCAACAATCCTGGCATTGGCGACGATGAGCTCGAACGAATGTCAGGCTGTCCGCGTGAGCACCTCGAGTTTCACCTCTGGTATCTAAAAGCGAAGGGCTGGATAGCCAGAACAGAAAACGGGACGTTCGCCATCACCGTCGAAGGCATCGATCGCGTTAATTCCGAACATCATCATGACGCAGCAACCACCCGCCTGTTGGACCATGCGGGCTGAATTGGAATCCCTCGGCCTCTGATCAAGCCGCCATCGGGTTCAGCTTCAGATGCTGGATCAGGATGATGGTCTTGGCATCGATGATGCGGCCATCGGCGATGCCGGCCAGCGCTTCGTCGAGCGGCATTTCCAGGACCTCGATGTCCTCGCCTTCGTCGGGTGCGCCGCCACCGGCCGAGATGCGGTCGGCGGGCGAATAGCGCGCGATGAAGAACCAGAGCCGCTCGGTCACGCTGCCGGGACTCATGTAAGGCGAAAACAGCCGCTCGATCTTGTTCAACCGGTAACCCAGTTCTTCCTCGGCTTCCTTGCGGATGGCGGTCTCCGGATCGTTTTCGTCCAGCAGCCCGGCACAGGCCTCGATCAGCGGTTCGCGGTGGCCGGTGACATAGGCGGGATAGCGGAACTGACGCACCAGAAGCACGGTCGAACGCCGGGGGTCGTAGGGCAGGATCACCGCGCCGTCGCCGCGATCATAAGTCTGGCGAATCTGCGTCTCCCATTGGCCGTCACGCCGGCGGTAGTCGAGCACGGTCTTCTTCAGGACTGCCCAGTCGTTGGAAAGAATCTCTTCCGAGCGGATACGAATGCGGTCTTCCATCTGACACCTCGATGCTTGCTGGCGGAGGCAGGCGTAGCCGCGAACCGGTACAGGCGCAATCGGGCCAGCGATTGGTCCAGCACCCTTCACTGTCTCGTGTGTGGTATGGAAGGGTGCCATTGCCTAAATAGCGCATTCCCCTCCCGGAGTTTGTTCATGACGACATCGCTTTTCCAGCCGATCACACTCGATGGGCTCACCTTGCCCAACCGCATCGCCGTGGCGCCGATGTGCCAGTATTCCGCCGAGGACGGCTCGGCCAGCGATTGGCATCTTTACCACTGGATGAATCTGGCCATGTCCGGCGCCGGCATGGTCACGGTGGAGATGACCGATGTCGAGCGGCGCGGACGCATCAGCCATGGCTGCCTCGGCCTCTATTCCGAAGACAATGAGGCCGCCGCGCGCCGCGCGCTGGACGCGGCCCGGCGCGTGGCCGCACCCGGCACCAAGTTCGGCACGCAGCTGGCGCACGCCGGCCGCAAGGCCTCGAACCGCAAGCCTTGGGAAGGTGGCGGCCCATTGCAGCCAAATGAGGATCCCTGGCAGACCGTCTCGGCCTCGGCCATCGCCTACGACACCGGCTGGAACGTGCCGCACGCCCTGCAGGACGAGGAAATCCTGCAGCTCATCGGGCGGTTCGCGGAAGCCGCCAGGCGGGCCGAACGCGCCGGCTTCGACTTCATCGAACTGCACGCGGCGCACGGCTACCTGATCTTCCAGTTCCTGTCGCCGCTGTCCAACCAGCGCACGGATCGCTGGGGCGGCTCGCTGGAAAACCGGATGCGTCTTGTCGTCGAGATCGCCAGGGCGGTGAAGAAAGCAGCGCCAAAGCTGATGCTCGGCGCACGGCTGTCGGTGAAGGACTGGGTCGATGGCGGCTTTGACGTCGAGGACGCGATCGAGGTGGCGAAAGTGCTGAAGGCCGAAGGCATCGCCTACCTCTGCTGCTCGAGCGGCGGCAATTCGCCGTTGCAGAAATTGCCCACCGGGCCGGGCTATCAGGTGCATCTGGCTGAAGCCGTACGCAAGGGCGCCGGCATTCCGACCCGTGCGGTAGGCCTGATCGACGACCCGAGACAGGCCGAGGCTGTTATAGCCGAAGGCCGCGCCGACATGGTGGCGCTGGCACGCGCCTTCCTCGCCGATCCGCGCTGGGGATGGCGTGCGGCCGCCACCTTCAGCGAAAAAATCCATCCGGCACCGCAGCTCGCCCGCTCGGTGACGACGATGCAACACTGGATGAAGGCCGCCGGCTGATCGCTCATCTCCCGATCCCGGCGCACTCCTGCTTGTGATCCCGGACCGTTCGCCGACGACCCGCTTCAATTCTGGCCGCAACCTGTTACGCTGGTCAGGCTGCGGCGGGCGCGGCCGGCTTGGGAGATAATCATGTCGTTCAGGGCACTCTTGTCGGCTGCAGCACTTATGGCTGTGGTCGGGTTTTGGCTCGGTGCTTCGACGCCGACCGTCGCGCAATATTGCGAGGGTACGGTGCACGGCCTCTCCGGCCGCTACAATCTGGCGACCGGCAGCGGCTTTCTGGCCTTGCGCACACGGCCGAACTCGTCATCGCGGATGATCGGGCAATTGTTCAACGGCGACCATACCGAGATCTTCGACCGGCGCGGCAACTGGTACCAGGTCGAAATCGGCGGCGGCACCGGCTGGGCGAATGCACGTTGGCTGCGCAACAACTGCGGTTACTGACACGCCAATCATCCAGTGCGCGTTACGGAGGCGACGCGACTTTTGGGCGCAGACCAAAGGCCATTTTTGCAACCAAATTGGCTGCTTTGCGTTGCGGCCATGATGGACAACAAACCTTTTGAAACGCCTGTCGTGGTCGAGCTTGGCCACGTCGGCAAATATCGCCATATCCGCTCGACCCAGGAGGCGGCGGAGTGCCTGATGACTGTGTGGCCGCTCAATCGCGGCCCCCGTCATCGTGATGCTCTCGACACTTGCCTCAAAGTGCTGGAAGGTTATCGTTCGACAGCGGAAGCGCGCCGGGCACTGATCGAGGCCGCCAGGGAATCGGAAGTCCTGGTGCCCGACGATAAGCTGCCCGACGACCGGTTGCATTGAGCAGGCGGACCTTTAACTGGAGGTTTTGATGGCGAAGCTTACTTACAAGATCGTCGAGCACGACGGTGGCTGGGCCTACAAGGTCGGCTCAACCTTCTCGGAGACATTTCCCACCCATCAGGATGCGTTGCGCGCCGCCGAGATCGCTTCGGCCGAGCAACAAGTGGCGGGTTCCACCGACGGTATCCAGTATGAGGACGCCGAGGGCAAATGGCACGAGGAACTGGCCGACGGCCGCGACCGGCCTCAGACTGAAATCTCGGATTGATCCAGCAGAACTATGGCCGCGGATAGTATGAAAACCATCCGCGGCCAGCCGGCGCGCTGTGGCCGAATTACTTGCCGCAGTACCGATCGTTGACGTTCTGCCCGGAATTGGCGTCGGGACCAGGCGTGTTGTGAGCACATGGGCCGATACCTCCAGTATGGCCTTGGGTGCTCAGCCCCGAGCCGTAGGCGTTGATGCTTCCTGTGGTGCTTGGATCGACAGTTGTCTCGTCATTGTTGCCGAACAGCCACCAGCTGTGGTTGGTATATGTCGGTTCTGACGACTGAGCCATGGCCGATGTGGCGAGACCAATCGTCAGAGCGGATGCGGCTAGAAGTTTTACATACATATTAGTTACTCCGTATCTACTTTGGCCGTCTTGGGTGCGACAGGGTGAAAACACAATAGTCAGCCGAACGGTTCCCTGAAATTCTCGTGAAGTGGCGGTGATGCCGGGGCGACAAAAGCGCGCGCCGCGATGCGCTCGATGAAGGCGACGACTTGTTCAGGCGCGGCGAATTGCGGCATGTGGCCAAGGCCGTCGACCGCCTCGAAACCGAGCCCGCCGATCCTGTGGCGCATCGGTTCGCCGTGGATGGCCATGCCGATGACGCGGTCGGCGCTGCCGAACAGGATGCCGGCCGGCATAACAATCTCGCCGTAACGCTGCTCGACGCCGCCGAGATCCTGTTCGACCGCGACAACATCGGTCGAAGTCGCATGGAAATGCGCCGGCCGCAGCCCCAGCCACCCGCCGCCGGCGACCATGTAGTCGGGAACGTTCGCCATTTGGCGGGCATTGCCGCCGCCCGTCGGCCGCGCTATTCAGACGGCCCGTCTGCCGGAGCCTTCCATGCCTGAAATCGTCACTGCCGCCATGCTTGTCATCGGCGATGAGATTCTGTCCGGCCGCACCAAGGACAAGAACATCGGCCACCTTGCCGATATCATGACGGCGATCGGCATCGACCTGAAAGAGGTGCGCATTGTTCCCGACGAGGAAGACGAGATCGTCGCGGCGGTGAATGCCGTGCGCACACGCTATACCTATGTGTTCACCACCGGCGGGATCGGCCCGACGCATGACGACATCACGGCCGATTCGATCGCCAAGGCATTCGGCGTGCCCTGTGAATACGATGCCAAGGCTTATGCCCTGCTGGAGGCGAGCTATGCCGCACGCGGCATCGAATACACGGAGGCCCGCAAGCGCATGGCGCGAATGCCGCGCGGCGCCGACCACATCGACAACCCGGTGTCCGTGGCCCCCGGCTTCCGCATTGGCAACGTCCATGTCATGGCCGGCGTGCCCTCGATCTTCCAGGCCATGCTCGACAATGTCGTCCCGACGCTGAAGACCGGCACGAAAATGCTGTCGGCCACGGTGCACTGTCCGTTCGGCGAGGGTCTTGTCGGCGGGCCGTTGGGTGAGATCCAGAAAGCGAATCCGGATACGATCATCGGCTCCTACCCTAAATATGGCGATGGCAAGTTCTGGACCGAACTGGTGGTTCGTGCCCGCAGCGCGGATGCGCTTGAAGCCGCGCGCGCCGATGTCGAGGCCATGGTGGCCGGCTTCGCCAGCAAGGCGAGCTGATCCGGCGCAAACCGGAACCAAGGCCGACGCTGTAACGTTTTCCTGCCGCGACCCATCACTCGCAAGATTGAGGGACCATCATGCGTTTCAAGACCATCGTTGCCATTCTGCAGAACGAGCAGGACGCCGAGCGGGTGCTCGACTGCGCCATTCCGCTTGCCAGCCGCTTCGAAAGCCATCTGATCGGCATCCATGCCGAGGCGCTCCCGGTGCCCTACACTTCGGCGACGGGTTTTCCCGATACGGAGTTCCTGCAGGTTTCCGCCGACATGAACCGGGAGCGGGCCGAAAAACTCCAGGCTTTCTTTCTGAGGCGCATCGAGGATTCCGGCCTTTCCTTCGAATGGCGCAGCCTGGAGAGCTTCTCCGGCGACAGCGCGCTGACCGGCATTTCAAACGTGCGCGCCGCCGACCTCATCATCGCCGCCCAACGCGAGACCGACGGCGATCCTAGCGCAGACGTTGATACGCTGGTCTACGATGCCGGCCGGCCGGTGCTGGTGGTGCCGCATGCCGGCCCTCTCGTCACCACCTTCAAACGCGTTCTGCTCGCCTGGAACGGCAGCAAGGAGGCTGCCCGCGCCGCCTTCGATGCCCTGCCCTTCATCATCGAGGCCGAGAAAACCGACATACTGGTCATCGACCCGCCCGATACGCTCGACGAAAGCCCGGAGGCCGCGGGCGCCGAAATCGCCTCCGCGCTGTCGCGCCACGGCGCCACCGTCAGCGTCTCGGTGCAGAAATCGGGCGGCACTTCGGTCGACGACATGATCCAGAACAGGATCGCGGAGACCGGCGCCGATCTGCTGGTGCTTGGCGCCTACAGCCACTCCTGGCTGCGCCAGCTTCTGTTCGGCGGGGTGACGCGCACGGTGCTGCGCACGGCACAGGTAGCAGCCTTCCTGTCGCGGTAAGTCCACAGCGATCGCTACCAGCCACCCTTGCCAAGCCGTGGGGTTTCCAGTTAATTCCGCGCGCATTCCCCTGTTTTCTTGCACGCGGCTGTCGCGTGCCGCGGAGTGCGCGAGACATGTCCCTTCCCGAAAAAGCTTTCCCGGTCTCCTGGGACCAGTTCCATCGCGACGCCCGCGCACTTGCCTGGCGGCTTGCCGGCGCAAGCAAGGGTCAATGGAAGGCTATCGTCTGCATCACGCGCGGTGGCCTGGTCCCGGCGGCTATCATCTCGCGCGAACTCGGCATCCGCGTCATCGAGACGGTCTGTGTCGCCTCCTATCACGACTACACCAGCCAGGGACAATTGCAGGTGCTGAAGGAGATCACGCCGGCCTTGCTGGCCGACGATGGCGCCGGCGTGCTGATCATCGACGACCTGACCGACACCGGCAAGACCGCCGGCATCGTGCGCGCAATGATGCCCAAGGCCCATTTCGCGACCGTCTACGCCAAGCCCAAGGGCCGGCCGCTGGTCGATACTTTCGTCACCGAGGTCAGCCAGGACACCTGGATCTATTTTCCCTGGGACATGGGCTTCACCTATCAGAAGCCGATCGCCGACGATCACGCTGGTTGATTCGCGGTAAGCCGCTTTTTGCCAATCAAGCCAGCGCCGATGACGATATTTGCTTGCGCGGAGCGACCCGCCGACAAACTATCCTGTGAAATCGACGCCTTGTTGACGGGAATTAGCTGGCGTGACCGAAGTTTTTACTTTTATTGGCCACAATTAGCCGTAAGATTCATAAGACGGCAAACGATTCTGGAGGCTGGGGCTAGCTTTTCCGATGTTGACACGGCCAACGACGCACAACCACCTTGCTGAAAGAGTCCGACGGCTCTTCGGCTCGGCGCCGTGCCGTCTGCAGGTTGCTGCCCTGCCCTGGCGCGATACTGGGGATGGCGTCGAGGTCATGCTGATCACCAGCCGCGACACTGGCCGGTGGGTGTTGCCGAAAGGCTGGCCGGAAGCCAGGGAGCCGCTCTGCGAAGCGGCCGCGCGCGAGGCCGCCGAGGAAGCCGGTTTGCGCGGCAACATCTCCCATCTCGAAGCCGGCCGTTATTTCTATGCCAAGGTGCTGGCTTCGGGCGAAGAAGTGCCTTGCGAGGTGCTGGTGTTTCCGTTGCACGTCGACAAGATCGCAGACCGCTGGAAGGAAAAGCACTCCCGCACCCGCAAATGGGTCAGTTCCAGCGAAGCCGTGCGCATGGTCAATGAGCCCGACCTCTGTCAGATCATCGCCTATTTCTGTGCCGACCCGCGCAGGTTCTCCTGATAGACGCCTTTTGCGTGTATCACGGCGGATTCACGGCCTTGTGCTGTGCCGCAATGGTTTCCTAATTTTTCTTCGCTAAGAATCGGTCACTCTTGGTTTGATCGATGACGAATCCCGCAGACCCACTTCAGCAAGATCCCGGCGAGCCAAAGCGCGAGCATCGGCCGCGCGTGCTCAAAGGTGGAACGATCATCACCGGAATCCAGAATTCAGAAGTCGGTTGCACGGTCCGCAACCAGCATGCGGACGGCGCCGAACTGAAAATGCCGCTCGAAGCTCGGGTTCCCGACCATTTCCTTCTTTATGTGCCGCTCGACGGCGTCGCCTATCGCTGCGAGGTCCGCTGGCGCCGCAACGACCGGATCGGCGTACAGTTCACCGGTACCGAGCCCAAGCCGAAGCTGCACTACGGCTGACGCCCTGCGCACCGGCTTGCCGGCTTTTGCTGCCTGCGGGACAGTCTTTACGCAGCCCGCGTATCGCGGACTGGGTGATCGCGTGTGCCTGCCGCGGGAAATGGCCGCCGCAAGCGGTCAATTCTATCCCCGTTATCCACATGTGTGACACACAAGATGTTGGGGTCACAAAAGCTACGCAAACGAATCCTTGACGGCTCGAAACGAGTCGCCTTTTATAGGCCATGCGCTCCTGTTGAGAGCGCGACCGGAAAGTTCTGAGCCCGGTCTTTTTCCCGGATTATGTGCGTTTTGCCCGCATTTCCGCCCGTTTACGAGGCCGGCGGAAGCGTTGGGATCGTGGGTGGTGGGGCGACGAAAGGGAGAATTGTCGGACTGGAATAAATTGTCTGTTAATAGTATATTTAGTGTTTGCAGCTAGGTTCGACGCTAGATAGTGTGAACTTCCCTCGGGTGAGGGAATCGAAAAATTCAGTTTTGAGGGACCCGCGGGGTCGGTTGGCAGCCTCGGCAAACGCCCGGCAAGGCGTTTTGTCGTGTGTGTGGCCGCGCCTGCGAAGAGGAGGCGCCGGCATTGTTCGCGATGCCGGCAAACGGCGGACTGCGCGTTTCGTCTTTGGGGGCAGAAATCCCCCGATGAAAGCGCTATATGTAGACAAAAGGGACCGGACCAATGCGCATCGAGCGTCGTTTCACCAAGCCAGGACATGCAGGCCAAGAAGGGGCCGCTTATGCGGAGATCGAATTCCGCAAGGCGCTTTCCGAGATCAAGAATCCGGATGGCTCGGTGGTGTTCCGCTTGGACAACATCGACGTGCCGGCGCAGTTTTCCCAGGTCGCCGCCGACATCCTGGCCCAGAAATATTTTCGCAAGGCCGGCGTTCCCGCGCGCCTGAAGAAGGTCGAGGAGAACGACGTCCCCTCCTTCCTGTGGCGCTCCGTCGCCGATGAGGCGGAGCTCGCCAAGCTGCCCGAGGCCGAGCGCTATGGTTCCGAGATCGACGCCCGTCAGGTCTTCGACCGGCTGGCCGGCACCTGGACCTATTGGGGCTGGAAGGGCGGCTACTTCAAGGCGTCGGAGGAAGACGCGCGCGCCTTCCGCGACGAGCTTGCCTATATGCTGGCGACGCAGCGCGTCGCGCCGAACTCGCCGCAATGGTTCAACACCGGCCTGCACTGGGCCTACGGCATCGACGGCCCGAGCCAGGGCCATTTCTATGTCGACCCCTTCACCGGCAAGCTGACGAAGTCGAAATCCTCGTATGAGCATCCGCAGCCGCATGCCTGCTTCATCCAGGGCGTGCAGGACGACCTCGTCAACGAGGGCGGCATCATGGATCTGTGGGTGCGCGAGGCGCGCTTGTTCAAATATGGCTCCGGCACCGGCTCGAACTTCTCGCTGCTGCGCGGCGAAGGCGAAAAGCTGTCCGGCGGCGGCCGCTCGTCCGGCCTGATGAGCTTCCTCAAGATCGGCGACCGCGCCGCGGGCGCCATCAAGTCGGGCGGCACGACGCGCCGCGCGGCGAAAATGGTCATCGTCGACGCCGACCACCCCGACATCGAGGAATTCATCGACTGGAAGGTCAATGAAGAGCAGAAGGTCGCCTCGCTGGTGACCGGCTCCAAGATCGTCAAGAAGCACCTCGAAGCGATCATGAAGGCCTGCGTCAATTGCGAAGGCCATGACGACGACTGCTTCGATCCGGCCGTCAACACGGCGCTGAAGCGCGAAATCAAGGCGGCCAAGAAATCGGCGGTGCCAGAAAACTACATCTACCGCGTCATTCAGTTCGCCAAGCAGGGCTACAAGTCGATGTCGTTCAAGACCTACGACACCGACTGGGATTCTGACGCCTACCTGACGGTCTCGGGCCAGAACTCCAACAATTCGGTGTCGCTGAAGGACAACTTCCTGCGCGCCGTCGAGACCGACGCCGACTGGCACCTGACCGCCCGCAAGGACGGCAAGGTCTTGAAGACGCTGAAGGCGCGGGACCTCTGGGAAAAGATCGGCTACGCCGCCTGGGCTTCGGCTGATCCCGGTCTGCATTTCAACACGACGATGAACGACTGGCACACCTGCGCTTCGGCCGGTGCGATCCGGGCCTCCAACCCATGCTCGGAATACATGTTCCTCGACGACACGGCCTGCAACCTCGCCTCGATCAACCTGCTCCCCTATCGCAATGCCGACGGCACGATCGATATCGCAGCCTACGAGCACACGGTGCGGCTGTGGACCATGGTGCTGGAAATCTCGGTGATGATGGCGCAGTTCCCGTCAAAGGAGATTGCCAAGCTCTCCTACGACTACCGCACGCTGGGCCTCGGCTATGCCAATATCGGCGGCCTGCTGATGACTTCGGGCATTCCCTACGATTCCGACGAGGGCCGCGCCATCTGCGCCGCGCTGACCGCTATCATGACCGGCGTCGCCTACTCCACCTCGGCGGAAATGGCTTCCGAGCTCGGCGCCTTCCCCGACTATGACCGTAACGCCCAGAATATGCTGCGCGTCATGCGCAATCATCGCCGCGCCGCCTATGGCGACAAGGACGGTTACGAAAAGCTCGCCGTCAATCCGGTGCCTCTCGTGGCGTCGGATCTGAAGCAGCAGGATTTGGCGACCCATGCCAAGGCCGCATGGGACCGTGCCATCGAGCTTGGCGAGGAGCATGGCTACCGCAACGCGCAGGCTACCGTGATCGCGCCCACCGGCACGATCGGCCTGGTCATGGATTGCGACACCACCGGCATCGAGCCCGACTTCGCCCTGGTGAAGTTCAAGAAGCTCGCCGGCGGCGGCTATTTCAAGATCATCAACCGCGCCGTGCCGGAGGCGCTGCGCACGTTGGGCTATTCCGAGAGCCAGATCGCCGAGATCGAGGCCTATGCGGTCGGCCACGGCAATCTCAACCAGGCGCCGGCCGTCAACCCCGGCTCGCTCAAGGCCAAGGGCTTCACCGACGACAAGATCGCGGCGCTCAACGCCGCGCTGAAGTCGGCCTTCGACATCAAGTTCGTCTTCAACCAGTGGACGCTCGGCGCCGACTGGGTGAAGGAAACTTTCGGCTTCACCGACGAGCAGCTCAACGACTTCTCGTTCGAAATGCTGCCGGCGCTGGGTTTCTCCCGGAAGGACATCGAGGCCGCCAACATCCATGTCTGCGGTGCGATGACGCTGGAAGGCGCGCCCTTCCTCAAGGCCGAACACCTCCCCGTGTTCGACTGCGCCAGCCCGTGCGGCAAGATTGGCAAGCGCTCGCTTTCGATCAACAGCCACATCCAGATGATGGCGGCGGCACAGCCCTTCATCTCCGGCGCCATCTCCAAGACCATCAACATGCCGAACGACGCGACGGTGGAGGATGCCAAGAACGCCTACATGCTGTCGTGGAAGCTGGCGCTGAAGGCGAACGCGCTCTACCGCGACGGCTCGAAGCTGTCGCAGCCGCTGAGTGCCTCGCTGCTCGCCGATGGCGAAGAGGATGAGGACGATGCGATCGAGCAGCTGATCCAGGCACCGGCTGCGGCGCGCGCGGCGCAGATCACCGAGCGCATCGTCGAACGCATCATCGAACGCGTGTCGCGCGAGCAGGAGAAGCTGCCCGGCCGCCGCAAGGGTTACACGCAGAAGGCCAAGATCGGTGGCAACACCATCTTCCTGCGCACCGGCGAATATGACGATGGCCGTCTCGGCGAGATCTTCATCGACATGAACAAGGAGGGTGCCACGCTGCGTGGCCTTCTCAACAACTTCGCCATCGCGATCTCGCTCGGCCTGCAATATGGCGTGCCGCTCGACGAATATGTGCACGCCTTCACCTTCACCAAATTCGAGCCGGCCGGCATGGTCATCGGCAACGATGCCATCAAGAGCGCGACGTCGATCCTCGACTACGTGTTCAGGGAGCTCGCCATCTCCTATCTCGGCCGCAACGATCTCGCCCATGTCGACCAGTCGGACTTCTCCAACACCGCACTTGGCCGCGGCATCAGCGAAGGCAAGACCGACGCCGTCTCCAAGGGCCTGACCCGCGGCTCGCCGGTAAAGCTGGTGTCGAGGGCAAGCGGCAACGAGCCGAAGGGTTTTGCCGGCTCCTCCGGCATCCCTGCCCGTTCGGCGCCGACAGCCTTCTCCGGCTCCAACGTGCTGGCGTTGAAGCCCGCGAGCGACGAGGCGATCGCCTACAAGCGCGACTATGAGGAGCGGGCCAAGGAATTGGCGGAAGACATTGCCTTCGAGGAAGCGGCCTCCGATGCCTCGACCGATCGCACCGCGGCCCTGTTCACCGATACGGCGGCCCATGAAGCGGCCGAGGCGAAGAAACTCGCCGCCGACCGCCGCGCCAAGTCGCTGCTCCAGGGCTACACGGGCAATTCCTGCTCCGAGTGCCAGAATTTTACCATGGTGCGGAACGGGACCTGCGAGAAGTGCGATACTTGCGGCGCCACGAGCGGGTGCAGCTGAGGCCAACCGCTAAAATGCAATAATAATATCATCATCATCGGCCCGGTCGTAAGATCGGGCCGAATGTTTTAAACCATTAAAAAAGCAGTTGCTGTATTTCGTTTTCAACACCGTGATCGAGCCGGATAACACCATTGATAAGCCATTGTGGATAGGCTTTGTGTGTGCCCATTGCGAGAACGAAACCTTTCTTCGGATACTCAACTCCAAATCTTTCGGTCATTTTTCGAAGTGTTTCTGACTCGCCATAAAGGCGTTTCCACTTGAGAAACGTTGCTTCTATCTCCCAATCCTGGCACGTTCCTTCGCGCGGTCCATCGATGGTTTCATATCTATATTTGAAAAGAAATGGAGACGGCTCGTCAGGAACCAAGTCTTTACCCATGAAGCCAAATAGACTGTTGGCTTCTTGGTCGTGCCAAGAGCGAAATCGCGCTTTCTCCTCGTCAAGCACAGCGCGATCTTTTCTTTCAACCACAAGTTCGGCATTCCGAGGTCGAATCAACGCCAAGCTTCGGCCCTGCTCCAGTTCGCTATTGAGACTGGAAACAACATGCCGGGCTAAGAATTGAGCTCGTGATTTTTCGGCCAAACTGCCCGTTATGACTAGAGATTTGTGCTCTAGCTTTCGACTCTCGTGCCTGTGATCGCCCTTAGGAAGACTCCAGCCATACTCTATGGTGTCCCATCTACCAAACTTTTGAGAATCTTCTAGAGTTCGAAACGCGACGGGATACAGCCGAACCCAATTGCCGTTAAAATCCAATCCCGCACAACAGACCAGCTCCCCGTGAGTTTCTCCAACTCTTGGCGCTGCCTTTACCAGGATTACCGCAGAGTCGCGCTGAGAAATAGATGCCAATCAAGCAGCCTTTAAACAAAATCCTTTCGGAACTCCAAGATTCTTAATTGAAATATTTTTCATTTTCAATATCTCTTCGCAAACAATAGACCGATGGCAGTCTTTATGGTCTCTTTCAAAACACATCAAACAGATGTTTTTTGCTTCGGCCTGCAATGCTAGCTCACGGATCGTTTTTTTGGCCGCCTCATTCGCGATGTGGCTTCTGAAAATTCGCTCGAACCGCTGACGATCCCCGCTTCTGGCAGCCAGCCGCCCCTCCCTCGGATCACCAAGAACTTTCGTGTGCAGATAGTCGATCGCAGAGTTTTCGAGGTGGCTCCTAAGTGAATTTTTGGAGAAGCCAGGCTTTCTAGACAGAGGCAAATCTCTGACATCAACCAGCAATTCGACCTTTGCTACCTTTAGTACGGATACGAAATCCTCAACTTCAGAGCCTTCGTAGCCAATCGTAAATAGCGCCATGGGACATCTCATTATCTGCTGTAACTGTCATAGCCGATCAAACTTGTCCGAAGCGTGACGCACGCCCAACGAGGCGCTCTCCGTCGGCTCGTCCACCTCCCTATTCCGCAGCCAACACCCGCAGCGTCTGCCCGTCAAACAACGGCTCCTCCTGGCCGACACGCACGAACAGCACTTTCCGCCCCTCCCCCGCCGGCACCTCGAAATACTGGATGCCGTCAGGCATTTCGCCCCAGTCGCCGCAAGGCGGGTCGGGGACCTCTTTAGGATCGGCCTTCGCCTTCAGCTCTTTCGCATAGGCAGCGTCCGGGCTGAACGTGTAGCGCTTGACGCCGGCGGGCACGGTGCCCTCGGTGTAAGGCGTCAGCACGCAGCGGGCGCTGACGGCCTTGTCGGTCTTTTCAAGGAACAGACGCTGCAAGGCGGCTTCGGCGGTTTTGCCAGACTGGATGTCGAACACCTCGATAAGAGGATCCGCCGCGCCGCCATCGCTGTACTTGATGGCGAGCGCATTGCCGACGAATTCGAAATGAATCTGGCGGAAGCCAAAATCACAGCGCTGCACCCAGGCGGCGAGCCCGATATTTTTGTCCGTCAGCCTTTCCCAAACGCATTTGTCGACGGGCGGGCGCGACGGCGCCGATTCGCCCGCCACAGCGGGAATCAATCCGGACGCAAGCAGGGCGAAGGTCAAGCTGATCAGTCTCATCGCGCTAGTCATCGCTGCATCCCGTCAAGGCAAAGGCATCCCAGGCCGAGCCGTCGGGGTTGGCATTGGAGAAGTCGGGCCATTCGCTGAACATCGAACCGAACTGCGGCAGCAATAGCCCTTTCGGGGCCGGTGTCGCTTCGCGCGAATTCAGCTGCTCGGCGCCGCCTCCAGTCAGGGCATAAATCTGCCCGTCCCATATCCGGCAAAGCCCGCTGCCGTCCTCCAGACCCGCTTCGCGGTCGTCGTCGGTGCAGGGGTGGCGGATGGTACCGAGCGGAAATGAATTCTTGCCGTTGGTCCAGGTGATGTCGGCCGGCAGGCTTATGCCGGTATGGGGCACGATCAGCGAGAATACCTGCGCCGTCAGTGCCGCCGGTTCGTTGTCGAGCGGCCGGAATTGCATGACCGCGCCCGAACGTGGCTCCCGATAGGTGGCATGGCTCAGGAGGCATTCCTTGGCGCTCGCCGCTTGCATGAGCCCGAGCGAACCCAGGACAACAAAGGCCAGTTTGCGAATGATCATCGAAATCTCGGGGAAAGCGTTGTGAAGCAGGGCCGGCTGCGTGCCGGGCTGCACAGTCTCGCATCATCCGTGCAAAACCGTAAACGAAATCCGGAACCGCTGTGTCTATCGCACCTCGATCGAAAACTTGCCCCACGCAAACCCGCAATCTGTATGATCGAACACAGCAGCCCAGGGGACAAAGATGCAGCGTTTGGCAATGATCATAGCGATCTCCGCAACTACGATTGTGCCGGCCGCAGCGGCCGCGCCCTATGTCGGGACGTGGTCCAGGGACAGGTTGAACTGCCATGCGACCGCAGACGTCCAGCGCCAGACTGTCTTCACGGTGGATCAGTCGGCCCTGTCGTTTCCCAACCTCGGCTGCGAGCACGCGAGCTTCCGCAGAACCGCCACCGGTTGGCTCGTTCGCGCCAGCCAGTGTTATGGCGAGGACCCATCGCTTGACGAACCATTTTGGCGCATCATCCATATCCAAAGAGATGGCGCGACGGTGCGGTTGATCTGGCGGGGATTCGACAGCGGACCTCTCGTCCGCTGCTGAAGGCGGCGACACTCAGACCAGCCCGACCAGCAACGCCGCGCCGCCGAGAAAGCCTGCCGAACAGACCCACAGCAGCCAGAGCCCGCGCACCCGGCATTCGAGCACCGCCGAGGCGGGATTGGCGGGGTCATAGTGCACGTCGACCTTGCCGCCCTCGATATACCGCCTCGCCTGACCGCCGACGAGGCCGGGCAGCGAGGCCGTCACGCTGGCGCCGAAAGCGACACGATCGGCGCTGTAGCGCTGTCCGGCGACACCATAGCTGTAGATGATGCGGGATTTGAAGACAGTGCGCCAAGGCCGGTATCCCACGCCTTCGAACCGGTCGCGGGTCTTAATTGCCTGTAGGCCGGACGCATCGATACGGCCGGCGGCGGTCGGCCATGTTGCCGCCTGCCCGGCCATCGATCTTTGGGTAAAGCCCATGCGCAGCACAAAAAGCCCCATGAACAGCAGGAATGCCGCCGCACCGAGGTTCCGCGGCTTGGGCAGATGCGGCCCGATAGCCTCCAGCACGCCACCGACCGAAAACACCAACACCAGCGCACCAACCACGAGCCCCGCCGAAAGCTGGACCATGAACTTGAAGGCGCCGTCCGGCATGGTGCGCTCGATCACGGCCTTGCCCGGGCTGGACGGGTCATAGAACACGGTTACCGCCGCGCCACGCGGAAACCGCGCAAGGGTTTCCGCGACTTCGAAATTTCCGAGGTTCTCCTGCACGCTGTAGTGCGAGCTTTGAAATGTCTTGCCGCCCACCTTGTACTCATAGGTGATGGCCGGAAAATTGCGGATTTCGGTCGAGGTGCTGCTCTCCGAGCCGGTACCCGAGCTTGTCACCTCGCGCGCCTCGACGCGCGACGAGACGATCTTTCCAGGCGTCGGCAACCAGCGGCTGGCCGCCTTGACCTCTCGCCATTTCAGGAAGGTGACGATCGACAGCATGCCCGCGACCGTGCAGGCAAAGCCCACCAATAGAAATTTGAGCTCCAACTCGTCCCCCGAAGACCAAGAGTGCAGCAGCCCGCATATAGACAGCACGGCAACGGAAATGTCTTGTCCATTCGCAAGGTTGGGAAATGAACGCCGGCAAGGCCATCCGCACGATGACGTGATAAAGGGCTACTTGACGATCGACCCGATCGGATAAAATCCAGGAAGACAACAGCCGGGACGATGCGCATGAGTGACAAAGCCGACGACGAACCCGATATCGTGAACCAGCTCGCCTATGTCAGGGCCGACCCAACCCAGCACGACACGCTGACGCTTCTCGCCATGATCGATGCCGCCATCGCCGAGATCATGAGCCTGAGGACGAAGCTGCGGCTGAGCGAGGAAAGGCACAGCGGGAGCAATCAGTTCCGATAGGCCGGGAATGAGCGCCTGGGCGGCGGACGGTATCCCGTCCTAGTCCGAGTCAGCCATCATCTGCCGGCCGCCGCCGCCGGCCCAGGCGCGCCATTGCCGCTCATCGCCATGGAAGACGTTGAGATCGATGCGGCCGGTTACGCCATGCGACAGGCCGGAGCCGGAATACTGCCAGAACAGCCACTTGCGATCGGGATAGACCTTTGACGGGTGCCGGGCCACAGCGCGCAGCCAGAACGGGTAGTCCGGGAAGGCGCCCTGAAGGTTGTCTCGGTAGAAATCCGGCGCTGTGTAGATGATCGGCCGCTGGCCGTAGTGGCGTTCCAGCTTGTCCATGAACACCTGCATCTTCTCCAGCACCTTTTCGCGCGACGGGCGCCGCTGGCAACTGGAGTCGCCGTTCCACTCTACGTCGATCACCGGCGGCAGCGCGCCCTCGACCTTGGGTACGTTGCGGATGAACCAGTCGGCCTGCTCGCCGGCGGTGCGGCACCAGTAGAAGAAATGATAGGCGCCGCGCTTGAGGCCGGCGGCGTCGGCGCCGCGCCAGTTCCTGGCGAACATCGGGTCAAGATGGTCGCCGCCGTCGGTCGCTTTGATGTAGGCGAAGTTGGCACCCTGGGCGCGCAGCTTCTCCCAGTTCACGTTGCCTTGCCAGCGCGACACGTCGACACCGTGCACGGCAAGGTGACGGGGCGATGAGCGGCCGAAATTGATCGGCTTGGCATCGCGGAAGCCGTAGCGCGTGACCGGTCCGGCCAGCATGGGCGGTGCCGCCCGCGACAACAGCTTCGGCGGCGACACAAGGGCAGCCTCCTCGATCGGCGGCTCGACGCTGTCGGGCAGTTCGGCTGCGGGAAACGCCACCGTCTCTTCCTCCGCCAGGCCAAAGGGCCGAGCGGTGTCGTCCTCGGGCGCAACCTCGGCCCGATTGCGCGCCGCGTTTGCCTTGGCCCGCGGAACGGATGCGATCGGCGCGCTTGGCCGGACAACCGAACTGGTGGTTTCACTGGATGGCTTCTGCATGTCGAGCGCATCCATGCCCGATGTCGACGAACAGCCGGCAAGGCACAGCGATGCGATCACGAAACTGATGACGCCTGGTAACCACATCTGGACCTGTACTCAAAACACAACAGACCGAAGGCGACGGCCGACGGACAACCAGACGAGTTATGAACGAGAAATTACCAATAAAGATTGAATCAAGTTTTTTACCATAGTTGTGGCCCCTTTCAGACAGCCGCCGGCAGCGGTCCGGCCAAGCCTTGACAGCGCCATGATGTGGCTGTTGAGAACGGTATGCGGCGTTTGCGCCGGCGTTCCCAAGATTCCTGACAAGGCGCCGGGCCACGCGGCTGGCTCGTCAACGACAAGCTCGACGAACTCAGGGGCCTGCTCGACAGCGGCAGCTGAGGAACACTTTCAAAAGGGAGCTTGCGTGCAGTCATTCATCGACCAGAGCGTTTGTTTCATCGAGAACCATCAGGCCTGGGCGGGCCTCGTGGTCGGATTGCTGGCCTTCGGCGAATCGCTGGTGCTGGTCGGCATCCTGTTGCCCGGCACCACGGTGCTGATCATCGTCGGCGGCCTGGTGGGCGCCGGTATCGTCCAGCCGCTGCCGGTTCTCCTCGCCGCGATGATCGGTGCGACGCTCGGCGACACCATCTCCTATTTTCTCGGCAAATGGCTCGGGCGCGGCGTCGTCCACAAATGGCCGCTCAACCGCTATCGCCGCGAGATCGCCAGGGCGCGCCTGTTCTTCCATCGCTACGGTTTCGCTGCGGTTTTCGTCGGCCGCTTCTTCGGTCCGGTGCGTGCCACCGTGCCGCTGGTCGCGGGCATGATGGGGATGAACAGGCGCCGCTTCCAGATCGCCAATATCCTGTCGGCGATCGTCTGGGCGCCGGTCGTGCTGTCGCCTGGATGGCTGGTGGCGAAAGGGGCCGACAATCTGCCCGAACTCGACGCGACCAGCCTGTTCGGCCTGGCGGTGATCGCGGCCATGGTGGCGGCGATCATCGTCGCCGTAATTGTCATCAGGCTGCGAGGCAGGCGCGATAAACGGGCTTAGCGCGTATCGCGATCGAGGGCGCCAAGCATCAGCGCCTCCTGAAGACGCCGATCATCGGCCCCAGGTTCCAGTAGTCGTCGTTGCGGCCGATGCTCGGAGCGAGCAGGCTCGATATCGTGCCGTCGAGAAAGAGCGCGTTGTCGCAGCCGAGCGCGTCACGAAACAGGCGGGCGAAGGCATGGAACGTCACCGTGCCGTTCGAAATGGCAAAGACAGCAATCCCATCCTTTCGCACCCCGACGCCGTCGCGGCTTTTGCGCGACGTGCCGTCAGACCGGAATTTCGGGTGAAGCTGACCGTCGATCACCAGCATTGGCCCTGATTGGGTCGCATAGTCGGTCGCTGGCCGCTGCCTGACAAAGTCCCTGGTCGCCCGGACCACGGCCTTGCCGCCGCCGATGTAGAAGATGCCATTCGGCTGCAGCGAAAAATTGCCGCTGCCCGATCCCGTCTTCACACCGGCCATTTCCTGGCCGCGTTCGACATAGAGGCCGACCGGCCTGAGGTCGGGATGATACATGCCGGCATTGATGGCAAACAGCATGGTACGTCCGGCCGTGCGCTGGGCGTCGTCGAGATTGTGCAACGATTGAAAAGGCTTGCCCGCCGGGTCTTTCCAGAACAGTTCGATCGAATACAGCTTTGGATCGACCTCGCAGACGAGAAAGCTCGCCGCCTCGAAGGCGACGTCACGGCACGGCGGCACCGAAGCGAACCACTGGCCGAATGCCACCGTCGTGGCGACCGCGTGCGGCAACGCGGCCTTGAGCAGGGCCAGCAACAAGGGTGCCGAATGCAGGAGTGTCAAAAAATCCATGCGCGTTCCGGATTGTCGGTTCCAACGAACTGTCGTGGATAGCACCGCTTGCCGGTACGATGAAGGATTTGCTTGAGGGCGTGGACTACGGCCCGGACGGCCCGCGGCGGCTATTTGACGGCGCTGACCAGCTTCTCTTCGCCGGCAAGAATGGAGACCCAGTGCCCGGTGTCGTCGCTCGCCTGCCTTTTCAGATAACGATACGGCGTCTGGTTCCAGAGACGAACCTTGTCGACAAGGTTGTCGAGGATGAAGTCGCCCTTGTCGGTACGAACCGTCAGCACGGCATGGCCTTCGCCGTCCGGCTTGCGAACCACGGTCATCAGAAGATTGGCTATGGCAATGCCCAGGCTGTTGAGCTCACGCCGCTTTTCCAGCGCGTAATCCTCGCAATCGCCGAAGCCATTGTCCGGATAGGCCCACCATTCCTCCTTGCCGTAATTGTCCATGTCGCTCATCGGCTTGACGCGCGCGTTGACCGAAAGGTTTACGGCGCTGATCTCCCGCGACAGCCTGGCGGTCAAGCGTGCCGGCTCGCTGTCGGGCGAACGGATCGAGCACTCGGCGGAATGGATCTTGCAAAAATCATAGTGGCCGATCGGCTGGGAGGTCGAGCCGCCGATAACCATGGAGACGGGAGCCGCGTAGGCGGAACTCGCCGCCGAACAGAAAGCAATCAGGCCAATCGCAAGCCCCAGCCCCTTCGCCTTCCGGCGCCAACCCATCGAGGATGCCATCCGGCCCCGCCCATCTGTTTTGTTAACAGAACGTTAAGGGCGGATATTGCCGGGAGTCAATGAAGGCGTCCTATCACATCTTCGGGCAGGGGTTGATGCTCTCCTGGCGGTTGCAGCCGTGCAACACCGGAAGCGTGCGGGTCCAGCCTAGACAAGCCACCCCATCGCCACGCCCACCAGCAGGACGACCCCGAGCACGCCGCGATAGATGACGAAGGGCCATGCGGAGAAGCGTTCCAGCACGCGCATCAGGCCCCAGATGGCGAAAAAGGCCGATATCGAAGCCACGAGCAGTCCCAGGCCGAGAACCGACCATCCATGGGCATCGAGATGCACCTTGTGCAGCTCCCATAATTCCTTGAGGCCGGCAAGCGCGATGGCCGGCAGCCCGAGCAGGAACGAGAAACGGGCCGCCTCCGCCCGCTTGAAGCCAAGCCCCAGTGCCGCCGTCAGGGTCGAGCCGGAACGGGAAACGCCGGGTATCAAGGCAGCGATCTGCGCTACGCCGACCAGCAATGCATCGGCCCGCGACGCGTCGGCCATGGTGCGCCGATGGCGGGCAAAGATTTCCGCGAACCCCAGCAGGACCGCCATGGCGATGCAGGCCCAGCCAATCACGGTCAGGCTGCGCAACGGCGAATTGCAGGTGTTGAGAACGCCCGAGAGCGCCACGCCGGCGATGACGATGGGGATCGTCGCCAGCACGATCCACAGCGTCAGACGGAAATGCCGGTCGGCAAAATCGCGGCGCGCGAGGGCGGCGAGTGACCCGAACAAAAGATCCCTTACGTCGCCCCAGAAATAGCTGACCACGGCGGCAAGGGCTGCCAGTTGCATGGCGGCGGAGAAAGCGGAGCCCGGATCCTGCCATCCAAGCACGGCCGGCACGATGCGCATGTGGGCGGTCGAGGAAATCGGCAGCAGTTCTGTGATGCCTTGCACCAGGCCGAGGAATGCGACCTTGGCAAATCCAAGGCCGACAAAGCCCGTGTCGACGCCTTGCGTGCAGATATCAGCCATGTCGGGCTCCATGCGGGAGGGATCGGACTAGCGAAGGCATCGATGGCGATCGGTGCCCGGCAAGCCATATCGTCATGTAGCGTAGAATCAATTTACGGATTTGTAAGCTGGCGCCGCCGCGTCAGACGCGCACGGTTCAAACCGGCCCGAAGGGCCGGCGATGCTCCAATGGTGGAGGTTGGCAAGACGATTACGGGCAAAGCCAAAGTTTCTGGCAGGTCCTGGCAATTACATGCGCGGGCGGCACGACAGGCTCCTCCGCGGATGGCCGGCGAGCCCGTTCGAGCAGCATGCGCACCTGTTCCGGGCGCACACGGTCACGCTCCATCACAAGCAGGACCATCGGATCGCTCAAAAGCTCGTCCAGGGTGCTGATGCTGTCGTTCATCCGTCGTCTCCTCGAATGCCGGGCCCGCGACGCTTAGATAGGGTGACAAAGATGGCCCGCCAATGACGCTTTGCCGGCTATCGCGTGTCTCTTTGGATTATTTTTTGGTCATCCTGGGGCACGTCCTCCTGGCGAGGGGAAGGAGGAAGCCTAGGCCGGCGGAGCGCCTTCATATCGCGGCAGGCCGTCGTCCAGCATCACCCAGGGCTGTTTCGAGGTGGTCCAGATATACATCTGGGGCCTGAACAGCGACGGGTCGTCGAGCGAACCGGTCGTAAGGCCGATGATGCCGGCGGAATCGCGCCGCGAAAACATCGTCGTTCCGCAGTTCGGGCAAAAACCACGCTTGAGATCCGGCGAGGTGTTGACCGTGGCCAACGGACCCTCGACCGTCACATCATCGATGTGGAACAGAACGCGCGCATTGAAGGCCGCGCCGATCGCCTTCTGGCAGAGCCGGCAATGACAGATGCGCTCGTTGATGGGGTCAGCGTCGGTGCGGTAGCGCACCGCCCTGCACAGGCATCCGCCCTCATATTTTGCCATCGTCTGGATCCATTGGTGGAGTGAACAGGCGGCAAGGTAGCGGCGAGGCCGATTGGGTCAATTGAAAAGCTCTGATACAAGCTCATCGATTATCGTGATGTGGCAGGACCGTCATGACAGCGGACATCGAAACAATCGGCATTGCGGCTGTGTTCGGACCGCCCTCGCCCGCCCGCGATCGCTGCGACGCCAGGATCATGGCCGCCGCGGCTGGCATCGGTTTCATGGCGATTCGAGATTTTCCCGGCGATGACTGGCTGACGCCGGACAAGCGCACGCAAGTGCTGCGCATCTTTTCGCTTCCCGACGCCGAGAAGCAGAAACTGCTGCGCTGGAATTTCGATCACACGAAGAAGAATTTCTACCGCGGCTGGTTTCCGCTGCAGCCGCATGCCGTTTCCTACAAGGAAGGTATCGACATGGGGCCGGACCTTGCCGACGCGGCGCGACTGTCAGCCTCCGACGATCCCTTGTGCGAGCCGACACCACTGCCGGGCGAAAATGCGCTGCCAGGCTGGCGTACCGCCGCAGCCGACTACTATCGCGCGATGGAGACGGTCGGCATCATGCTGATGCGGTCGATCGCCCGCGGGCTTGGCCTGCCTGAACTGATCTTCGATGCCTATTTCGACGGTGGCATCTCGACGCTGCGCCTGATCCGCTATCCCATGCGTGACGCCAATGCCGGCGTCGATACCGGCGGGCCGGAGTTTTCGGTGATCCACAAGGGCGAGACGCGCACCATCATCGGCCGCGAACATGCCGATTCAGGCTTCGTCACTTTGCTGGCGCAGGACGACGTCGAGGGCTTGCAAGCGAAGAACCTCGCCGGCGAATGGATCGACGTGCCTCCAGCCAACGGCACGCTGGCGGTCAATTTCGGCCAGTTGCTGGAACACTGGACCGGCGGCCGCGTGCGGGCGACACGGCACCGGGTCATTGCGCCGAAAACGGTGCGGTTCTCTATACCGTTCTTCTACGAGCCGCGTGTCGATGCGGAAATATCGCCTCTGCCGTTGGACGACGCCGAGCCGTTCGAGCCGTTTCTCTACGGTGACTATCTCTGGGAGTCGGCGACGAACTTCGTCGAGATGAGCGGCATCAAGCATCTGAGGCAGCCGCGCCGAGCCAAGGCTTCCTGAACAACTCGCCGGCCGTCCCGCTGGAGACGGCCGGCGGAGACGGTGGAGGGTCATTCTGCTTCGCCGACCACCTCGTCCCAGCTCTTCACCTTGGTCTCACCGTTGAGGAACGGCAGCGCGGCGGCCGTCAGTTCCGGGGCGAAGAAGACGTCGTAGTGGGTGCGGTTGGGCAGGATCGCCAGACGGTTCTGCGACAGGTTCTCGCGCATCCAGCCGGCATCCTTCAGACCGCCGCCGAGCATCTGGTAGAACTTGATCTCGTGCTCGGGCTTGTACATATCGCTGTCGCCGTAAGCGAGCATGACCGGCATCTTGAGCTTGGGAACATCGGCCGAGAAGTCGTAGTTCTGGCGCATGAAATTGCCGAGCGCGTCGAGCAGTTTCGGGAAGTCTTCCGGATGCGGCGCGACGGCGACGTAGGATTTGTACATCGGCGTGTCTTTCATGAACGCCGCCGCGGCGGCGCTCACCTGCGCCTGCTGCGGACGCATCTCGTCGTAAAAGCCGTCGGCCGCATAGCCTGTCGAGACAAGCACCAGCCGGCGCACAGCCTCGGGATGCTGGACCGCCATGCGGAAGGCAACGCCGCCGCCCAGCGAATAGCCCATGACGTCGACCTTGTCGTAACCGAGTGCCTTGACGATACCGGCCATGTCGTCGCCGATCGCATCCAGGCTGAATGGCCGGTCGCCAAGCGCCGTGCGGCCGTGCCCCTGCAGGTCGACCCCGATGACGGTGCGATTTTCGGCAAGCTTGGGCAGGATCGGCGCGAACATATCGAAGGAGCCGAGGCCGCCATGCAGCAGAAGCAGCGGCTCACCCTTGCCATAGACGGCGTAATAGTAGTTGACGCCGTTGATCGGCAGCAGGCCGGATTTTTGCGGCTTCGGCAGTGTTGTCGTTTCGGTCGTCATGGCAGGCTTTGACTCCTCTGTGTTGGCTGGGCCCGAGGCGGCCACCAAGGCTGCGAGCGAGGCAAGAATGGCGATAAAAGTCGATCTGGACATGTCGGGTCTCCTCCGGTTCTGCCCAAGGACGAGCGAACACGGCGCGGGCCGACATGGTCTGTGGAAATTTTGTCTGGCGAGGATCAGCCAGCCATTATCGGTCGACTAAAAACTGCGTGTCAGTGGCGCTTGGCTTGCACCAGATAGGCGTCGATCTCTGACTCGCCGAGCCACTTGGCGGCCTCCAGACGATGCAGTCCTTCGACAAGTATGTGCCGCTTCCCGTCATGGCGGACCTGAATCGGCGTCTTCATGCCGTTTTCCAGTATATCCTCGGCCAGATGCCGGACGGTTTCGGGGTGCAGCGTCTTCTTGCGCGCGGTGGGCACATAGATATCGTTGACCTTGACCTTTTGCACCCTGAGCATGCCTGTCCCCGTGGCGGAGCCGCCGCCGCCCTCTGAGATAGTCCGTTTGCTGAGCGCGGCCAAGGGTGCGGCTAACGAATGCTGGCATGATCGTTTCTATTTGACGCCTGGCCGGCGGATCGCCGAAATGGCGCCTCCGATGGGCCAGGGCTTCATGATCAACCTGCCGACCGAATTTCCCGATTTCGGGCTGACGCCCGAGCAACGCCGCCACGCGGTGCGCGGTCACTATTACGAATGGCCGGGCATGGATGGCGAGCGCGGCGAGATCTGGTGCTACAGCGACCGGTTTTCGTATCGTGCCGGCGAAACCGTAACGCTGCATGTCAGTTCCACCGCTCCGTCCTTCGGCATGACGATCGTTCGGGACGGCGGCGCCGAGACGAAGGCGTTCGAGAAGTCGGGCATCGCATCGCGCTGGCAGGACAGTCCGGACCAATGCTCGGCAGAAGGCTGCGGCTGGGAAGCCTCCTTTGAATTCCGTGTGGAAAACGACTGGCCGTCCGGCGCCTACCGCGTGACCCTGACCGCCGACGGACGCGACGGCAAGCCGATCCGATCCCACCATCTGTTCATTGTCAGCCCTCCGCCAGGCAAGAAACCCGGCCGTGTTCTGCAGGTGGCGGCGACGGGCACCTGGCTTGCCTACAACACCTGGGGCGGCTCCAACCACTATCAGGGCATCACCGGGCCCGACCGTAACCTGTACTCGCCCATCGTGTCGACGCAGCGCCCCTGGTGCCGCGGCTTCGTCGTGCTGCCCGGGGATGCGCCGCGCGTGCCGTTGGAGGTCGCGGTGCCGCCGAAGACCGCGCCGCGCTATCCGCACATGGAATGGGCGCTCGCCACCGGCCATTCGAAAAAATACGCTTCGTCGGGCTGGGCCAGCTACGACAGCCATTTTTTTCGCTTTGCCGAACGGGCTGGTTACGATGTCGACCTGACAAGCCAGCACGATCTGCATTTTTCGCCCGAGATTCTCGACGGATATGACTGCGCGGTCTTCGTCGGCCACGACGAATACTGGACCTGGGAAATGCGCGATGCCGTCGACTTCTATGTCGAGCGCGGCGGCCATGCGGCGCGCTTTGCCGGCAATTTCATGTGGCAGACCCGGCTGGAGGACGAAGGCCTCCGGCAGGTTTGCTACAAATACCGCGCCCGGGCCGAGGATCCCGCCTATCGCGGCGGCGACGTGACACGCGCCACCAATTCCTGGGAAGCGCCCGAAATCGGCCGGCCGGGTTCGGCGACCTTCGGGCTCAACGCCACACGTGGTGTCTATGCCGGCTGGGGTGGCTGCGCGCCACGTGGCGTACGCGGCTTTCCGGTCTATCGGCCCGAGCACTGGGCCTTCGCCGGCACCGGCATCTATTACGGCGACCTGCTCGGCGCCGACAGCCATGTCTATGGCTATGAGGTCGACGGGCTCGACTTCGAGATACGCGGCGGCCTGCCCTACCCGACCCCGACCAGCGGTGCGCCCGATGGCTTGCAGGTGCTGGCCGTCGGCATGGCAAGCCAGGTCGAGGAAAGCGCCGACATCCCGGTCGAGGACCAGTTCCTTACCGATGAGGATGGCCGCTTCACCGCCGAAACTTTGTTCGGCGCGGCGAGCGACGCCAATCTCGAAAAGGTCAAACGCGGCAATGGCATGATCGTCAACTTTCCGCGCGGCAAGGGCGAGGTGTTCCATGCCGGAAGCTGCGAATGGGTCGCCGGTCTGCTAAGACAAGACCCGATGGTCGAACGGGTTACCCAGAATGTCCTCGATCGCTATCTTGGAAAGTCCTGACATGTCGAAAGTCCAGCCTGCCGTTCAAGACCTTGATGCCCGGCGCCAATCGCATTTGTTCTACCTCTCCAGTCTGCGCCGGCCGCTGATCGACCGTGCCGAAGGTATCTACATGTGGACGCAGGATGGCCGCCGTTTCATCGACGGATCGAGCGGCCCGATGGTCGCCAATATCGGCCATTCCAACCGCAATGTGCTCGATGCGATGAAGCGGCAGATGGACCGCGCCACCTTCGCCTACCGGCTGCATTTCGAAAACGAGCCGGCGGAAGAACTGGCGCGAGAACTTGCCGGCAAGCTGCCGGAAGGCATGGACCGCATCTTCTTCGTCTCCGGCGGCTCCGAAGCGACGGAATCCTGCATCAAGCTAGCGCGGCAATGGGCTGTCGCGACCGGCCAGGCGAGCCGCTGGAAGGTGATCACCCGCTTTCCTTCCTATCATGGCGGCACGCTGGGTTCGCTTTCGATCACCGGCGACGACGCGCTGGCCGAGACTTTCACACCGATGATGCGGGTGATGCCGACCGTGCCGGCACCGACCGCCTGGCGCGACCGCGACAACCTCTCGATGGAGCAGCGTGGCGTCCGCTATGCCGACATGCTGGAGGAAAAAATCCTCGCCGAAGGTCCTGAAAGCGTCGTCGCCTTCATCATGGAGCCGATCGGCGGCGCCGCGACCGCGGCCCTGGTGGCGCCGGACAGCTATTACGCCCGCATCCGCGAGATCTGCGACCGCTACGGAATCCTGCTGATCCATGACGAGGTGATGAGCGGTGCCGGCCGCACCGGGAAATTCCTCGGCGGCGACCACTGGAACTGCAGGCCTGATATCGTCGCGCTGTCGAAGGGGCTGGGTTCGGGCTATGCGCCACTCGGCGCGCTGGCGGCGCCGATGCGACTGGTCGAGCCGCTGCTCGCGTCAGGCGGTTTCCAGCATGGCCACACCTATGCCGGCAATCCGCTGGCCTGCGCCGCCGGGCTTGCGGTGCTGGGCGAAATGGACCGGCTCGACCTGATCGCCAACACTGCCGCCATGGGTGACGTGCTGATGGACGGGCTGAAGGGGCTGGCGAAGCGCTTCCCGTTCATCGCTGGCGTGCGCGGCAAAGGCTTGCTCACTGGTGCCGAAATGGTCGCCGATCCCGATACGCTGAGGCCAATCGACCAAGGCAAGAAGGCGACGCAGCGGCTGCTCGATCTCGCCTATGAGCGTGGGCTGATCATCTATGGCCGCAGGGTCAAGGGCGGCGTCGACGGCGACAATTTCATGGTGGCGCCGCCGATGATCGTCACCAGCGAGCAGGTCGGCGAGATCACCTCCATCATCGGCGACTCGCTTGAAGTTCTGGCCTCCGAGCTAGACCTGCCGGTCGAAGGCCGGGGGTAGAGCAAATGGCACCGCGTAAAGTCATCATCACCTGCGCCGTCACCGGTTCGGTGCACACGCCGTCGATGTCGCCCTATTTGCCGGTGACGCCGGACCAGATTGCCGCGGACGCCATCGCGGCGGCCGAGGCCGGCGCCTCGATCCTGCATCTGCATGCCCGCGACCCAAAAGACGGGCGGCCGACCGCCGATCCCGATGTGTTCATGCAGTTCCTGCCGCGCATCAAGCAGGCGACCGATGCGGTGATCAACATCACCACCGGCGGCTCCTCGCTGATGACGCTCGACCAGCGGCTCGCGGCACCGCTGCGGGCTGAACCTGAAATGTGCTCGCTGAACATGGGCTCGATGAATTTCGCGCTGTTCCCGATGCTCGAAAAGCCAAGGGAATGGCAGCACGAATGGGAGCCGCAGCTGCTCGAAGCCACGCGCGACGCCATCTTCAAGAACACCTTCGCCGACATGGAGGGTGTTCTCGAGCGGCTGGGCAAAGGCTGCGGCACCCGCTTCGAGTTCGAGTGCTACGATGTCGGCCACCTCTATTCGCTGGCGCATTTCCGCGACCGGGGGCTTGTGTCAGGGCCGCTGTTCATCCAGTTCGTGCTGGGCATCCTGGGCGGCATCGGCGCCGATCCGGACAACCTCATCCATATGAAGCGCATCGCCGACAAATTGTTCTGCGACAGCTACCAGTTCTCGGTGCTCGCCGCTGGGCGCAACCAGATGCCGCTGATCTCGATTGCCGCCGCGATGGGCGGCAATGTGCGCGTCGGGCTGGAAGACAGCCTCTATGATGGCCGCCAGCTGGCGAAATCCAACGCCGACCAGGTGCGCCGCATCCGTGGCATTCTTGACGGGCTTTCGCTGGAGGTTGCCACACCCGCGGAAGCGCGCGACATGCTGGCGCTCAAGGGCGGTGACCGGGTGGCGTTTTGACGAGGACAGCGCCTATGATGAGTGCGATCCTCCTCCGCCCCGGCACCATCGATGATGTCGAAACCATCCACGCGGCGATCCTGAAGCTTGGCAGCCATATCGGTGCGCCGGAGGAAATCATCGCGACGGCGGACGATCTCAGAATCTGGGGCTTCGGCGAAAGGCCCGCCTTCTCGACTCTGATCGCCGAAGTCGATGGCGAATTCGCCGGACTTTGCCTGCATTTCCCGATCTTCTCGACATGGATGGGCCGGCCTGGCGTCTATGTGCAGGACCTCTATGTCGAGGATCAGTTCCGTGGCCGCAAGATCGGCGAGCGCCTGCTGCGGCGCGTGGCGGCCGAGTGCCGCAAGCATGGCGGGGTCTATCTCAGGTTGTCCGTCGATACCGACAATGAGGGCGCCAAGGCCTTTTACGAGAGGCTGGGCATTGCCTGGTCGAGTTACGAGCAGACGCAAAAAATTATCGGCGAGGCCTTTTTCGCCTTCGCCGACCCGCCGGAAAATGGGGAGCAGGAATGAAAGCCTTCTACGCGCAGGAGCAGAAGCGGCACGACCCCAAGGCCTTTCTTTCCAGCGGCGCGGCGCAGCCGAACCCGGAAAAACCGGAACGCGTCGAAAGATTGTTAGCCGGCGCAAAGTCAGCCAGCTACACGATCGAGCGGCCGCGCGATCACGGCCTCGGCCCGGTCTCGGCGGTGCACACACCCGAATATCTCGACTTCCTCGAACATATTTTCGAACGCTGGCAGCGCATCGCTGGCGCATCGGCCGAGGTCATCCCCAACATCCACCCGTTCGCCCGCAACGGCTCCTATCCGGCCTCCGCCGTCGGCCAGGCCGGATATCACATGGCCGACACCGCTTGCCCAATCTCAGGCGAGACATGGCAAAGTGCACTGTGGAGCGCCTGGAGCGCGGTCGAGGCGGCGGAAACGGTGATGGCAGGCGCTTCCGGCGCCTATGCATTGTGCCGCCCGCCCGGCCACCACGCCTTTGCCGATGTCGCCGGCGGCTTCTGCTTCATCAACAACTCAGCCGTTGCGGCACAAATACTGCGCAAACAGGCGGCCCGCGTGGCGATCCTTGATGTCGACCTGCATCACGGCAACGGGACGCAAGGCATTTTTTATGCGCGACCTGATGTGCTGACGGTGTCGCTGCATGCCGATCCGGTGCGGTTCTATCCGTTCTTCTGGGGCCACGCCCACGAGCGCGGTGAAGGTCCGGGACTTGGCTACAATTTCAACCTGCCGCTGCCGCGGAAATCCGCGGATGCGGCGTTTTTGGAAGCGCTCGGCGTTGCGTTCCAGCGTATCCGCGCCTTCTCTCCCGATGCGCTGGTCGTGGCGCTCGGCCTCGACGCGTTCGAAGGCGATCCGTTCGGCGGGCTCTCGGTGACGACGCCGGGCTTTTCGCGCATCGGCGAGGCGATCGCCGGGCTTGGCCTGCCGACGGTCATCGTCCAGGAGGGCGGCTATCTCTGCGACGGGCTCGGCGACAATCTCACCGCCTTCCTCACCGGTTTTGGCGGCAAGGCGCGGTGACAATGCAAGCTCGCGTCAGGGGCGTTGCTGCCTGAGCATAGCAATCACCCGGTGAACGCTCTCAAGCGTCTCGTCGATTTCGGACGCCGTATTGTAGTGAGCGATGCCGATGCGCACGACGCCCTGCTCGGCAGGAATGCCGAGCTGGTGGACGATCTCCCAGGCATAGTTGTGGCCCGACCACAGGAAGATGTTTTCGGCGTTCATCTGCCTCACGATCGTTTCGGGCACTATGCCGTCCACGGTGAAGGAGACGGTCGGCACGCGATCGCCGAGCCGTTTCGGATCGGTGATGCCGTGGACGGACAGGCCTGAAATGTCGGATAGCCCATCGATCAGCCTTTGTGCCAGCGGGTTTTCATAGGCGATGGAGACTTCGAACGCCTTGGCAATCCTGCGCCTTCTCGACCCGTCCTCGCCGGCCGACGTGCCGAGTCCGGAAAAATAGTCGACCGCGGCGGTGAGCCCGGCCATCAGTTCGATCTGCGGCGTGCCGAGTTCGAAACGCTCTGGCAGTCCGTTCGAGGAACAGCGGCATTTATAGGCTTTCAGACCATCGATAACGTCGCGCCGGCCCCACAATATGCCCATATGCGGACCGAAGAATTTGTAGGCCGAGCAGATCAGAAAATCGCAGCCGAGCTCCTGCACGTCGATCAGGCCATGCGGCGCGAATTGCACGGCATCGACATAGACCAGCGCTCCGGCGTTTTTTGCAAGTTGGGTCAAGGATTTGACCCTGTTGATCGAGCCTGTGAGATTGCTGGCGTAGTTCAACGCTACCAGCCGAGTCTTCCCGGACAACAGACTTGCCAGCATCGCCTCCTCGACCCGCCAGGTCTTTTCGTCGAACGGCAGCCAGTGCACGACGAGGCCAAGGTCCTCGGCCAGTTGCAGCCAGGGCGACACATTGCCCTCATGGTCCATGCGGGTGAGGATGATTTCGTCACCGGGCTTCATCGTGCGGCCGAGCGTTCGCGACATATGATAGGTCAGCGTCGTCATGTTGGCGCCGATGATGATTTCCTGCGGGCTCGCCGCACCGAGGAAATCGGCCATCGCCTGATGCGCCTCGTCAACGACCTGCTGCGCCGCGATCGTCGTTTCAAAATGGCCGCCGAGATTGGCGTTGGTCGTGAGCAGGCAGCGCGACACCGCGTCGGCCACAGCCTGCGGCACCTGCGTGCCGGCAGGATTGTCGAGATAGATGCGGCGACGACCCTTGTCGGTCAGCGAGAGAGCGGGGAATTTTCCACGCACGGCCTCGATCGAGAAATCCACCATTGTCTCCATGCCTTTGCTGTTACTCGACAATTCCGCGCCCGGGATCGGTCACGGACAGGGATTGCCGACCCTCTGGTGAACGGTGTCCACCGCCTTCTGCATTTCTTCGGTCCAGACGACATCTACCGAGGACAGCGCCATTTCCAGTTGGGAAATGGTTGTCGCGCCGATGATGTTGGAGGTCACGAAGGGCCGGCTCGAAACATAGGCATTGGCAAACAGCGCCGGCTCCAGGCCGAAAGAGCGCGCCAGTTCATTGTATTCGAGTTGCGCTTCGGCGGCATTGGGCGTCTCGTAACGCTGACCGCGATTGAACAGTTGCGAGCGCGAGCCCTGCGGGCGGGCGCCGTGATCGTATTTGCCGGTCAGATAACCCTGTGCAAGCGGCGAATAGGCAAGCAGCGACACCCCTTCGCGCTCGCAAATCTCGGCGAGGTTCACCTCGAAGGTGCGGTTGACGAGGTTGTAGGCGTTCTGGATCGAGGCGACGCGCGGACCGATCTCTTTGCCGGCCTCTGCGAGGAAGCGCATCACGCCCCAGGAACTCTCGTTCGAAAGGCCGAAATGGCGGATTTTTCCTGCCTTCACCAGTTCCTCGAACACCGCGAGCGTCTCCGCGATCGGCGTTTCGCCGACTGGTGCGCCGACAGAATCGGCACGCCGCGCCACCGCCCCGATGCGCGTTGGGTTGGCACCCCAGGGGATGTCTCGTTCCGGCCAATGGATTTGATAAAGGTCGAGATAGTCCGTGCCGAGCTTGGCCAGCGACTTGTCGATGGCATCAAAGATATCGGCCCGCACCAATTGCGAGGGCCGGTCGCCGCGAAACCAGGCATTGGCCGTGCGACCGACAACCTTTGAGGCAAGGATCACCTTGTCGCGATTGCCCTTGGCCTTCATCCAGCTGCCAATGATCTTCTCGGTCCGCCCTTGCGTCTCCGCCTTGGGCGGGATCGGATAGAGTTCGGCGGTATCGATGAAATTGACGCCATGCGAGAAGGCCAGGTCCATCTGGGCATGGCCCTCGGCCTCGGTGTTTTGCTGGCCCCAGGTCATCGAACCGAGGCAAATCTGGGTAACAAGAAGATCGGTCCGACCGAGACGGCGTTTGTGCATGGAATTCTGCTCCGGAGGGAATGTATGCGCGGCTGCGCGGAGAGGAATTCGCATCTTATAGGAAAAGCGGAGGCGCTCTCCAAGCCTAGCCGGGCCGACTTTTGCGTGAGCAGAGGCGGTTAGCGGCGTGCGGCGGCCACGGCGCGGCGCTTGGCCTCGTCGATCAGCATATTGGCGATCTGCATGCGGATCATGGCGCGCTGGCGCAAATGCGGCGCAACGCGGTCGGGATGATTGGCGAAAGCAAAGCTGCGGCGCATGCGACCGAAATCGGCAGCGTTCTTGGGCTGATCCAATCCCAGTTCGACCGCAATCGATTCAGGATCGATTGGCGGCAATTTTTCTTCCGGCTTCGGCTCTTCGCCAGCCAGGGCGAGCCTGGCCTGTTCAAGCAAGGCGGCAAATTCGCTGGCCAGATCGACACCAGCCTCGCGATATTCCGCGGCGGATACTTTGATGCGGCCGGAATGGAGTTCATCGGCGACCGAGAGATAGTCGAACGGGATGGAGGGGCGCGCGCCGGTCTCCTCGCCCTCGCTGCCGTCGCCTTTTTCGGAGGCAACGAAGAGGTCGTCGAGCAACGAAGCGAAATCACGCTTGGCGCTAGTAGCGATGTCAGCCTCCCCTTGCCTGACTGTCTGGATTACCGAGCATAGAACCGGCTCGTTAAAAATACATGCCACCGACTGGCGCGGCGCAGAAGTCTCATCGGGGCCGAAATAAAATTGTAAAAAATCATCCGGGCATGGCAGGCATGCAAATGCTGCAATGCACAATCTTCACGATTCACCTATACTGTCTGGCGTGGAGGACCAATCAGGAGCCTGAATCATGGGTTTCTTCACGGAAATGTTCGCCCGGCCGCGTCCGCAGGAACATCAGAGGTATCGCGCGGCGCTCGTGTTGCTTCATTCGATGAGCAATGCCGAGCGTGCCGACATCGGCGTCAAGCCCGCCGATTTCCCGCGCATCGCCCGCGAAATGTCCATCCGCTAAGCAGGTGCGAGATGCCCCGGATCGATCCAGGACATCTCGATTCCTCAACGCGATCCCAGGAACGTCGCCTTGCCAAGCGGCACGCCATTGTGGCGAAGGATGTCGTAGGCGGTGGTGAGGTGGAAATAGAAGTTGGGCATGGCCACATGCAGCAGATACTGCATGCCGCGCAATGTCGTTTCCCGGCCCGCCAGCTTCAACTCGATCATCCTGTCATCCGACCCGTCGATATCGGCGGCCGAAAAAGTCGCCAGATAGGCGACCGTCTTGGCGATCCTCGCTTCGAGTTCGGCAAAGCTTGCTTCATTGTCCTCGTATTTCGGCACTTCGCGGCCGGCCAGCCGTGACGGCGCGCCCTTGGCATGGTCGGTTGCGATCTGCACCTGCCGGGTCAGCGCGAACATGTCGGGCGCAAGCCGCGCCGTCAAAAACACCTGCGGGTCGATCTTGCGATCAAGCGCGTTCTGTTCGGCTGCCGCCAGCACACTGGAAAGTGCCTTCAGCCTGGCTGAAAACACGGGCACGGATGCCTCATACATCGATATCGTCACGTCAGATCTCCTGTCCGGCAGGAACACCGGCGGAAGGACGTAGCGCCCTTAACCGCGATTCTTCAAGCGGAAGCCGCACGGCGTCACCACGTCGCCGCAATCGCCATGGTAGAATCTTCGTTATCGAGCGGAGATTCCCGATGAGACGCGCCCTTCTCGCAGCGACTGCCCTTCTCTCCCTTGCCACGACAGGCCAGACGGCATTGGCCGCCAGCGATACACCCGAAGCGCCCTACGTCGATGATCGGTCGAGCGCGGATGCGGTCGTCCGCTCTCTCTACAGCGCCATCAACCGGCATGAATTCGCGCGCGCCTGGGGCTACTACGGCGATACAAAGCCGGCAAAGGATTTCGATACATTCGTCAAGGGCTATGACGGCACCGACAGGGTGGAGGTCAGGACTGGTCCGATTTCGGACGAGGGCGCGGCGGGCAGCATCTATTACAACGTCCCGGTCGCCATCCAGGCAACCGACAAGAAGGGCGAAGCGAAGGTTTTCGCCGGCTGCTACACGCTGCGCCAGGTCAATGCCCAGATCCAGGCGCCACCCTTCCAGCCGATCTTCATCGACAAGGGCGCGCTGAAGCCCTCCACCGCCGATCTCGACGAGGCGTTGCCGCCAAGCTGCGGCGACGGTCCGCCGCCGCCGAAGAAGGATACCGCGCTGGAACAGGCCAAGAAGGCCTTCCTCGCGACCTATGGCGACCAGTGCGACAAGGATCTTTTGGCCAATGAGCCGGAGGTCTTTTCGATCAAATACAAGGACAAGAATGCTCAGCCGGGCGACCCGGACAAGGAAACCCGCCTATTCCACTTCTCCTGCTCGGCCGCCGCCTACAATGAAAGCTCGGTCTATTACATGACCGACGAGGTGGACGGTGTCAGGCAATTGCAGTTCGCCGAACCTCAGACCGATATACGCTACGAGAATAATGACAGCGAAGGCAAGCTGTTGAGTGTAACGGTAATCGGCTTCCAGACCACAGGATGGGCGGTCAATTCCGACTATGACCAGGACGCCCACACGATCACCACGTTCAACAAATGGCGCGGCGTCGGCGATGCTTCGGATGCCGGGACGTATCTGTTCCGCAACGGCGATTTTTCGCTGGTTCAGTATGACGTCGACGCGTCCTATGACGGCGAGGAGAATCCGCAGACCATTGTCGACTACAACACCGCACCTTAGAGCGGTCCACACATTGGCCTTTACGGCGCCTTCGACAGCATCCAGTTGAGCGTGCCGCGCCAGTCGACCATGCGGATCGGCGTGCCGTGGGTACCGGTTTCGAAGCGGACGAAGCGGGTCGGATAGGTTTTTGATTTCGCAAGGATGGAGCGGAAGAACGCTTCCTGGCTGGCCACGGGAAAGACCACGTCATGGCTGCCCTGGCCGAAGAACACTGGCACGCGACGCTTAAAGGCGGGACTTGCGAGAAAGCCCTCGTCCCACAGCGATCCGAGCAGCAGCAGTCCATTCACGCGGCCGCCAGTATCCTTGCGTGCGGCAAGCTTCCAGCACAGCGCTCCACCCATCGAGCCGCAGGCGACGAAGATTTTCGCGCCCGGGGACTGTTCGGCATAGTGATCGATCAGGGCCGCGACCTGTGCTGCGCCCTTGTCGCCGAAATCAGGAAAATCCGGAGAGATGTAGAGCCCGCCATTGCCGGCCATCAGGTTCTTGAGGCGGTTGAAATTGCCACCGAAGGTGAAGTCGTCGACGCCTTGCTTACGGCTGCCGCCCTGCCCGTGCAGATAGAGCACGATGACGGCGGCCCCTTGCGTCTTGCCGACGGCGACATACCTGACATCGCCAGCGTCCGTCTTCAGCAGCAGATCCTGCTGTACCTTGCGCACGCCGGTGTCGGTGTACTGGGCATGCACGCGCTTTTCCGGCACCTCGTCGCGCTGGTTGATGTCGCGCATCTCACGGTAGTCGAGGACCGTGTAGGCGCCGTTGCTGTCGGATGAGAGCGTCGCCGGATAGGCGAAGACATCGTCCTTGAACGGTTTTAGCGTGAGAGCGTCAGCGTGAGCAGCGATCGGAAATATGATTGCAGCCAGAAAGGCCAGGAAAGCGCGAGATAAGCGGCGGCGAAGCAAGATGGGGAATGCCATACAGAAAGGCATGCGGAATACAGGCCGGGTTTGTCAATCCTGCAGCACGCCGCCTGCGCTTTCCAGCGCCTCTCGGGTGTCGACGTCGACGGATGCGCCCTCGCCGATCTCGACATCGATGACATCGAGCCCCTCGGCCTCGACCAGATGGCGTGCGCCGGTGTCGCCTTCGAGATGGGCGAGGGCCGCGAACAGCGAACGCGGCAGGAGCACCGGATTGCCGCGTTTGCCTTCATGCGAGGCGCGGACCACTGAGTTGCCGCCGGCCCGGCGGAAGGCATCGATGAGCCTGTCAAGGTCGTCGGACGCGACACCCGGCATGTCTCCCAGAACGATCATCGCACCAGCGATGTCCTCGGGGAGATAGGCAGTACCGGCCTTCAGCGAGGTCGACAGGCCATCGGCAAAATCGGGATTGTCGGCGAAGGTGACGTCGAGGCCCGACAATGCCGCGCGGACCCGCTCGCGCTGATGGCCGGTGACGACAATCGTGCCTGAAGCCTTCGAGGCGAGCGCGCGTTCGGTGGTGCGGCGCACCAGCGGTTGACCGTCGAACAGCGCCATCAGCTTGTTCGGCCCGCCCATGCGGCTCGACCGGCCCGCCGCCAGAAGCACGATCCCGACCTTGAGCCGGTTTTTGGCCGGCAGCGGCTCGCGCGGCTGCGGCCGCGTCGGTATCTCCATCAGCAGGCCGCCGACACCCATGCCGGCGATGTCGCGCGCGGTGACATCGAGGCCTGCAATCAACCGGTCGAGCACCCAGTCGAAGCCGTTTTCCTTGGGGCTGCGGGCGCAGCCAGGCGCGCCGATGACGCGCTTGCCGCCGAGTGTGCCGAGCACCAGCAGATTGCCGGGATCGACAGGCATGCCCGCGCGGATGACGGTACCGCCCGCCCTCTCGATCGCCGCCGGAATGACGTCGGCGAAATCGCTCATGGCTGAAGCCCCGAAGATCACCACCATGTCGTTGTCGCGCGCAAGCGCGATGGCGGCCTCGGCGACAGGGCCGATCTCATGCGGCGTGCGGCGCTCCGCCGTCAGCCTGCCGCCCGAGCGCGACAGCCGGGCTTCGGTGACGCGCAACGTCTTGTCGAGCACAGTTGGTTTGATCCCCGGCAGCACCGTCTGAATGACACCTACACGCACCGGCTGATAGGCGTTGACGGCAAAAATTTCGACGCCGGCGCAGATTTTCACCACGGCGTCGACCAACGCGGAAGAGACCGCGAAGGGAATGATCTTCACCGTCGCGACCATCTGGCCCTTTTCGACCGGCGCGTGCCGGGCCAGCGTGGCGATGGTGATGGCCGGATCGACGGCATTGATGGCGTCGATGACAGCGGCGTTGACCGTGAAGATACCAGCCGCCTTGGCGTGGAGATTGACCCGACCGGTGGCGGCAGGCTTCGCCTCGATGCCGCCAAAGGTCATGCTCTGCGCAATTCTTTGCGCCGCGGCGTCCTCGCCGAGATCGTCAGGGGTCAGCACGGCCGCGACGACCTGCAGGATACCCGCCCCTTTGAGTATGGAGACATCTTCGGCGCTCAGCCTGTGCGCCTTGCGAAACCGCTTTTCGCCCGCCGTGGTGGCATGCGCCAGCACCGCCCCCTCGGCGGCCTCGATTGGTATCGGACCAAATTTCACGCCGCCGCGCCCTTCACATCGAGACCGCGCGAGCGGAAGGCAAGGATGGTCTGCGCGAGAATGGCGACGGCGATCTCGGCGGGGCTTGCCGCCCCGATGTCCAGCCCGATCGGCGCGTGGATACGCGCGATCTGGTCGGCACTCGCGCCTAGCGCCAGCAGGCGCTCGACGCGCTTGGCATGCGTCTTGCGGCTGCCAAGTGCCCCGACATAGAAGCAGTTGGCGTCGAGTGCCGCCTTCAGCGCGAAATCATCGATCTTCGGGTCATGGGTGACAGCGGCGAGCGCGGTGTAACTGTCGAGCGGCTGGCGCTCCAGCACATCCTGCGGCCAGTCGGCATGCAAGGCGACGTCGGGAAACCGGTCCGATGTGGCGAAGGCGGTCCGCGGATCGATGATCTCCAGGGGATAGCCGGCGATCCGGGCCATCGGCGCGAGCGCCTGGCTGATATGGACGGCGCCGATCACCACCATGCGCGGCTGCGGCAGATGCGCATTGAGAAAAAATGTCCGACCTTCCGCCTCGACGGAGCCGGAATCGCCGGATCGAAACGCCTTGGCGATCGCCGCTCCGAGATCGCCGGCGACCTGATCGCCCTCCCGCACGATACGATCGCGACCATCACCGAGATCGGTGACGAGGATCGCCGCGCGGCGGGCGCGTCGTTCGGCATTGAGCGTCTTCAGCGCGTAGGGATCCATCCGAGGTCAGCCCAATCGCTCAACATAAACCTTGATACGGCCGCCACAGGACAGGCCCACCTGCCAGGCCGTCTCATCGGCCACACCGAACTCCAGCATCTTGGCCTTGCCGGAGCCGATGACGTCGACCGCCTCGGTCACGACGGCGCCCTCGACGCACCCACCCGAAACGGACCCGTGGAAATTGCCATCGGCATCGATGACAAGGTGGCTGCCGACCGGGCGTGGCGCCGAACCCCAGGTCTCGACCACGGTCGCGATAGCCACATCCTTGCCGTCCTTCATCCAGGTTTCCGCGATGATCAGCGGGTCGCGGGCCTCATCGAGATAAATGCTGTCGCTCATCGTTGCTTCTCTCAGGGTCTGTTTTTCCAGGGAACCAGGAAACATATGGCTATGCGGCGTGCCTCGCGCCAGCACCCATCCACCGCCGCGGATCGACCGAAAGCGCCGATTTCTTGTCGAGTGAGGCGCAGAGATCGGCGAGCGCTTCGAGATTGTGCACCGAGCGGAATTCGTCGACATGCGGCAGCATCGCCTTGACGCCTCGGGCGCGCGCCTGAAAACCATCGAAGCGCAACAACGGATTCAGCCATATCAGCCGCCGGCAGGATTTGTGCAGCCGCTCCATCTCTTCCGACAAGCCCATGACGTCGTCGCGCTCCAGCCCGTCGGTGATCAAAAGCACCATCGCGCCCTGTCCCAGCACGCGCCGCGACCATACAAGGTTGAACTCTGCCAGCGTATCGCCGATGCGCGTGCCGCCCGACCAGTCCTTGACCGCCGCCGAGCAGTCGGCAAGAGCGGCATCGGGATCGCGGTGGCGCATCTGCCGGGTCAAATTGGTCAGCCGCGTGCCGAAGACGAAAGTGTGCACGCGCCGGCGCTTTTCCGTCAGCGCATGCAGGAAATGCAGGAAGATGCGCGTGTACTGGCTCATCGAACCGGAAATGTCGGCCAGTACCACCAGCGGCGGGTGGGTTTCGCGGACCGAGCGGAATTTCGGCAGGATCAATTCACCGCCGGTGCGCGCCGCCGAGCGCATCATGGCGCGTGGATCGATGCGGCGGCCGTGCGCATCGGCCTTGAAGCGGCGGGTCCGCACCATGTCGAAAGGCAATCGCAGCTCGGCGATAGCCTTCCTGGCATCGGCCATCTCGGCTGCGTTCATCTGCGCGAAATCCTTGCCCCGCAACACCTCGTTGCCGGAAAAGGTGAAGCGGGCGTCGACTTCGATCTCAGGGACTTCCTGCGGTGATTGCTTTTTCTGGTGGCCTTCGAACATCGCCTGGCTGACGCGGTTTTCGGCCGCGCGCGGCTTCTGCTTCTGCCTGACGTCGGGGGCCACCGGCGAAAACATCGCCAGCAGCTTCTCGATCAGTTCGCGCGATTTCCAGAACAGCCTGAAGGCTTCGTCGAAGGTGGCATGATCCTCATGGCGCGATACCAGCACGGCGTGCAGCGTCCAGTAAAAATCATCGCGCGAGCCGATGCCGGCGACGAGCACCGCCTCGATCGCGTCCTTGACCGAGGCCGGCCCGACCCGCATGCCGGCCTTGCGCAAGGTGCGGGCGAAATAGACGATATTGTCGGCGATCCGCCCGTCCTCGGTCGCCTCTCTGGGGTCGGGACGCGACGCCTTCATTCCCCTACTCCGCCGCCGCGAGCTCGGCCTTGACCTCGTCGAGGATGCGCCGGCCCTCACCCGCACCGATGCGGGCAATGTCGTCCTGGTATTTCAGCAGCACGCCGATCGTGTCGGACACGGTCTCCGGATCGAGCGCCACCTTGTCGAGTTCAGTCAGTGCACCGGCCCAGTCTATGGTTTCGGCGACGCCAGGTACCTTGAACAGCTCGAGCTGGCGCAGCTTCTGGATGAAGGAGACCACTTCGGCCGAAAGCCGCTGGTTGGCCCGAGGCACCTTGCGGCGCACGATCTCCAGCTCGCGTTCCGTATTGGGATAGTCGACCCAGTGATAGAGGCAGCGCCGCTTCAGCGCGTCGTGGATCTCACGCGTGCGATTGGTGGTGATGATGACGATCGGCGGCTCTTCCGCCTTGATCGTGCCGAGTTCAGGCACCGTCACCTGGAAGTCGGAGAGGATCTCGAGCAGGAAGGCCTCGAACGCTTCGTCGGTGCGGTCGAGCTCGTCGATCAGGAAGACCGGGGCCGCGCCCGTCTTGCCGGTCAGCGCATCGAGCACCGGCCGGCGGATCAGGTATTTTTCCGAGAAGACGTTGCGCTCCATGGCGGAGCGCTCGACCTTGCCGGCAGCCTCCTCCATGCGGATTTCTATCATCTGCGCGGCGTAATTCCACTCATAGACGGCCGAGGAGACATCGAGCCCCTCATAGCATTGCAGGCGGATCAGCCGGCGGCCAAGCGCCTCGGCCAACACCTTGGCGATCTCGGTCTTGCCGACGCCGGCCTCCCCCTCGAGGAAAAGCGGCCGTTTCATGCGCAGCGACAGGAAAAGTACCGTTGCCAGCGACCGGTCCGCGACATAGTCCGCGCCGGTCAGGAGATCGAGCGTCTCATCGATCGTCCGCGGCACGGGGCGCGGTTTCAAGTCGCTCATTCTTTCTCCGTGGGTGCGGCCGCCCCACTTTCCAGGACGTGGTAGCCGCGCGCGTGGTAGATCAGCGGCCGCAAATTATCGCCCATGCGAAGGCCTGTCACCTTGCCAAAAAGCACACGATGGGTGGCCAGGTCCTTGGTGTCGATCAACTCGCAATCGAAAACGGCGAGCGCGCCCTTCAGCGTCGGCGCGCCGGTGGAAATCACGTCCCACTCGCCAAGCGCGAAACGCTCTTCGACCGGCAACCCAGTCATACCGGAGAATCCAATCGACAGCGGCTCCTGGTGCGAAGCCAGCGTGTTCAAGGCAAACCTGCCGTTCTTCACGAACGGCTCGTTTTTGGGGTTTTCACGGTTGAGGCAGACCAGGATGGTCGGCGGCGTGTCCGACACGGAACAAGCCGCGATCACCGTCGCGCCACGCTTGCCGGCGGGTCCGTCGGTGGTCACCACATGAACGTGACCGGCAAAATGGCTCATCGCGTCGCGATAGGCCTGCGGTCCAATATCGTTTATCTTCAGCACTGGAGATTTCCACAGCCAAAACCTGAACTGTTATATATGGCCAGACATCACATGCCACAAGCGAAGTGCTTGGCCCATATCCGGAATTCGCGTGTTGCACCAAGGCCGGACAGCCTTTAGGTCTTGGCGGGAATTGGCGCCCGCGCGCGGGCTTGGAGGGACGGTTCGACAGGATGCGATCCGGGGGAACGATATCCATCGCACTGGCCTGGCTGTTGCTGACCGGTGCCGCCGGCGCCCAGACGCTCACGATCGGCGTCGCCGCGCCCCTGTCGGGACCATCGGCCATCCTCGGCAAGCAGATCGAGGCCGGCGCCCGGCTCGCGGCAGAGGCGAACGGCATCCACTTCAAGACCGTGGATGACGCCTGCACCGGCAATGGCGGCGCCTTGGCGGCCAGCGAGTTCGTGGCAGCCAAGGTCAATGTCGTGATCGGCTTCCTCTGCACGGAGGCTATCGAAGCGGCGATGCCTGTCCTGAAGGACGCCAACATCCCGGTCATCACCATCGGCGTGCGAACCGAAAGCCTGACCGACCGCCGCGCCAAGACAGGCTGGCCGGTATATCGCTTGGGACCACGCGGCGACGATGAGCGCAACGCTGTCGCCTCTAACCTCACCCGGCTGTGGCGTGACGAACTGTTCGCCATCATCGATGACGGCACCATCTATGGCCGCGAGATCGCCGAGACACTTCGCGCGGCGGCCGAGCAGGCAGCGCTGAAACCGGTCTTCGTCGACACGTTCCGGCCGCAGCTCGACAACCAGATCGGCCTGGTGGGGCGGCTGAAAAAGGCCGGCGCCACGCATGTTTTTGCCGGCGGCGACGGCGACGACATCGCCATCATGGGGCGCGATGCCGCCCAGCTCCAGACGGGCATCGTCCTCGCCGGCGGCGAAAACCTGCGCACGCCGCCCGGCGACGTGCCTTATGCAACGGGCACCCTGATGATCGCGCCGCCCGAATGGGCCGATGTCGCGGACCCTAAAGTTCTGGAGAGCTTCTCCGCGCAAAAGATCGTGCCGGATGGCTACACCTTGCCGGCCTATGCGGCGGTCGAGATCGCCAAGGCGGCGACGGCGGACGCTGCTGGCTCCGGCAAACCACTGACCGATGCGCTCACCGGGCATGATTTCACGACGGCGATCGGGCCCGTCCGCTTCGACGCCAAGGGCGACCTCAACCAGAGCCCCTACCGTGTCTTCCGCTTCGACGGCACCCGGTTCGTGCCCTTGGAAAACAACTGATGTTCCGCACCGGTCCGCGCAATCTCATATCAGACGTTGCCGGCCTGCGCGTCGGCAATGCTTCCGATGCCAGGCTTAACTCCGGCGTGACGACCGTCCTTTGCGACGAGCCGGCGGTGGCGGGTGTGCAAATCCTTGGCGGCGCGCCTGGAACCCGCGAGACGGATCTGCTGGAACCGCACAATTCCGTGGAGACAATCCATGCGGTTGTGCTGTCGGGCGGTTCGGCCTTCGGCCTCGATGCTGCGTCCGGCGTGCAGGCCGCGCTACGCGAACGCGGCATCGGCTTCGAGGTGGGCGGCTTCCGGGTGCCGATCGTTCCGGCGGCGATCCTGTTCGACCTACGCAATGGCGGCGACAAGGACTGGGGCCGCTATCCGCCCTATCGCGACCTTGGCTACGAGTCGGTACAGGCAGCCGCCGTCGATTTCCAACTTGGCACGGCCGGCGCCGGTACCGGTGCACTGACGTCGGGGCTGAAGGGTGGCCTGGGTTCCGCCTCGACGTTGCTGGACAATGGCGTCACCATCGGCGCGCTGGCGGCCGTCAACCCAACCGGATCGGTCACCGTCGGCCGCACCCGCTATTTCTGGGCGGCGCCCTTCGAAATCGGCGATGAATTCGGCGGGCTCGGTTATCCCTCGCCCATGCCCGACGACGCAAAGCGGATCTTGCTGAAATACCGCGACAAGGATCACGGGCGGCAGATGGAAAGCGGCGGCAACACGACCATCGCCATCATCGCGACAGACGCGGTCCTCACCAAGGCCGCCGCGAAACGCCTGGCGATTTCGGCGCATGACGGCTTCGTGCGCGCCATCTGGCCGACGCACACGCCGGCCGACGGCGACCTGGTGTTCGCGCTGGCCACCGGCAGGAGCGGGGTCGAACTGACCGCCGACGCAGCGGTCGATCTCTATGCCGCGGCCGGCGCCACCATGGCGCGGGCCATCAGCCGTGGTGTGTTTGCCGCGACGCCAGCGGGCAACGATCTGTTTCCCGTCTGGTCGTCGCGCCTGGGCTAAAGCCTTCGATCAAACCGGATCGGATTTTTCTTCTTCGAACGTCACCGCGACATCCGAATTCGCGGACAACCAAACCTTCTTGCCATCGACCTCGGCAACCAAGGCCAGGGAAATATAATGGTGATGGCCCTTGTGAGCGCCCTGCTGTCGGCCCTGGTCAGCTTGATGCGCTGGCCCTCGACCTTGTCGACGGTGCCGATATGCACGCCATCGGCGCCGACGACTTCCATGTGCTCACGAATTTTGCTGGTGTCGGTCATGTCAGGTTCTCCATTGGGGTGGTTGCCATTGGGATTGCCGACAATAACAAATGACGAGCGGATTGGATGCATCGGCTTTGGCCCGCACGACGCTTTGATTGGGCAATCAACCGCGTCCAATCTCCTCTAAGGTCCATGCGCCCGCCTTCACTCGCCTGGGGAATCCGGCTTTATTTCCGCTTGACCGGCCTCTGGTTTGCGCAGCAGCAACGTTGAGCATTTTGCCCGCCTCTGTTAGGACGCGACCAACGCAACGCGAAGCTGGAATCGATCCATATGATCCCTCGCTATTCCCGGCCAGAAATGGTCGCCATCTGGTCGCCCGAAACCCGGTTTCGCATCTGGTTCGAAATCGAGGCCCATGCCTGCGACGCGCTGGCCGAACTGGGCGTCATCCCCAAGGAAGCGGCTAAGACCATTTGGGAAAAGGGAAGCGCGGCGGAATTCGACGTCGACAAGATCGACGCGATCGAGCGCATCACCAAGCATGATGTCATCGCCTTCCTCACCCATCTTGCCGAATTCGTCGGGCCCGACGCGCGCTTCATCCATCAGGGCATGACGTCCTCGGACGTGCTCGACACCTGCTTTGCGGTGCAACTCACCCGTGCCAGCGACATCCTGCTCGCCGACATCGACACGTTGCTCGCAGCGCTCAAGCGCCGCGCCTTCGAGCACAAGGACACTGTCACCATTGGACGCAGCCACGGCATCCATGCCGAGCCGACCACCTTCGGCATCAAGCTGGCGCAGGCCTACGCCGAATTCTCGCGCTGCCGCGAGCGGCTGGTGCACGCGCGCGAAGACATTGCCACCTGTGCAATTTCAGGGGCGGTCGGCACCTTCGCCAACATCGAGCCCTATGTCGAGGAACATGTGGCCCAAAAGCTGGGACTGAAGCCGGAACCGGTGTCGACGCAAGTGATTCCGCGCGATCGCCACGCCATGTTCTTCGCCACGCTCGGCGTCATCGCCTCGTCGATCGAGCGGCTGGCGATCGAGGTCCGGCATTTGCAACGCACCGAAGTGCTGGAAGCGGAAGAGTATTTTTCGCCGGGCCAGAAAGGCTCGTCGGCGATGCCGCACAAGCGCAACCCGGTGCTGACCGAAAACCTCACCGGCCTTGCCCGCATGGTGCGTTCCATGGCGTTGCCGGCGATGGAGAACGTGGCGCTCTGGCACGAACGCGACATCTCGCATTCCTCGGTCGAGCGCATGATCGGCCCGGACGCCACGGTGACGCTCGATTTCGCGCTGTCACGCCTGACCAGCGTCGTCGACAAGCTGGTCGTCTATCCCGAGAACATGCTGAACAACATGAACAAGTTCCGCGGCCTGGTGCATTCCCAGCGCGTGATGCTGGCGCTGACGCAGGTCGGCCTGTCGCGCGAGGACTCCTACCGGCTGGTGCAACGCAACGCCATGAAAGTATGGGAACAAGGCGCTGATTTCCTTGAGGAACTCCTTGCCGACAAGGAAGTGACAGCCGCGCTGCCGGAGGCGCAAATCCGCGAAAAATTCGACCTGGGCTACCACACCAAGCACGTCGACACGATTTTCAAGCGGGTGTTCGGAGAGGCGTGAGTACAGCTTCTTTCTCCCCATACCGGGAGAAGGTGCCGGCAGGCGGGGCGGCACCGACTTCGGCGATGAACCCTCGTCGGCTTCGACAATCTCAAGACTTGCCCTCATTGCCCTGCCGGGTCTTTCTCCCCGTATAGATGGGGAGAAGACGCTCGCGCCGACGCTTTCGCCAATCAAGCCTTGCCGGGAACAGTCCTGATCACCGTGCCCCAGGGGTCCTCGCGGGTCGTTTCGCTGCTCACATTATCCGAACGCATCTCTACCCAGGCGAGGCCCGAACGGGCCGGGTCGCGGCGGGCGGCGCCGGCGCTCTGCCAGGCATTGGCGCCGATGTGGTGGTGGTAATGGCCTGACGACAGGAACACCGCCTGGCCGCCATATTTGGCCACCGTGTCGAAACCGAATTCCTGGTTCCACCAGGCTTCGGCCTCTTCCGGCCTGCCGACGCGCAGGTGGACATGGCCGACAATGCTGTTTTCCGGCGCGCCCTGCCAGCCGGCATCGCCGGCCGGCACTTCGGCAACGACGGAAGGAATGTTCATCCGCTCGGTCGCCATGGCGATCCTGTCGCCGTTCCATTTCCAGTCCTGCGGGCGGCGGTCGGCATAGATCTCGATGCCGTTGCCCTCGGGATCGGTCAGGTACAGCGCTTCGCTGACCAGATGGTCCGAAGCGCCCTCGATGGCGATCTTGTCTGCGATGGCATGCTTGATCCAGCGGCCGAGATCGGCGCGGCTAGGCAGCAGGAATGCCGTATGGAAGAGGCCGGCGCCGCGCGGATCGTCCGGCTTGGCGGACACGTCCGGTTCAAGGACCAGCAGCGGACGGTCGGCTGCGCCCAGGGTGATCGCACCATCGGCACGGCTCAGTTCCTGCAGGCCGACAACCCGGCGATAATAGGCCGCGAGGCTTTCGGCATCACGCGCCTTCAGCCCGACCCGGGCGACGCTCACCGGCGTGGTGGCGGCAAATGGCAGTTCGCTCATCATTGTCTCCGTTGCGGCGACGTTTCGCGAAGTTCCCAAAGCCAGGACCCCGGCGCCGCCGATCATTGTTCGTCGTGTCAGCGCCAAAATCCCGGTCCCTCCACGGCTGTTTCTTTCCCGACAGAGATCGTCGATCGCCATCGTTCACACAAGACCGCGAAAAGCAAACATGGTGTTCACCATTGCGAGCGTGAGCGCATCCATCAATGGTTGCATCAGACAATCGCGCTCGCTATCTCAGCGCCATGAAAGTCAAGGACGCAGATATTCTGATCATTCCCGGATACACCAATTCCGGGCCCGAGCATTGGCAGACCCGCTGGCAATCGAAGCTGTCGACGGCGCGGCGCGTGGAACAGGCGGAGTGGTCTAAGCCGGTGCGCGAGGACTGGACGGCGAGCGTGGCCAAAGCGGTCAACGAGGCGCAGAGACCTGTCGTTCTCGTCGCTCACTCACTGGGAGTGGCCGCGGCCGTACAAGCCATTCCGCAATTTCAGAAGCCGGTCGCCGGCGCCTTCTTCGTGGCACCGCCCGACGTCGCCAATCCCAAGATCAAGCCAAGGCATCTGATGACCTTCGGCCCTTATCCGCGCGAGCCGCTGCCGTTTCCCTCCATCTTGATCGCCAGCCGCAACGATCCCTTTTGTCCCTTCGATGTCGCCGAGGACATCGCCGGCGCCTGGGGCTCACTGTTCATCGACGCCGGCGAGACGGGTCATCTCAGCGAGGATTCAGGCTTCGGCCCATGGCCAGAAGGTTCGATGACCTTTGCCAAGTTCTTGACGGATCTCTAGTCGCTCGGCCGTCCATGCCCCGCTTTTGGAGGTTATATGCCTGGCAAGACGATGGCCGCCGGGCAGCTTTACGGCAAATGGCCGGTCGGATAAGCCAAGGCGGCTGCGAAGTAAGGGGGCTGGGATTTGCGTAAGGACGATTCGCTGGAATTGTTGCGGGGCATTGCGTCAATCGTCGTGATGTTCTGGCACACGCTGCTCGGTTTTGCGCCTTCGGCGAGCGGTATTTTTGCGAATGGCCCAGCCAACTCGTTGCAAACGAGCTTCGTCTTCGTCGCGCTGAATGGCCAGTCCGCCGTGTATCTGTTCTTCGTGCTGTCCTCCTTCGTGCTGGTGAAACGTTATTTCGCGAGCCGCAAGATCGGGGATCTCCTGCTGGCCGCGGCCAAGCGCCTGCCACGGCTTGCGGGGCCCGTGCTTGTCACGGTGCTGCTGTCCTGCCTCATCTTCAGGCAGGAGCTGTATTTCTTCCGGGATGCGGGCGCCCAGACCGGATCACCCTGGCTCGCCAATTTCGCCTATGCCGCAAAGCAGCTGACGCCAGAGACCGCGAACTTTTCGGACGCCTTCGCGCAAGGGGCATGGCGGACGTTCATTTTCGGGGACAGCTACTACGACACGAGCCTGTGGACCATGTGGTTCGAGTTCTGGGGCAGCCTGATGGTCTTTGCTCTCGCGCCGGCCATCTTCTTCCTGCACGACCGCATACCTTCGCTTTCCTGGCTCGTGCTTGCCATCGGCGTGTTCTTGGCGTGGTTGGTCAATTTCGTTCTGGTCGCCTTCCCCGTCGGGCTTTCGCTGCATCTTCTGCTCGCCTCGAAATTTCGTCCGAACGCTTGTACAAGGCTGGCCCTCGTCGCTGTCTCATTGGCTTTGCTGGGCTATGCCGGGAATTCGGTTGGCATCTACCGCCCCTTTGCCGTGCTGGAGGCCGGCGGTCTCCCCGAGAGCGCCAGGCGGGCCTATATCGCCACATTGGGCAGCGTCATGCTCATCTATGCCGTGGTGGCCTCGCGGAGCCCGCCATCGTGGCTGACGGGCAAAGCCGCGCGCTTCTTCGGCGACTTGTCATTCCCGCTTTATCTCGTGCATGTGCCGGTCATCTGCTCGTTGGGGTCCTGGGTTTTTTTGACCAGCGGCTCCGCTGCCTTCGGCGCGGCAGCGGCCATGCTGGGCTCGGTCCTCACGGCATTGCCGCTAGTGGCCTTCAACAATTGGTGGATCGCAGTGCTTCGCGTCCTGTTCGACAGATTCAGGCGCATCGACACAGTAGCGGCGGCTGAAACCGCGCATATCTGATCGCAGAGCGCCCCCGGCGCGAGAGGCTAGCGAAATCCCGAGGAGCCTGCTCAGGCCCCGATCGAATCCTTGATGTCTTTCAGCAGCGTCTTGGCTCCCAGCGAAACCAGCGCGTGTTCGGATCCGGTGGCCAGCAGGCGGTAGCCCATCGACACGACGCGGCCGGCAATGGCCGGTTCGATGACGTAGATCGCGGCGTGTTTGCCAGCCTTGCGGGTGCGTTCGGCGATCGAAGCCACGGTTTCCATCATGCTTTCGAGCGTCGAATTGACGGTCGTGCCGTTCGACCAGGCGATCGAGAAATCCGATGGGCCGAGGAAAATGCCGTCGATACCCGGCGTATCGAGAATGCCGTCGAGCGCGTCGAGCGCGGCACGCGTTTCGACCATGGCGAAGGCCATGGTGCGCTGGTTGGCATCGCGCAGCCAATCGGCTTGGTCGCCCTTGCCGTGACGAGGAAAGGCGTAGGTCGGCCCCCAGGAGCGCTCGCCGAGCGGCGGGTATTTCATGGCGGCGGCAAACATTTTTGCGTCGGCCACCGAATTGACCATCGGCGCAATGACCGCTTCGGCGCCGAAATCAAGCGCCCGGCTTGCCATGTCGAAGCGGCCGACGGGAATGCGCACCAGCGCCGGCTTGCCGGTGGCGAGCACCGGGGCGAGACCGCGCAGCACGCTGTCCTCGTGATGACCGCCATGCTGCATGTCGAGCGTGACGGCATCGAAGTCCTGCCTGGCGAGGATCTCCACGGTCAACGCGTCCGGCACGCCGGACCAGGCGGTGACCAGCGTTTCATCGGCGGCAAGACGGGACTTCAGCGACATCTAATCTCTTTCCTTGTTAGCGTCGGCAGTTTCAGCCGGAAACCGCCGCAAGGCAAAGAAAAACCGCCCGGATCGGCCGGGCGGTCGATTGGTCCAGTAAGAGGCCGGATCAGGTGTTCCTGATCTGCTCGATCGCCTGCGCCATCAGTTCATCCATGGTGCGGCGGATCTGGTGATCGGACTGCTCGACGCCGGCGGCGTCGAAATCCTTGCGGATCTTGCGGAATACGTCATGGTCGCCGGCTTCCTCGATATCGGAAACAACCACTTCCTTGGCGTAGGCGTCGGCGTCGGCACCGGATTTTCCGAGCTTTTCGGCGGCCCACAGACCAAGCGCCTTGTTGCGCCGCGCCGAAGCCTTGAACCGAAGCTCCTCGTCGAATGCAAATTTGCGCTCGAAGCCCTCTTCGCGGTCTTTCATGCTGCTCATGGAGTCCCTCCGGGTCAAATCCGATTCGTTGGCAGGTGAATATGTGTTGCCGAAGCACAAACCAAAAGGTCGCGGGCCGGTCAATATGCTTCGTCATATGCTGCGCTGCGGCATTTCAGTCCCGAAAGCGGTTGATTGGAAGGATTTGCCGATTGAGCAAACGGTGTGATTGGGATAGACCCGGCATTGAACGTCACCGTCGCCGCATTAATTCAGGCGGACGGACAGGAAGTGGTCGCTTGCCGCCTGCCCGCAAATCCAGAGAAAAATTCAAATGAAAAATCGCCGCCGCATTTATGAAGGCAAGGCCAAGATCCTCTATGAGGGACCCGAGCCGGGCACGCTGATCCAGTTCTTCAAGGACGACGCAACCGCGTTCAACAAGAAGAAACACGAGGTCATCGACGGCAAGGGCGTGCTCAACAACCGCATTTCCGAATACATATTCAATCATTTGAACCGCATGGGCATTCCGACCCACTTCATCCGCCGGCTCAACATGCGCGAGCAGCTGATCAAGGAAGTCGAGATCATCCCGCTCGAAGTGGTGGTGCGCAATGTCGCCGCCGGTTCGCTGTCCAAGCGCCTCGGCATCGAGGAAGGCACCGTTTTGCCGCGCTCGATCATCGAATTCTACTACAAGGCCGACGCGCTCGACGATCCGATGGTTTCGGAAGAGCACATCACGGCGTTCGGCTGGGCAAGCCCACAGGAAATCGACGACGTCATGGCGCTCGCCATCCGCGTCAACGATTTCCTCTCCGGCCTGTTCATGGGCGTCGGCATCCAGCTGGTCGACTTCAAGATCGAGTGCGGCCGCCTGTTCGAGGGCGACATGATGCGCATCGTCGTGGCCGACGAGATTTCGCCGGACTCCTGCCGCCTGTGGGACGTGGCAACGCAGGACAAGCTCGACAAGGACCGTTTCCGCCGCGACATGGGCGGCCTCGTGGAGGCCTATCAGGAAGTCGCCCGCCGCCTCGGCATCATGAACGAGAACGAGCCGCCGCGTCCGACCGGCCCGGTGCTTGTCGCCTCGACCGACGGCCTCAAAGGCAAGCCGCACTGATAGCGGCTTGCGCCCCAACATTCAGAACAGGAGCATGTCCAGCGTGATCAAGGCCCGCATTACCGTCACCCTCAAGAACGGCGTTCTGGACCCGCAAGGCAAGGCAATCGAACACGCACTGTCAGGGCTGGGCTTCGATGGCGTCGGCGCGGTGCGGCAAGGCAAGGTGTTCGACGTCGAACTGGCGGAAAGCGACAAGGCCAAGGCCGAAGCCGACCTCAAGGCCATGTGCGACAAGCTGCTGGCGAATACGGTGATCGAGAATTATAGTGTGACGCTTACCTGAGGTTGTGTCGGAGGCAATATGCCGGAAGTGAATGAGTTGATGTTCGAGCTGCTGAAATGCGTGCATCACGAAATTGGTGAACTTCGTCAGGATGTTCCGAGACGAAACGGGAATTGAGTGTTATGCGGGGTCATGTGGTGGCAACGCAAAGTGACATCTATGGCATTTTCGCCCGCCAGGATGATCGATTTGAACGCATAGAACGCCGTCTCGACCCGCGCGAACTTGCCGAAGCTCAGAGGCCTTACGAACCAAAATGAAATCAGCTGTCGTCCTCCTGCCTGGCCTCAATCGCGACCGCGACATGATTGCGGCGCTGACCAAGATTTCCGGACAGGCGCCGGCAACCGTCTGGCAGACCGACACAGAAATCCCCGATGTCGACCTGATCGCCATCCCAGGCGGCTTCTCCTTCGGCGACTATCTGCGCTGCGGCGCCATCGCCGCGCGCATGCCGGTGATGCGGGCGGTCGCCGAAAAGGCCGCCAAGGGCGTCATGGTCATCGGCGTCTGCAACGGTTTCCAGATCCTGGTCGAGGCGGGACTGCTGCCCGGTGCGCTGATGCGCAACACCTCGCTGAAATTCGTCTGCCGGCAAGTCAAGCTCGAGATCGCCAACGCCAACACCATGTTCACCCGCCGCTACCAGCCGGGCCAGATCATCCGCTCGCCGGTTGCGCATCATGACGGCAATTACTTTGCCGACGCCGACACGCTTGCCCGTCTCGAAGGCGAAGGCCAGGTGGTGTTCCGCTATGCCGAAGGCACCAATCCGAACGGCTCGATCAACGACATTGCCGGCATCGTCAATGAACAAGGCAATGTGCTTGGCCTGATGCCGCATCCCGAGAACCTGATAGAAGCAGCCCATGGCGGCAATGACGGAAGGGCGCTGTTCGAGGGCGCCCTGGGCATTGCCGCTTGAAGTTTGCAACCGCAACCTTAAGAATTGCGGTAATTCAAAATCATGAGGGAGAGACGGTCATGAAACTCTATTCGCGGCCGTTGTCGCCCTACTCTTCGATTGTGCGGGCACTGGCCTATATCAAGGACGTGCCGCTCAAGATCATCGCGCCGCCACCGGGTTTTCCGATCCCCGAAGAGTTTCGCGCCATCTCGCCGATGAACCGGATTCCGGTTCTGATCACCGGCTCGGGCGAAACGATCGTCGAATCGGTGGTCATCGCCGAATATCTTGAGGAGCGGTTTCCCGGACCGGCGCTGTTGCCGCCCGATTCGAAGGACCGCGCGCTGGTGCGCATGTTCGCCCGCATCACAGATCTCGATGTGCTGACGCCGACGATGAAGCTTTTCGAGCTGCATTTCGTGCCGAAGCGCAACACTGCCGAGATCGACGCCCAATTCGCCCGTCTCCACCATGGGCTGGCGGCCATCGAGGCACGGATGGCGCAAGGCCCCTTCGCGCTCGGTAGCGACATCAGTTTCGCCGATGCCTGGCTGACGCCGACGCGGTTCATCCTCAACAATTTCCGCGCCATGACAGGCCGCCACGACTTGCTCGACGCCTATCCCAAATTCGATGCCTATGAGCAGATCGCCTCGCAGCACCCCGCATTGTCCAGGGTGTGGGGCGAGATGATCGACGGCCTCAAGATGTCTCTATCCGAACTTGAAATGGGTGCCGCTTGATCAAGACGAGGACGATTGCCATCGTCGCCGCGGCGGGGTTTGCGTTGGCATCGTGCCAGTCGAGCCCCAAGAGCACGCCTTTGCCGTCGGGCAAAAGTGCCGCGCTGCTGGCGATGGAACAAGTGGCGATATCGGCCCACAAATGCTGGATCGCCAGCAAGGACCCGGCTTTCAAGCAGTATCAGATGGCCAATGAGTTGAACTCGTTCAGCGGCCAGCCGCGCTTCCTTCTGGTGCCGGCCAAGCACTATGGCGGCAAACCGCTGCTGGTCGTGCAGGCGCAGGGGAATTCAAGCCATGTCGACGTCTTCGGACCGTTGATGAACGACCCGCTTGGCGCGCGCATCAGCTCGGATGTCGCGCGCTGGCAGGCGCGCAATCCGGCCTGCGCAGCCACCGCCTGAGCCAGCCATGGGCCGGTTCCTGCAGACCGCAGGGTTGGTAGTTGGCCTGATAGCGCTTGCCCTGCAGTTCTCGATCACCATTCCAGCGTCGATGGAAGCGGGCCGCGGCCTGTTTGGCTCGATCGTGTTCTATTTCAGCTTCTTCACCATCTGACCAACATTGGCGCCGTGCTGGTTCACACCTCGCTGTTGTCATCCAACGGCCATGCGTGGCTGCCGGCCTTTGCCGGACCACGGATGCGCGCGGGCGTCGCGGTTTCGATCACCCTGGTCTTCATTGTCTATGCCACCCTGCTGGCGCGGCTCTGGCAGCCACAGGGCCCGTTCCTGCTTTGCGACGTCCTGCTGCACTACGTGACGCCGGTGCTGTTCGTGCTGTGGTGGCTGACGTCAGGCGCCGACGGCAAAACGAGATGGAGCGATATTTCCTGGTGGGTTGTCTATCCCATCGCCTATCTGGCCTATGCGCTGGCGCGGGCGCCGCTGGCGGGCGAGGTGCCCTACCCCTTCCTCGATATCGCCAGGAATGGCGTTGAGAGCGTCACTATAGCGGCGCTCGCCATCACCGCGCTGTTCGTGGCGATATGCGTCGTCGCCATTTTCGTCGATCACGGCGTCGGACGCCTCAGGAGCAAAGGCATCCGATAGACCGGTCCCTATTCCCAGAGCGGCTTGATGCCTTCGCGGTGAGCGTCGCAGCGCGAGATGCCGATATCCTTGAGTTGATCGTCGGTCATCTCCAGCAGTGCCAGCCGGCCGCGCCGGCGCTCCAGCAGATGGTCGATCCATTTCGCCAGCGCCCTGATCACTTGCACCAGTCGGCCGGCGAAGCGGCGCTGCCCGGACGGGCGTGCAGGCTGGCCGAGCAATTCGGTTCTGGAGTGGCGGAATGTTCCGATTGTATCCATTTTCTTTCTGCCAAATATAAATTGCACCCTTTTTAGCGCGCTATTGATATGTATTGACTCCCGAAACGGTGCAATATAGAAAATTGTCACCATGACAAATTGGGTTCCAGATCTCACGGGTTCAGGTCCGCTGTATCAGCGCCTCGCAGATGCCATTGAAGCGGATATCGACCGGGGTGTGATCGGGGCCGGGGCAAAGCTGCCGCCACAGCGCGACCTCGCCTACGACATCGGCGCCACGGTCGGCACGGTCGGCCGGGCCTACCAATTGCTGCGTGAGCGCGGTCTTGTCAGTGGCGAGGTCGGACGGGGGACCTATGTGCTGGGAGAGAACGTTGGCGTTACAGAGCCAGAGGAGCCCGACACCAGTGTCGAAGGCACGCGTTATGCCGATGCCCCCAAGGGCAAGCTGCGTTTCGACAGCACGGCGGCCCCTGACATGGGCCAGGGCGCCATTGTTGCCGACGTCCTCTCGCGCGCCGCGCAGGACCATCCGCATGAGATTTCGAGCTACACGCGCGATTTCCCGGATCGCTGGTACGAAGCCGGCGCCCGGTGGCTGTCACGGAACGCCTTCCGGCCAGCGGTCGACACAATCGTCCCCACTCTCGGCACTCATGCCGCGGTGATGGCCGCGATCGCGGCCCTCACCACGCCCGGCGACTATGTCGCCTTCGAGCACCTCACCTACTCGCAGATTTCCCGCAGCGCCGGCCTGATAGGCCGGCGCACCGCGCTGGTGGCATCGGATGATGAAGGCCTTGATCCAGCGGATTTCGAACGTGTCTGCGCGCAAAAGCATCCCAAGATGATATTTCTGATGCCAACGGCGCAGAATCCGACCTTGGTGACCTTGTCGTCGGCGCGCCGTGAGGCGATCGCGCGTGTCGCCCGTGAATACAATGTCATCCTGATCGAGGATGACCTCTACGGCCATCTGACCGACGACCCGACACCACTGCTTGCCGAATTTGCGGCTGAACGCACCATCATTGCCGGAGGCCTGTCGAAATCGGTCGCGGCCGGCCTGCGTGGCGGCTGGCTCTCCTGCCCGCCTGCCTATCGCCACCGCATCCGGGTCGCCCACAAGATGATGACCGGCGGCATGCCATTCCTGTTGGCGGAGGTGAATTCCCGGCTGGTGCTTTCCGGTCAGGCCAGCGAAATCCGCAGACGCAGCATCGCGGAGATCAGCGCCCGCATGGCCATAGTGCGCGAACGCTTGACAGGCTTCTCATTCAAATCGCACGACAAAGTGCCGTTCGTCTGGCTCACCCTGCCCGATCCCTGGCTTTCCGGCACGTTCAAGAATGCCTGCCTGGAGCATGGCGTGCTGATCGACGATGAGGATGAGTTCAAGGCGGGGCGCTCGGAGCGGGTTTTTCATGGGGTGCGGTTCGGCGTCTCGCAGCCGAAGCGGCGCGAGGATATTGCCGGCGGCGTCACGGTGATCAGGCGGCTGCTGGACGAGGGGCGCGCAGGCTACGACAGTTTTTCCTGAGCCATTCGCGGCCACCCGCCCCGCTAGCCTCGAGACGCCGCCTTCGCGAAACCGAGACTTGTCAGAACCGGATCGGATCAGCCTTCGGCCTTGAAGTTCTTGGCTTCCTTCTCGGCCTTGTCCTTGCCGTGCTTTTCAGCCAATTCCTTGGCTTGCCGGGGTGAAACATCGGTGGTCTCCGCGATATGGAGAGCCTCCTTGTCCGAGAGGCGATTGTCGTTCTTGCCTTGCTTGGTAGCCATCGTGCTGTCTCCTGAGTGATAGGAATCTAACGGCTGGGACACCATGGCGTTCCCCATTTGGCTATGTGGGAGCTTCAATCGCTGGCCTGGCGCCTCTCATTGCTCACGAGAGAGCCTGCCGCGATCCATCGTGGTCATCACCCTGTTGCTTTCTGCCTTTTTTCCTCAGCCGACGGGTGTATCGACCGCAAAGCTTGCGATAAGAGGAGACTCAAAATCCCTGCTCCATGGACATAAATCGCCGCCCATGACCATTTCCAATTCCATGCCGATCACATCAGAGCTCATCGCCGCGCATGGGCTGAAGCCCGATGAGTATCAGCGCATCCTCGACCTCGTCGGACGCGAACCGAGCTTTACCGAACTCGGGATCTTCTCGGCAATGTGGAACGAGCACTGCTCCTACAAATCCTCGAAGAAATGGCTGCGCACCTTGCCGACCACCGGTCCGCAGGTCATCCAGGGCCCGGGCGAGAATGCCGGCGTGGTCGACATCGGTGATGGCGACTGCGTCGTCTTCAAGATGGAAAGCCACAACCACCCCTCCTTCATCGAGCCTTATCAGGGTGCGGCGACCGGCGTCGGCGGCATCTTGCGCGACGTCTTCACCATGGGCGCGCGGCCGATCGCGGCCATGAACGCGCTGCGCTTCGGTGCTCCCGACCATCCCAAGACCAGGCATCTCGTCGCCGGAGTGGTTTCCGGTGTCGGCGGCTACGGCAATGCCTTCGGCGTGCCGACGGTCGGCGGCGAGGTCAATTTCGACGCTCGCTACAACGGCAACATCCTGGTCAATGCCTTTGCCGCGGGCCTTGCCAAGACGGACGCCATCTTCCTGTCAGAGGCAAAGGGGGTCGGCCTGCCGGTCGTCTATCTCGGTGCCAAGACCGGCCGCGACGGTGTCGGCGGCGCCACCATGGCCTCGGCCGAGTTCGACGACAAGATCGACGAGAAGCGCCCGACCGTGCAGGTCGGCGATCCCTTCACCGAAAAATGCCTGCTCGAGGCCTCTCTCGAACTGATGGCCTCGGGCGCGGTCATCGCCATCCAAGACATGGGTGCGGCCGGCCTTACCTGTTCGGCGGTCGAGATGGGCGCCAAGGGCGACCTCGGGATCGAGCTCGACCTCGACAAGGTGCCGGTGCGCGAAGAGCGCATGAGCGCCTACGAGATGATGCTGTCGGAAAGCCAGGAGCGCATGCTGATGGTGCTGCGCCCCGAAAAGGAAAAGGAAGCCGAGGCGATCTTCCACAAATGGGGCCTCGACTTTGCCATCGTCGGCAAGACCACGGACGATCTGCGCTTCCGCGTGCGGCACCAGGACGACGAGGTCGCCAACCTGCCGATCAAGGACCTTGGCGACAAGGCACCGGAATACGATCGCCCGTGGGTCGAGCCGAAGAAGCCTGCGCCGCTTGCCGCCAACGATATCCCGCAAGCCGACCTCGCCGATGCGCTGCTGAAGCTGCTTGGCGGACCGGACCTGTCTTCGCGTCGCTGGGTGTGGGAACAATACGACACGCTCATCCAGGGCAATTCGCTGCAGCTTCCGGGCGGCGATGCCGGCGTGGTGCGCGTCGAGGGACATCCGACCAAGGCGCTGGCCTTCTCCTCCGACGTGACGCCGCGCTACTGCGAAGCCGATCCCTATGAGGGCGGCAAGCAGGCCGTCGCCGAATGCTGGCGCAACCTGACCGCCACGGGCGCGCTGCCGCTCGCCGCCACCGACAATCTCAATTTCGGCAATCCCGAACGGCCAGAAATCATGGGCCAACTGGTCGGCGCGGTGAAAGGCATTGGCGATGCCTGCCGGGCGCTGGGTTTCCCGATCGTGTCGGGCAACGTCTCGCTCTACAACGAGACCAACGGCCAGGGCATCCTGCCGACACCGACCATCGGCGGCGTCGGCCTGATATCGGACTGGTCGAAGATGGCGCGGATCGGTTTCGCCGCGGAAGGCCAGATGATCCTGCTGGTGGGCGCGCCGGCTTCCTGGGGAACGCATCTTGGCCAGTCGGCGTATATGCGCGATATCCACGGCCGCAGCGATGGCCCGCCTCCGCCGGTCGATCTCGAGCACGAGAAGCGCGTCGGCGACCATGTGCGCTCGTTGATCGCGTCCGGCGTCGTCACGGCGGCGCATGACGTCTCCGACGGCGGCATCGCGGTGGCGCTGGCCGAAATGGCGATGGCGTCCGGCATCGGCGCGACCGTTCCCGGACTGGTCGGTACCGATCCGATCCCGGTCTGGTTTGGCGAAGACCAGGGCCGCTATCTCCTGACGCTGTCGATCGATCCCCATGGCGATGAATGGGACGCTATTCGCAAGCAGCAGGGCGAACTCGGCATCTTCGCGCCGTGGATCGGCTCGACGGGCGGCAACGCGCTGAAGCTCAGCGATGCCAGGGCAATCCCGGTCAGCGATCTGACCGCCGCCCATGAAGGCTGGTTCCCGCGCTTCATGGACCAGACCAGTTGACGAGAGCATGATCCCGAAAAGTGAAAACCGGTTTTCTCAGACAAACGGAAAGCCGTTTTGTCCAGAGATCCTGCTCAATCATAAGAAACTGGCCCTACGGGCGCTGCTTGCGGTCGTCTTCTGGCCGTCGCTGTTCTTTTTCTGGTGCCTCGGGCCGTTCGTCTTCTTCCTGCTGTCGACGACCTCGAGCGAGGTTTGCCCCAGGCTGGAAACACGCGCCGAGTTTCTCGCCGCGGCCAACGATATGCTTCCGATGCTGGTCCTGCAGAACCTCATCTATGCGGTTCCGGTTGTCTGTCTGGTGCTTTGGAACTGGCTCCTGCCGGAACCAACGCGAGCTAGGCATATCATCACCTGCATCAAGCTTTTCGCCGTCTCGGCTGTTTTGGGAGCCTTGTGGGAGTATGGCTCTTCGCTTGTCTGCGATGGCTACGGCCAGCCGTTCTTCTCGCCCGCCTGGCGGGTGACCAGCTATCTGCCGATCGCCAACCTGGCGGTCAACACCCCGCTCTACGTGCTGGTTTTCAGTCTGGGCCGCGCCTTCTCGATGCGCGAGGACGAGCCGGCGCAGGGGCCGGGTGAAACCATCTCCTGAACACCAACAGAACGAACTCCGGACGGAACCGCTTCAATCCGGATTGGAAAGGCTTTAGGCTCGCCCGACTCTCATCGCATGGGCCGCCGCGCCGCCGCCCTCCCGGAACAGGAATCTCTGCAATGGCAATGGACGCCCACGATATCGAAAAACTGATCAAGGACGGCATACCGGACGCCCGCGTGACGATCCGCGATCTCGCCGGCGATGGCGACCACTACGCGGCCGAAGTCGTGGCCGAGAGCTTTCGGGGAAAGAGCCGCGTTCAGCAGCACCAGATGGTCTATGACGCGCTGAAGGGCAATATGGGCGGCGTGCTGCACGCGCTGGCGCTGCAGACCAGCGTTCCCGACTGAGGCATTTCCACCCGACAAGCTTGGCCCAAAACAGCCCATTCTTTGCGCCATTCGGGTGATGGCATGGCTAAAGTCTTGTTTCGGGCAACCTATGGGTTTATTTGAAAGACATGCTTCGAGCCTGACTCCCACAGGCGTGAAAGGATATTCCATGAGCGGTATCAACGACTACATCGACAACGAAGTGAAGGGCAACGACGTCGTCCTTTTCATGAAGGGCACGCCCGGCTTTCCGCAATGCGGGTTTTCCGGCCAGGTCGTCCAGATCCTCGACTATATCGGCGCCGACTACAAAGGCGTGAACGTCCTGGACTCCGCCGAACTGCGCCAGGGCATCAAGGATTATTCCAACTGGCCGACGATCCCGCAGCTCTATGTCAAGGGCGAATTCGTCGGCGGCTGCGATATCATTCGCGAAATGTTCCAGGCCGGCGAGTTGCAGACCTTCCTGGTCGAGAAGGGCGTCAGCGTCAAAGGCGCCGCCTAATTCAGCCAAGGCATGTCGACACCGACACGCCTTGGGCACCGGGGCAGCCCACCTCGGCAATTTTACATCCCGGCCCCCGGGACTAGGACGAGCCAATGCGCCGGCCCGCCGGCGCGTTTTCGTTTGAGAGATCGGACTTGCCGTGGACCAGCAGAAATCAGCGTCGCAGGGGGCAAGCGCCTTGCCCGGGGCAAGCGCCTTGCCCGGAGTGAGCAAATTGCCCATTCCGCGCTGGGAGTTCATCGCGCTCTGCGCGGCGCTGATGGCGCTCAATTCGCTGGCCATCGACATCATGCTGCCCGCGCTGCAGCAGATTGGCGCCTCGCTCGGCGTCGAGAATGAAAACCACCGGCAATATGTGATCACCGCCTACATACTGGGTTTCGGCGGTGGCCAACTGTTCTTCGGGCCGATCTCGGACCGCTTCGGACGCCGTTCGCCGCTTGTCGCCGGCCTGATCATCTATGTGGCTGCGGCCGCTGCGGCCGCCATCGCGCCCAGCTTCGAAACACTTTTGATATGCCGCGCCGTGCAAGGCATCGGCGCGGCCGCCACGCGCGTCATCGCGGTCTCGATCGTGCGCGATACATTCGATGGCCGGCGTATGGCCGAAGTCATGTCGCTGATCTTCATGGTGTTCATGGCCATTCCGGTCGTGGCGCCGGGCATCGGCCAGTTCGTCATGCTGTTCGCGACCTGGCATTGGATATTCGTCACCATGGCCGTCGGCGCCTTGATCGTGTCGGCATGGTCGCTGCTGCGCCTGCCCGAGACGCTGCATCCCGAATATCGCCGGGCACTGACGGTCTCCTCCATTGTCGGCGGCTTCCGCATCGTGCTCACCAACCGCATCGCGCTCTGCTATGCCTTCGCCAGCACGTTCATCTTCGGTGCCATGTTCGGCTTCATCGCCTCGGCGCAGCAGATCTATGTCAACGTCTTCAACGTCGGCGAGATGTTTCCCGTCATCTTCGCCGGTGTCGCGGGCGTGCTCGCCTTCTCCAATTATCTCAACTCGCGCCTCGTCGGCCGCGTCGGCATGCGCCGCCTGTCGCAAAGCGCGCTGCTGCTGTTTCTGGTGATCAGCCTGGCCTGGCTGGTGGTTTCGTTGGAAACGAAGATGCCGCTCTGGCTGTTCATCACCTTCTTTGCCAGCGCCATGCTGCCGTTTGGCTGCCTCGGCGCCAATTTCAACGCGTTGGCCATGGAGCCGCTTGGCCAACTGGCCGGCACGGCGTCATCCATCCTGGGTTTCATGCAGACGTTTCTCGGCGGCATTCTCGGCACGCTGATCGGCCAGGCTTTCAACGGCACGGTGACGCCACTGGCCGCCGGGTTCTGCAGCGTCTCGGTTGCCGCACTGCTGATGATCCTGATTGCCGAGCGCGGCAAGATGTTCCAGCCGCAGAACGCACCCGTCTCAGGGCACGTCACCGACCTGCACTAGATCTGCCGCAGACGCCGCGTGGAACTTAACCTATTGCGCCCACAGCTCGCGGCGCAGCTCCTGCCAGCTGTCCTGGTCCGGCGCGACAAGCAGGCCGCCGTCGACATGCGAGGGCAGATAGGCGCTGCCGTCGATGCGCGCGGCATGGCCGCCGGCTTCCTGATGGATCAGCACGCCGGGCAGGTGATCCCAGGGCATCAGCTTGTTGTAGACGACAAAATGCGCGTGCCCGCTCGCCAGCAGGCGATATTCGTGCGCAGCGCAGCGATAGGCGAACTGCGACAGTGCCTTGGTCTGGTTTCGTGCAAGGCGTGAGCGCTCCGGTTCGTCGAGATATTGCCAGGAGACCGCGCCGGTCATCTGCGAGATCGGCACGGGTGTCGCCACATGCACTTTCTCCAGGCTGCCATGGGCATGCCTGATATGGCTGCCGGCGCCCCTGGCGGCAATGAGCCAGTCCTTGCCCACCGGATCATGGATGATGCCCGCGACCGTCTCGCCCCTGACCACGACCGCCAGCATGACGCCGAACAGCGGTACGCCGGATGCGAAATTGAAGGTGCCGTCCACCGGATCGATGGTGAATGCCAGTTCGGCATCACCCAAGCCATCGAGCAGCGCCGGATTTTCGGAACAGGCCTCCTCGCCCACCATCATGGCCGAGGGATAGCGCTCGCGCAGCCTGGCGGTGATCAGCCGCTCGGCATTGACATCGGCCTCCGTCACCAGGTCGGCCGCGGAAGTCTTCTGGCGGATATCGCCGTCGCCCAATCGGCGAAAGCGCGGCATGATTTCGGCTTGGGCTGCCTCGGCCAGAATGCCGGCCAGCCAGTCGATCGCGGTATCGTCAAATGTCATCGGAAATGTCTTGCCTGGTCGCGAGGGTTTCATTGAGGGCAGCGAAATCGAACAGCTTTCGGTCGAGCAAATGCGACGGCCTGGTGTTGGACAGAGCGCGGATCATCGTGTCCTTGCGGCCAGGCATGCGCTTTTCAATGTCCTCGAGCATCGCCTTCATGGCGTTGCGCTGCAGCCCTTCCTGGCTGCCGCAGAGATCGCAAGGGATGATCGGGAACCGCATCGCGGCAGCGAATTTCTCCAGGTCGACCTCGGCGCAGTAGCTCAGCGGCCGCAACACCATGACGTCGCCGTCGTCGTTGAGCAGTTTTGGCGGCATGGCGGCAAGCCGGCCGCCATGGAACAGGTTCATGAAGAAGGTTTCGAGGATATCCTCGCGATGATGGCCGAGGACCAGGGCCGAGCAGCCCTCCTCGCGGGCGATCCTGTAGAGATGGCCGCGCCGCAGCCGCGAGCAGAGCGAGCAATAGGTGCTGCCCTCCGGGAGCTTGTCGGTGACGACCGAGTAGGTGTCCCGGTATTCGATCCGGTGGGCTATGCCGTTGGCGTCGAGATAGTCGGGCAGGATGTGCTTGGGGAAATTCGGCTGACCCTGGTCGAGGTTGCAGGCCAGCAACTCGACCGGCAGCATCCCGCGCCATTTGAGATCAAGCAGCATGGCAAGCAGACCGTAGGAATCCTTGCCGCCCGACAGTGCGACCAGCCAGCGCTCGCCGGGCTTCACCATCGAAAAATCCTCGATCGCCTGGCGGGTCAGCCGCAGCAGCCGCTTGCGCAGCTTGTTGAACTCGACCGAGGACGGCACATCAGCGAACAGCGGATGGAAACCACCGTCGGCGAGCGGTTCAAGCGTTTCGATGTCTGGCAGCATGTTCATGGCGCGACGGCCCCGGAAATGTGACTTCCGCCCGGATTAACGCATCGGCCGGAAAATCGAAACGGCAAAGCGGATGCCCGAAAACAAAAAGGCCGCCTCGAAGGCGGCCTTTTCCGATATCGCAGAAAAGCGTTCGCTTAGCGCGAGTAGAATTCGACGACCAGGTTCGGTTCCATCTGCACGGCGAATGGAACGTCGGCGAGGCCCGGGATGCGCGAGAAGGTCGCGACCATCTTGTTGTGATCGGCTTCGATGTAGTCCGGCACGTCGCGCTCGGCGAGCCCGACCGACTCCAGAACGATGACCAGCTGCTTCGACTTTTCGCGCACTTCGATGACATCGCCCGGCTTGCAGCGGTACGAGCCAATGTTGACGCGCTTGCCGTTGACGTTGACGTGGCCGTGGTTGACGAACTGACGGGCGGCGAAGATGGTCGGTACGAACTTGGAGCGGTAGACGACCGCGTCGAGACGCGATTCGAGCAGGCCGATCAGGTTCTCCGAGGTGTCGCCCTTGCGGCGGTCGGCCTCTTCATAGACCTTGCGGAACTGCTTTTCCGAAACGTCGCCATAGTGACCCTTCAGCTTCTGCTTTGCGCGCAGCTGCAGGCCGAAATCGGAAAGCTTGCCCTTGCGGCGCTGGCCATGCTGGCCGGGGCCGTATTCACGCTTGTTGACCGGGGACTTCGGGCGGCCCCAGATATTTTCGCCGAGACGGCGGTCGATCTTGTATTTCGCGGATTCGCGCTTGCTCATCGCATTCCCTTTTCAAAACAGCACACCCGGCACCTCATGGTCCGGGTGAAGGAAACGCGCCCTCCTCTGGCCTCCGTTTCGAGACCTGACAGGGTTTTCCCACGCAACGCGGCGGAAAACCCACGGGACACGTCAGTTCAAACAAGGCCAGAACAAATAGGGTGACTGACTTTGCGTATATAAAAGAAACACCGGACATCGCTGCCCGGCGTTGGCGGCTGGTTAAACCGAGATTTAACCGATGTCAAGCTTGTGAGTAGCGTGGCCAACCACAACCATGTAGCGTTTGCGACGTTGATGCGATGCCGGATTTGGCGGGAGGTTTTGCGCCAGCGGCACAGGAAGGGACTGGAGCTAGAGGAGCCCAACTACATGAAGAAGTTCTTCCTTACCCTGGCAGGCGCCGCGGTGCTTGCAGGCTCGATGGCGGTGGCGCCGGAACCGGCCATGGCGCGCCATTGGCACGGCCACAAACAGGTCTGCCGGGTCATCGTCAAAAAGAGAGTGGTGTGGCGGCATGGTCATCGCAGGGTGATCGTCGAGAGGGTACGGCGCTGCCATCGCTGGTAGGCTGTTCAAGCAACAATCCCAAAGGGCCAGCAAACGTCGCTGGCCCTTTTTCATTTCCAAGATAGTCTGGCTCGAAGCGCTCAATCTAGGATTTTTTCTCCGGTAGTCCCTTGCGCTTCGTCTCGGCGAATTCCTCGAGCTGCTTTTCATTCATCGATTCATACATGCCCTTGGAAGCGCCTTTGAGCTCGCTTTTCTTGGTCTCGCCACGTTTGGCGGAGAGTGCGGCGCCGGCGGCCTTCTGCTGGGCTTTCGAGGTGGCTGGCATGGCGGTTCTCCTTTGCTGCAGGAGAAACGCCGCGCTTCGGCGGCGGTTCCAGCGCCAGTGGCCCATCCCGGTCCGCTCGGTGCCAGATGATGGCCGGCCTTGGCGATTTTCGTTGGTACCTTCCCGTGTCCGGAACCCCAGTGTAGGACGGCTGAATGAAATCCCTGACCGATCCCTCACAGGCTCTCTCCACCGGCCTGGCGAAAATCCGCACCGAATTACACGTACCGGATGGATTTCCGGCTGATGTAGTTGCCGCGGCGGAGGCGGCGGCCAAACGCGTGCCCGACCAGCATGCCGATCGAAGGGCGATGCCCTTCGTCACGCTCGATCCGGCTGCCTCCACCGATCTCGATCAGGCGTTCTCGATCGAGGCGAGCGGTGGTGATCTTCTGCTGCATTATGCCATTGCCGACGTGGCCTGGTTCGTCGAGGACGGCGACGCGGTGGATCTCGAAGCCTGGACGCGGGGCGAGACACTTTACTTGCCGGACGGCAAGGCCGGGCTCTACCCGCCGGTGATTGCCGAGGGTGCGGCAAGCCTGTTGCCGGATGGACCCCGTCCAGCTGTTATCTTCACGGTCCGGATTGCGCAGGACGGTGCAACGAAGTTGGACGGCGCGGAGCGGGCAATCATTCAAAGCCGCGCCAAGCTCGCCTACGACAGCGTGAAGGCTTCCGACGTTCCGGCCGGCTTTGCCGAAATGGCGTTGCGCATGGCAAAGAACGAACAGCGTCGCGGGGCTTCCCGCGTCGACCCACCCGAGCAGGAGGTGGAAAGGCTTGCCGATGGCACATACCGGCTTTCGTTCAGACCGCTGCTGCAATCCGAGCAGGACAACGCAGCACTTTCGCTGGCCGCCAACATGGCGATTGCCGATGCCATGCTTGCGCACCACACCGGCTTGTTCCGGGTGATGTCGGGGCCGGATGCTTTCAAGGTTCAAAGATTGCGCAACGCGGCACAGGCTCTCGGACTGTCCTGGCCGGCCTCCACCGGTTTGCGAGACTATCAGCGAACCCTCGATCCGACCGATCCGCGACAAGCAGCACTGATGCTGGAAATCCGCCATGCAAGCCCCGGCGCGTCTTATCAAGCCTATCATGACGGCGTTATCCCATGGCATGAGGCCATGGCTGCGACCTATGCCCATGCAACGGCACCACTCCGACGGCTTGCCGATCGCCATGTCGTGCGCTGCGCGCTAGCCATCGCCAACGGCCAGCCCGTGCCCCAGGCTGTCACCGACGCGTTCGCCAGATTGCCGAAGGCTATGGGACGTGCGGATAGCCGCGCTTCGCAGATCAACCATGCAGCCATCGACCTTGCCGAGGCAATAATGCTCAGGGGACGCGAGGGGGAGATTTTCAAAGCCGTCGTCACCGACTTCGTCGACCATGGCGTGCGTGTTCAGCTTGCCGACATGCCTGTCGTCGCCACCGTAAAGGCCTCCGGCCTCAGACAGGGCGACGGTCTGACGCTAAGGCTGGTCCTGGCCGATCCGGATCAACGCAGCATCGTCTTCGAACCTGTTTGAATGGCGGGCAGTTCCGCCACTGTCTAAGTGCACGGTCAGCCCAAAGCCCTGCATAAGGCGGCTGACGGCGAAATCCGCCTTGCCCGAGGTGAAGACCGCGATATCGGGCTCGCCTTGCGGCAGCGCCCCATCGATGGGCGGCAGCAGCGAAAGGACGCGCCGTGCGATCGCCTCGGCCGGATCGATCCAGTCGACCGGCCAGGGCGCCGTCTTGCGCATGCGGTTGACCAGAAAGGGATAGTGCGTGCAGGCCAGCACAACGATATCGGTGCGCATGCCGTCGCGCTCGATGAAGCACGGCGCGATCTCGGCGCGCACGGCCTCCTCGTCGACGAAGCCCTCGCGCATGTAGGCTTCGGACAGACCCGCCAGCCGGTCGCTGCCGACCAGGCGGACATGGCATTTCTGCGCCCATTTGGCGATCAGGTCGCGCGTGTACTGGCGCTTTACCGTGCCCGGGGTCGCCAACACCGAGACCAGGCCCGAGCGCGTGCGCTCGGCCGCCGGCTTGACCGCCGGCACCGTGCCGACGAAGGGATGGCCGGGAAAGGTATCGCGCAGCGCATCGATCACCAGCGTCGAGGCGGTGTTGCAGGCAATGACCGAAAGGGCCGGCGCAAACCGGTCGAGCAGTCTGGCGAACAGCTCCAGTATATGGGCCCGCAGCGCCGGCTCTTCCCAGGCGCCAAAGGGAAAGGCGGCATCGTCGGCGACATAGATGAAGCGACGGTCGGGCATCAGCACGCGCGCCTCGCGCAACACGGTGAGCCCGCCGACGCCGGAATCGAACATCAGGATCGGCTGGTCAGTCATTGTCGGTTCCCTTGCCGCCGAGCGGCGGCGTGTCCGCGTCGTCGCCATTAGCGTCCGGCACCACCCGGCCAGCAGCCTCCGCCTTGCGGGCGCGCGCGGCGGCCGCGGGCAAACGCCTCGGATCATCGCCCGGCGACCCATCGCCGCGCGGCATCGCCGGTGAGAACCGGTCTAGTGACGAGATGATGCCGCGCAACACCTTGAGCTCCGGTTCGGCAAAGCCGGCGCGCGTCAGCACGGCGCGCAGATTGTCGACCATTTTCGGCTTCTTCGGCGCCGGTCGGAAATAGCCGCGCGCCTCCAATGCGCCTTCCAGATAGGCGAACAGGCCGTGCAATTCTTCCTTGCTTGCAGGCTTCATCTCCGGCCCCGTAAAGTTTGTCCTGGTCTCGTCCTCCAGGCCCGACTTCATCCACTCATAGGACATCAGCAAGGCCGCCTGGGCGATGTTGAGCGAGGAGAAGTCGGGATCGACCGGGAAAGTGACGATCTCGTCGGCGAGACCAACCTCGTCATTGTAGAGACCGAAGCGTTCGCGTCCGAACAGGATGCCGGTGCGTTGTCCCATTTCGTATCGGGCACGCAGCATCCTGCCTGCTTCCACCGGGCCGCGCACGGATTTGAAGCCGTCGCGCTGCCTGGCGGTGGTGGCGAAGACGAAGTTCAGGTCGGCGAGCGCCGTGGCCAGGTCGTCAAAAACCTTGACGGCATCAATGACATGGTCGGCACGGCTGGCGGCGGCGCGCGCCTTCTCGCTCGGCCAGCCGTCGCGCGGGTTGACTAGGCGCAGCTCCGAAAGTCCGAAATTGGCCATGGCGCGGGCGACCATGCCGATGTTCTCGCCAAGCTGCGGCTCGACCAGAATGATCGCCGGGCCGGCGGCTGCGGGGTTAGCGGAATCTTTGGTAATGGGCATGATTGTCAATGAACTGCTGTTTGCGGCATTTCAGCGTCCCCTGCCATATTCGACCGGGAAAATGAAGTATTCGCAAATGGCAGCGGTCACGGCCTCGCATTCGTGACCGATCGCCGTTTGCGTGGCCAAAAGCGCTTTGATATACGGGCGGCATCCCCGGCCAACGCCACGCGGGCAAGGCCGTCCCATTCCCAGCAACGAGGCATTCTTTCCATGGCGAAGATCAAGGTGGCGAACCCGGTCGTCGAACTCGACGGCGACGAGATGACCCGCATCATCTGGCAGTTCATCAAGGACAAGCTGATCCACCCTTATCTCGACCTCAAGCTTGAATATTACGACCTCGGCATCGAGCACCGCGATGCCACCAACGACCAGGTGACGATCGATTCGGCCAACGCCATCAAGAAATACGGCGTCGGCGTGAAATGCGCGACCATCACCCCCGACGAGCAGCGCGTCGAGGAATTCAAGCTGAAGAAGATGTGGAAATCGCCCAATGGCACCATCCGCAACATTTTGGGCGGCACCATCTTCCGCGAGCCGATCATCATGAAGAACGTGCCGCGCCTGGTGCCCGGCTGGACCAAGCCGATCATCGTCGGCCGTCACGCCTTCGGCGACCAGTATCGCGCCACCGATTTCCGCTTCCCCGGCAAGGGCAAGCTGACGATCAAATTCGTCGGCGAGGATGGCCAGGTGATCGAGCATGACGTGTACGATGCGCCCGGCGCCGGTGTCGCCATGGCCATGTACAATCTAGACGAGTCGATCCGCGAATTTGCCCGGGCGTCGCTGAACTACGGCCTGCTGCGCAATTATCCGGTCTACCTGTCGACCAAGAACACCATCCTCAAGGCCTATGACGGCCGCTTCAAGGACATATTCCAGGAGGTCTACGAGGCTGAATTCGAGGCCGAGTTCAAGTCAAAGAAACTTTGGTACGAGCACCGCCTGATCGACGACATGGTGGCGTCGAGCCTGAAATGGTCGGGCGGCTATGTCTGGGCCTGCAAGAACTATGACGGCGACGTTCAGTCCGACACCGTTGCGCAGGGTTTTGGGTCGCTCGGCCTGATGACCTCGGTGCTGATGACGCCGGATGGCAAGACCGTCGAAGCCGAAGCCGCGCACGGCACTGTCACCCGCCACTATCGCCAGCATCAGAAGGGCGAGGAAACCTCGACCAATTCGATCGCCTCGATCTTCGCCTGGACACGGGGCCTGGCGCACCGCGCCAAGCTCGACGACAACGCCGAACTGAAGCGTTTTTCCGAGACCCTGGAAAAGGTCTGCATCCAGACCGTCGAGAGCGGTTTTATGACCAAGGACTTGTCGCTTTTGATTGGCCCCGACCAGCCTTGGTTGTCGACCACCGGCTTCCTCGACAAGATCGACGAGAATTTACAGAAGGCGATGGCGTAGGCACCCGCAGTTCCAAATGCCGAAGGCTCCGAAAGGAGCCTTCGGTTTTTTGGGGCCGGCGAAAGCAAAGGGCTGACAGCGTGACCAAGCCAATCCTCTACGGCGCGGACTACAGTGTGTATGTGCGCATCGCGCGGATGGCGCTGGCGGAGAAAGGCATCGACTGCGAGCCGGTGCCGCTCGACATCTTTGCCTCCGAGGGGGTCCCGGCTTGGTATCTCGAACACCATCCGTTCGGCCGCATTCCGGCCCTCGAGCACGACGGGTTCCGCCTCTTCGAGACCAGCGCGATCGCTCGCTATGTCGACGAGGCCTTCGATGGGCCGGCGCTGCAGCCTGCCGATGCGCGCGGCCGCGCCAGGATGGGCCAGATCGTCGGCATGCTCGATGCCTATGCCTATCGGGCGATGGTCTGGGACGTCGCTGTCGAGCGGCTGGAAAAAGAAGCTCCCGACGAGGCGCTGATCGCCGACGGGCAGCGGCAAGCCGAAACAGTGCTCAGGGTGCTGACCTCGCTGAAGGCACAAGGGCCATGGCTGCTTGGCGACCAGCTGACGTTGGCCGACCTGCATGCGGCGCCGATGATCGGCTATTTCGTCAGGGTTGCCGAAGGACGCGACTTGCTGGCGCGGTTTGCGGGTATCCGGGACTGGTATGCGCGTGTCTCGGTGCGTGCAAGCTTTGCGCGCACCGACAAGGTTAGTTGACAAGGATTGAGATGGCTTCGGGGCGGCGCCCCTCCCAACCGTCGAAATAAGTCCAATCCGACGCTTACGCTGCCTCGAGCGCCGCCCTTACCGCCGCGATCGCATCGTTGGCTTTCGACGCGTCCGGTCCGCCGGCCTGGGCCATGTCGGGACGGCCGCCGCCGCCCTGCCCGCCCAATGCGGCGGAGGCGACGCGCACCAAGTCGACGGCGCTGAAGCGGTTGACGAGATCATCGGTGACGGCGACCACGACGCTCGCCTTGTTGTCCTCGCCAGCGCCAACGAACACGACGACGCCAGAGCCCAACGAAGTCTTGCCGGCGTCGGCCAGCGGCTTCAAATCCTTCGGCGAGACGCCGGAAACCGCCTTGCCGAGGAAGCCGACGCCAGCGACGATCTCGTTGGCGGCCGGGGCATCGGCAGGCGACCCGCCGCCCAGCGCCAGCTTCTTGCGCGCTTCGGCCAGGTCCTTCTCGAGCTTCTTGCGCTCTTCGAGCAGCGCTTCGACGCGCGCTGGCACATCCGCCGGCGAGATCTTCAGCGTGGCAGCGGCCGCCTTCAGCCGCCTGTCCTGCTCGTCGAGATGTTTTCGCGCGGCTTCGCCTGTCAGCGCCTCGATGCGGCGCACGCCTGCTGCGACCGCGCCGTCCGAAACGATGCGCACCAAGCCGATATCGCCGGTCGCCCTGACATGCGTGCCGCCACAAAGCTCGACCGAATAAGGCCGGTTGGCCTTGGCGCCATGAACGCCCGTGCCCATCGAGACGACGCGCACCTCGTCACCATACTTCTCGCCGAACAGCGCCATCGCGCCCTCAGCAATGGCGTCGTCGACCGACATCAGGCGCGTGGTCACCGGGCTGTTTTGGACGACGATCTCGTTGGCCATGCGCTCGACCTCTTCGAGCTCCTGCGGAGAGATCGGCTTGTTGTGCGAGATATCGAAACGCAGGCGCTCGGGCGCGACCAGCGAGCCTTTTTGAGCGACATGGGTGCCCAGCACCTCGCGCAGCGCCTCATGGATCAGATGCGTGGCGGAATGGTTGGCGCGTAGCCTGGAACGCCTGGCATGATCAACCTTCAGTTCGACCGCGGCACCCGTCTTGACCGTGCCTGCGATCACCTTGCCGAGATGCACAAACAGACCATCGGCCTTCTTCTGCGTATCGGAAATCTCGATCGAGAACCCCTCACCCGAGATTACGCCGGTGTCGCCCATCTGGCCGCCGGATTCGCCATAGAACGGCGTCTGGTTGATGACCACGGCGACCGCATCGCCCTTGGCGGCGCTGTCAACGGTCTTGCCGTCCTTGACCAGCGCCTGGATGAGGCCCTCAGCCTGCTCGGTTTCGTAGCCGAGAAATTCGGTGGCGCCGGTTTTTTCGCGCACGGAGAACCAAACCGTTTCGGTGGCGGCCTCGCCGGACCCGGCCCAGTGCTTACGCGCCTCCGCCTTCTGCTGCTCCATCGCATTGGTGAATCCGGCAAGATCGACCGAAATGCTGCGCTGGCGCAGCGCGTCCTGTGTCAGGTCGAGCGGAAAGCCATAGGTGTCGTAGAGCTTGAATGCCGTCTCGCCATCCAGCATGTCGCCGGCGCCGAGCTTCTCCGTCGCCTCGGAGAGCAGCCCAAGGCCGCGCACCAGCGTCTTGCGGAACCGTGTCTCCTCGAGTTTCAAGGTCTCGGTAATCATCGTTTCGCCGCGCACCAGTTCCGGATAGGCCTGGCCCATCTCGCGCACCAGCGCCGGCACCAGCTTCCACATCAATGGATCGCGGGCGCCGAGCAGCTGCGCATGGCGCATGGCGCGGCGCATGATGCGACGCAGCACATAGCCGCGGCCTTCATTGGACGGTAGCACGCCGTCGGCGACCAAGAAGGAGGACGAGCGCAGGTGATCGGCAATGACGCGGTAGGAGGAAACCGTTTCCGCATCGGGTGCGCGCCCAAGTGCGGAGGACGCAGCATCGATCAAATGACGGAACAGGTCGGTCTCGAAGATGCTCTCCACCCCCTGCAGGATGGATGCCATGCGCTCCAGGCCCATGCCGGTGTCGATCGACGGGCGCGGCAGGTCGACGCGCTCCTCCTTCGTCACCTGCTCATACTGCATGAACACCAGGTTCCAGAATTCAAGGAACCGGTCGCCATCCTCCTCCGGACTGCCGGGAGGGCCGCCCCAGATGTGCTCACCACGGTCGATGAAGATTTCCGAGCATGGTCCGCAGGGTCCGGTATCGCCCATCGCCCAGAAATTGTCCGAGGTCGGGATGCGGATGATGCGATCGTCGGAGAAACCGGCGATCTTTTTCCAGAAATCGGCCGCCTCATCGTCGGTGTGGTAGACGGTGACCAGCAGCTTATCCTTCTTCAGCCCGAATTCCTTGGTGATGAGGTTCCAGGCAAGCTCGATGGCGCGCTCCTTGAAATAATCGCCGAAGGAGAAATTGCCGAGCATCTCGAAAAAGGTCAGGTGGCGCGCGGTATAGCCGACATTGTCGAGATCGTTGTGCTTGCCGCCGGCGCGAACGCTTTTCTGGGCGGTGGTGGCACGCGAATAGGGCCGCTTCTCCAAACCGGTGAAGACGTTCTTGAACTGCACCATGCCGGCATTGGTGAACATCAATGTCGGATCGTTGCGCGGCACGAGCGGGCTCGAGGCCACGACCTCGTGGCCCTCCTTGCGGAAATAGTCGAGAAATGTCGACCGGATCTCGTTCACGCCACTCATGGATACTGCCTTTTCAAGAGAGCCGCCGGCCGGACCGGCGGGAGATGGCTCTGTGTTTTCTAGAAGATGGAGTTGGCCTTTTAGCCGTAGCTCTTGACCCTGTCCAGAAACACGGAATTGGGCCAATTCGCGCTTTGCACCGGCACTTACGCAGGCACGCAAACGAAAACCGCCGGCGCGAAGGCCGGCGGTTTGGAACGCGGTACTACAGAACTCTGTTACTTAAGCATCAGATAATAGGCTGGATTTATGGCCAAACTCTGGCGTTGCCCTACATCGCGCCGGCTTCGTCCTCAAAACCATCATCGCCATTGCCCTCTGAGCCACCGTTTTCGAGGAACTTTTCGGCGATCAACCCGGCATTCTGCCTAAGCGCCAGTTCGATCTCGCGCGCGGTGTCGGGATTGTCGCGCAGGAACAGTTTGGCGTTCTCGCGGCCCTGGCCGAGACGCTGCGAATTATAGGAGAACCAGGCGCCCGACTTCTCGACCACACCGGCCTTGACGCCGAGATCGACCAGTTCGCCGGTCTTGGAGACACCCTCGCCATACATGATGTCGAACTCGACCACCTTGAAGGGCGGCGCCAGCTTGTTCTTGACCACCTTGACGCGGGTCTGGTTGCCCACCACCTCGTCGCGATCCTTGACCGAGCCAATGCGGCGGATGTCGAGACGCACCGAGGCGTAGAATTTCAGCGCGTTGCCGCCGGTCGTCGTCTCGGGCGAACCGAACATGACGCCGATCTTCATGCGGATCTGGTTGATGAAGATGACCATGGTGTTGGAGCGCGAGATCGAGGCGGTCAGCTTGCGCAGCGCCTGGCTCATCAGGCGGGCTTGCAGGCCCGGCAAGGAATCGCCCATCTCGCCCTCGATTTCGGCGCGCGGCGTCAGCGCCGCCACCGAATCGACCACCAGCACGTCGATGGCGCCGGAACGCACCAGCGTATCGCAAATCTCCAGCGCCTGCTCGCCGGTGTCGGGCTGCGAGATCAGCAGGTTTTCAAGATCGACGCCGAGTTTGCGGGCGTAAACCGGATCGAGCGCGTGCTCGGCATCGACGAAGGCGCAGATGCCGCCCTTCTTCTGGGCTTCGGCCACGGTATGCAGGGCCAGCGTCGTCTTGCCCGAGCTTTCCGGCCCGTAGATCTCGATGATACGGCCGCGCGGCAGACCGCCGACGCCGAGCGCGATGTCGAGGCCGAGCGACCCGGTCGGCACCGTTTCGATCTCGACGACCTGCTCGTTGGCGCCGAGCCGCATGATCGAGCCCTTGCCGAAAGCCCGCTCGATTTGCGACAGCGCCGCATCCAGAGCCTTTGATTTGTCCACTGCCTTATCCTCTACCAGCCGCAAAGAATTCTGAGCCATGATACATCACCCCTTGGTCGTCAATGAAGGCCGGACAATCCGTAATCCTTGTCAATTTGTACCTTTTTTGTTCTCATTTGGCAAGGGGTGACAATCAATTGAAAAACAACCGATATCCTGATTTGTTCTTTTTTTGTCTCGCAAACCCGGGCATGGATGTATGCCGTTCGGACATGTAAAAATTTTGCTAGGAAAAGAAGCCTTCCGCCCTCTCCGATTCGGAGAGTGAGCCTAATTCGCCTTGCGTCGCTAAAGCACCAAGCCGTGCCTGCCCTCTCATTCTGATTTCCGGCCGATCTGCAAATTGGGCATGTCGCCGCCTTCGCCGGCCATCAGGAATTGCATCAGGGCGCTCATCATGGCCTCGGCGGTGTCCTTGTCCAGCGTCAAGTCGATGTCGGAAGGATCACCGTCTTCATCATATGTCACCAGCGTCAGCGTGCCCTGCAATGGGTTGCGCGAGATGACCGTTATGTCGTCGTCCTGATACTCAACTTCCATCTTCGTCTCCTTCCCGTTCGAAGGCATCAAGCCTCGCAAATTCCGACTGAAAGGAAAAGCTATGTGTTGGCTAGCGGTGCGGCTACGCCTTCTTGGCGCCTTGCTCGTCGCGGCGCTCTTTCTCGCGAGCGGACTTCATTATGCGGCGGTAATCAACGATCCACCCGGACACGAAAGCGGGCATGAGTTTCATTTGGAACCTCAGTTCCTTTCCGTCTTGGATTGCCTTTTCGATCAGCGCTTTATCTGGGCCGAACAGGAAGAGAAATGTCGTATCCATGTCGATACTGCCGGATTTGATATCAAAAACCGTCTGGTATTCCAAAACTCCTTCGAGGTAAAAGCCGAAACCTCCGACGATGCCGGGCCGCTTGGCGTTATCGATCTTGCTGAAAATTCCTATCGAATACTCATTCTCGATATTCGCCCCAATGATCTTTGCAACCGGGTGCTCACTTACCACCCCATCGACACGACCTCCTGTTGGCTTGGCGTCAAAAGAAACGGCATTATTCCGCTGGTAGTTGGCAGTGACGTTAAAGGCGGGACTATTGCCGCCGTTCCTCACCTTTATAAAAACCTCCGGCTCCATGCTGCCCCTGAAGATAGCCGTCCCGCCAGTTACGGCAAGGTAGGCGCGCGTTTGGATTTCGCCCATCTCCCTATCGAGATGAATGGCCTTTTCAGCCAGATCGGCAGAGCGAACGGCGGCATTAGTCGCGCGAATGGTGAAGCCGATAGTCACCAAAATGGCAATAATGCCAGCGATGCCTACGCCGACCTGCCACCATGCTGCGTCTACCTGCCTGTTAGCGGCTGTAGCACTACGGCCAGCGGCTTGGGCAGCTTCTTGCTGGGCTTTCAGATCATCGGACTCGTGCTTGTCGCTTGTGGCTTCGCGGTCCCTGGTACGCTGGGTCTCTTCTGGACTTTCGATAATGCGTACCGGGATAGACGAAGCGCTGGGATTGCCCTGAGCATCGTTTGCTTTCCCGCCTTTGCCTTCTTGCTGGCTTGGGGCTTCAGCGGCCACCCCTTGGGCTTCCTGCGCTCTTACGTGGGTGGCTAGCACCATGAACAGCGCAACGAATAGAAACCGCATAACAACCCCTCCAGCCCACGCTTATGGTGCTTTATGGGCGGCCACTACACAAGCGCCGGGAATCCGGGCAGTGTGCGGGGCATGGCTGAAAACACACGTACCAATCATTTCATCAAATATTGGCGCGATGTGTTGCACATCGCATGGCGGGGAACTTGGTCCGTGGTGATGCGTCATAGTGCCAAAGATATCTTTAGAGACATCGTGCTGTTAGCTCTTACGGCGGTAATTGTCTGGCAGGTAAGCCCGATTCTTGTGCGTGATCGCCTTATGAGCGCCGACAATCTCAAGGATACTCTGGCTTGGGCTATATTCGTGACAATTGCGATAACGGGGCTGTTTTCGGCTGTGTTTGTTTGTCACGCCTTAGTTGTTTCGCCATACCAGAAATGGAGAGATAAGAGCTTGACCAAGCTGAAACCAATCCTCTTGGTCGATTAATTGCATTTCGTAAGAGCTTCACGCTAGAGGAGTCGGCATGTCTATTAGCGAACGTCGATATCCAGCAGACGGACATTCGCGGACCGGCCTCGGCTTACCTATACGACCTGCAAAAAAAGGTCTTGAGCGGGGAAATCGCAGTGTTAAATGATTTTGGCGGCCAAGTTGCAATGACAAGAAACTACCGAAGATTTCCTTCAGTGAGTGGAGTTGAGCGGGAACTCCCGTCTGGCTTAGAAATTAAAAAGTCAGACTTATCGTCCTTCGCTAAGCGCCTTGGAATTGAGATACCGGGATTATCCTCATGACCAACAACCCAAACCACCGCTTCGACCGCCTTCTAAAGGCGATGGCTACCAAGCCCCCGTTCACTTCCCAACAGGGCGCGGGAACGATTGCAGCAAGTCGCGCACTCTAGCGCTTGTGCGGTCCCAACAACAAAGGTCATATCGCCGCCATGGTGGATTCCTTGAAGGTACTGGCCGTGGGCGGTGCCCATATCGACCGGCGTGGCCAGGTGTCCGGCCCCTATGTGCCGGCCGCCTCCAATCCCGGCACGATGCGCGAGGATGTCGGCGGTGGCGTCTTCAATGCGTTGCGCAGCATGGTGCGGCACGGCCTCTGCGCATCGCTGCTTTCGGTGCGCGGTGGCGATGCGTCAGCCGATACGGTTTCACGGGCCATCGCCGAGGCAGGCATCGCCGATCTTTCGGCGGTGTTCCTCGATCGTGCCACGCCGAGCTACACAGCGCTGATCGATCGCGAGGGCGAATTGATCGTCGGCTTTGCCGACATGGCGCTGTACGACCTGGCTTTTCCCAAGCAGATCAGACGTTCCAAGATACGCCAGGAAGTGGCCGCCGCGGATGCCATCCTGTGCGACGCCAACCTGCCGTCGGCCGCACTGGAGGGGTTGCTGTCGCTCGCCGCCGGCAAACCGGTTTTCGCCATCGCGATTTCGCCGGCCAAGGTGACGCGGCTGATACCGGTGCTCGGCGGGCTGGCCCAACTCTTCATGAACCGACGGGAGGCCGCTGTGCTGGCCGGCGTCAATGCAAGTGTCGGCGAGCAGGAAATGATCGACGGATTGCGGTGCAGCGGCCTTGCCAGCGGCGTGGTCACGGCAGGCAGTGGCCCTGTGCTGGGTTTCGACGGCACGGGCGCCTTTTCGATCCTGCCGCCTGCTCCGAGAAAAGTTGCCGATGTCACCGGCGCCGGCGACGCACTGGCGGGCGCGACGGTCGCGGCACTGCTGCGCGGCCTGCCATTGCGCCAGGCCCTGCGCGAAGGCGTCGCGGCGGCAACGTTGACCATCGAAAGCGCCAATGCGGTGCCCGAATTCACCGCGGCGAGTTTCGCGGAGGCGCTGGCCCTTGTGCCGGATGCCAGGGAAGTGGCATGAGACCGGCAAATTCATAGAGCGCAGTGGATGCGCCGCACTCCGGATTGGAGATCAGAGATGACGCCAGAAACCGCCCGCCCTTTCATCGATATCCACGCACCGGTAGCGCAAGCCCTGGCCGCCGGGCGTCCGGTGGTGGCGCTCGAAAGCACCATCATCACCCATGGCATGCCCTATCCCGACAATGGTGCCATGGCGGCCAATGTCGAGAAGATCATCAGTGACGGCGGCGCGGTGCCGGCGACGATCGCCGTGATTGGCGGCCGCATCAAGATCGGCCTCTCCGACGGCGAGCGCGAATCGCTGGCGATGACGGGTGACGCCATGAAGCTGTCGCGCGCCGATCTCGGCTTCGCCGTCGCGCAAGGCCGCACCGGGGGCACCACGGTCGCAGCGACCATGATCGCGGCTGACATGGTCGGGATAAAAGTATTCGCCACCGGCGGCATCGGCGGCGTGCACAAGGGCGCGGAAAAGAGTTTCGACATCTCGGCCGACCTCGATGAACTGGCGCGCACGCCGGTCATCGTCGTCTCCGCCGGCGCCAAAGCGATCCTCGACATCGAAAAGACGCTGGAAGTGCTGGAGACGCGCGGCGTGCCTGTGGTTGGCCATGGCTGCGAGACGATGCCCGCCTTCTGGTCGCGGCAGTCGCCGTTCCGGGCGCCATTGACCCTGCACAAGCCGGAAGACATCGCGCATTTCTATCAGACGCGCCTGGCTCTGGGTTTGGGCGGCGGCTTGCTGGTTGCCAATCCGGTGCCGGAAAACCACGAAATCCCCGCTGAAGAAATGGCGGGCTACATCGAAGCCGCGCAGAAGGCGGCCGAGGCCCTCAACGTCACCGGCAAGGCGGTAACGCCGTTCCTGCTGGGAAAAATCCTCGAACTCACCGGCGGCCGCAGCCTGAAGACCAATATCGCGCTGGTCGAGAACAATGCAAGGCTGGCGGCTGAGATCGCCAAGGCCTTGTAGGTCACTTGCCGGCGCGCCGCCCCGCCTCATAGGCGCGGCGTGCCCAGACCGTCATTTCGTCCGGATCGTCAAAAGCGCTGTCGGGAATGCTCCAGTAGGGCATCGCTACCAGCTTGCCGTGGCGCGTGCCGATATAGGTCCACTGCCGGCAGCCCGCGGCTTCGAAATCCGGTGCGCTTTGCTCGTCCGCCTTCAGCAGCAATTCGCCACGCAGGACAATGGCGACGATGACGCCGTCGAAATAGATGCCCTTGCCGCCGAACAGTTTTCGGATGCTGACCTGACCGAGGCCCTCGAACACTTCAGCGATGCGTTCATTGTCCATGCCGCGATCATGTCACCGGCATTTGGCCTTGTCATCGCCGCAACCAAAATCATGCTGACAGGTTGTGGCTATCCTGTCGGAGTTTTTGCCATGCCTGTGCTGCTCAAGGGGTCCTGTCGCTGCAACGCCGTGCGTTTCGAGGTGGAAAGCCACACGCCCGTGCCGTTCATGCTGTGCTACTGCTCGATCTGCCGCAAGCAGCAGGGCGGCGGCGGTTTCGCCATCAATCTAGGCGCCGACTACGAAACGCTGAACATCTGGGGCAAGAGAAACCTTGGCGTCTATCGCGCTGAGATCGAGGACGACGAGCATCCCAATTGCGAGGTCTCGACCGGCGAGCGCAATTTTTGCCGCAAATGCGGGTCAGCGCTGTGGCTCTACGACCCGACCTGGCCGGAACTGGTGCATCCCTTCGCCTCGGCGATCGACAGTGACCTGCCGAAGCCGCCCGAAAAAGTGCATCTGATGCTGAAATACAAGGCGAACTGGGTCGAGCCCGATATCGGGCCGAAGGACAAGGTGTTCGACGTCTATCCTGAGGAATCGATCGCCGACTGGCACAAGCGGACAGGCATGTGGGTGGATTAGCTTTCTTCACCCCGTAAACGGGGCGAAGGAAATGCTCAGGCCGAAGCGCGCGCCTCGGCCAAGACTTTCAGATCGGCCGGTTTCAATTCGACCGATTCGCCGCAGCCGCAGGCCGAGCTCTGGTTCGGGTTGCGGAAGGTGAAGCCGGTGCGCAGCGTCGTCTGCTCGAAATCCATCTCGGTGCCGAACAGGAAAAGTGCTGCTTCCGGCGCGACATAGACATGGGCGCCGTCGCGTTCGATGTGGTCGTCCTTGGCGTTGGGCTCGGTCACCAGGTCGACCGTGTATTCCATGCCGGCGCAGCCGCCCTTCTTGATGCCGAGACGAATGCCATGCGCGTTATCGCGCGTGGCGACGATCTCGCGCACCCGGTCGGCGGCCTTTTCGGTCATCGTGATGACGGCAAAGCGTCCCATGTTTTTTCCTTCTCCATTCCATGCAGGTTCAAGGCCTGCCGAATGAGTCCTCACCTAAAATGGTGAAGTTTTACCATTGGCGCAAGTGTACCGGGCTCGCTGCTAGTACCAGCCCACCGCCACCTGCGCCTCTTCCGACATGCGATCGGGCGTCCAGGGCGGATCGAAAGTCATGTTGACTTCGACGCCAGACACGCCTTCGACGGCGCCGACAGCATTTTCCACCCAGCCGGGCATTTCGCCGGCCACCGGGCAGCCGGGCGCGGTCAGCGTCATGTCGATCTTGACCGAGCGGTCGTCCTCGACGTCGATCTTGTAGACGAGGCCGAGCTCGTAGATGTCGGCCGGGATTTCCGGGTCGTAGACCGTCTTCAGCGCCGAGACGATGTCATCGGTCAGCCGCGCCAGTTCATCGGCCGGGATGGCCGAGGCGGAAACGACGCTGTTGCCGGCGTTTTCCGGCGTAGCCTCGGTGGTGGTGCTCACATCATCCATGGTCGTCACCCGAAAAACTTGCGCGCTTTTTCAAGCGCCTCGGCCAAAGCGTCGACTTCGGCCCTGGTATTATACATGCCGAACGATGCCCTGCATGTGGAGGTTACGCCAAAGCGTTTCAACAGCGGCTGGGCGCAATGGGTGCCCGCGCGGACAGCCACGCCTTGCCTGTCTATCACCATCGAGACGTCATGGGCATGAATACCTCTTAGTTCGAAGGAGATGATGGCGCCCTTGCCAGGCGCATCACCGAAGATGCGCAGCGAATTGATGGCGCGCAGGCGCTCATGGGCATAATTCTTGAGGTCTTCCTCGTGTGCCGCGATGCGCTCACGGCCGACAGTGTCCATGTAGTCGAGCGCGGCACCCAGTCCGATCGCCTGGACGATCGGCGGCGTGCCGGCTTCGAAGCGGTGCGGCGGGTCGTTGTAGGTGACGATATCTTCCGTCACCTCCTCGATCATCTCGCCGCCGCCCATGAAGGGCCGCATGCCGGCGAGACTATCCTTCTTGCCGTAGAGCACGCCGATGCCCGAGGGGCCGTAGACCTTGTGGCCGGTAAAGACGAAGAAATCGCAATCGAGATCCTGCACGTCGATGGGCATGTGCACGGCGCTCTGGCTGCCGTCGACAAGCACCGGAATGCCGCGGGCGTGAGCGATCCGGACGATCTCCTTGATTGGCGTCACCGTACCCAGTGCATTCGACATCTGCGTGATGGCGACTAGCTTGGTGCGGTCGGTCAGGCGTTTTTCGAATTCCTCGATGTGGAAGACACCGAGGTCGTCGACAGGGACCCAGACCAGCTTGGCGCCCTGGCGTTCGCGGATGAAATGCCACGGCACGATGTTGGAATGGTGCTCCATGATCGACAGCACGATCTCGTCGCCCTCGCCGATATTAGGCATGCCATAGCCATAGGCGACGGTGTTGATGGCCGAGGTCGTGTTCGAGGTGAAGACGATGTTGTCGGTGCTTGGCGCGTTGAGGAAACGGCGCACCGTTTCTCGCGCCTTTTCATAGGCGTCGGTGGCGGCATTGGAAAGGAAATGCAGGCCGCGATGGACGTTGGCATACTCCTGGCTGTAAGCGTGCTCGATGGTATCCAGCACCACCTGCGGCTTCTGCGCCGAGGCGCCGTTGTCGAGATAGACGAGCGGCTTGCCATAGACTTCGCGCGACAGAATCGGAAAGTCACGGCGGATCGCCTCGACGTCGTAGGGGCTGGTTTCGATCTTCCGGTCCATCACAACTTCATCGCCTCATTCTGCCGCGCACCCCTCATCCGACCGCTTCGCGGCCGCCGCCCAGGGCGAGTCACTCGCCTCGCCCGCCCTTCAGGCCCCACAAGGGGAGAAGGAAGAGCGCTTTACCTTCTCCCCTTGTGGGAGAAGGTGGACTGGCGCGTAGCGCCAAGACGGATGAGGGGTGGCTTAGCTAAGCCCCATCCAATTTAGCCGTGCGTCACAAACCACTCATCGAGCCGCGCTTCCAGCGCCTCGACGATCGCTTCGTCATCCAGTTCCTCGATCACCTCGGCGACGAACGCCTTGACGAGCAACCCCCGCGCGCTCTTTTCGTCGACGCCGCGCGCCATCAGGTAGAACAAATGATCGTGGTCGATCTCGGTGACCGTCGCGCCATGGCCGCAGACGACGTCGTCGGCAAAGATCTCGAGCTCCGGCTTAGTCGAGAACTCGCCATCGTCCGACAAAAGCAGCGTGTTGCAAGCCATCTTGGCGTTGGTCTTCTGCGCATATTGATGGACGTTGATGCGGCCCTGGAACACGCCCCGCGCCTTGCCGGTCACCACATTGCGGATGACCTCGGTCGATGTCGTATGCGGTACGGCATGGTCGAGCACCATGGTGACGTCGGTATGGGTGTCGCCGGCCAGAAGATTGATGCCGCGCAGCTTGAAGTCGGCGCCTTCGCCCGTCGTCTTGACCATGATTTCCTGGCGCACCAGCCTGCCGCCGGCGTTCATGACGAACAGCGTCAGTTTGGCATCCTTGCCGATATGGGCCTTGAACTGCCCCAGATGTGTCGCCGTATCCGGCTGCTCCTGGACGATCAGCCAGGTCACCTCGGCGCCCGCGCCAAGCACGAGCTGGCTGACCGAGCTCGTCAGCGCCGCGCCCTCGCCGGCTTGACGCTCGACGATGACCGCCTTGGCGCCGGTGCCAACCCGCACCGGCAGGCGCACATGGGTCTGGCCACCGGCCTGCAGGTTCTGCAGCTCGATCGGCTTTTCCAGTTCAATACCGTCGGCGATATCGACAAAATAGCCGTCGGCAACGAAGGCCGTGTTCAGCGCGCCGATGGCATCGTCGCTGCCATAGGGATCGAGCCCCGGCGCGATGCTGCCATCAGTCAGCTTTTCGGACAGACGCTGGACGCTGACGCCGTCGACGACCGGCGCCTTGGCGCTTGATACCCCGTTCAACAGGGTCAGAACCGTCGAACCGTCGACGATTGGCGCGATGGCTTTGGCGGCGGCGGCCGGATCGAAGTCCGGCACCGCACCCAACAGCCGGCGCAGGTCGGTATAGTGCCAGGATTCGATGCGCCGCGTCGGCAGGCCTTGCTTGACCGCTTCGATGGCGTCGTCGCGCTTCAGCATCACCGCGCCGTCTCCCGGCAAAAGCGACAGCCGTTCGCCGAAGGCGTCGATCAACGCTGTCTCGGCCGGTGTCCGCTGCGGTTGTGTGTGCATATTCATCAGTCTCGCCTGTCTTCTGGACCAAAATGACTTGGCACGTTACGCGGCCTGCCCGATGACGCCGGCATAGCCGTTCGCTTCAAGATCGAGCGCCAGCGACTTGTCGCCCGACTTGATGACCTGGCCCCTGTAGAGCACATGCACGCTATCAGGCACGATGTGTTCGAGCAGGCGCTGGTAGTGGGTGATAACCAGGAACGCCCTGTCCGGCGAGCGCAGTGCGTTGACGCCATCCGAGACAATCTTCAGCGCATCGATGTCGAGGCCGGAATCGGTCTCGTCGAGCACGCACAGTTTCGGCTCCAGGAGCTTCATCTGCAGGATCTCGGCGCGCTTCTTCTCGCCGCCGGAGAAGCCGACATTGAGTGGCCGCTTCAGCATCGCCATGTCCATGCTGAGCGAGGCGGCGGCTTCCTTCACCCGCTTCAGGAATTCCGGGATCTTCAGCGGTTCCTCGCCGCGCGCCTTGCGCTGCTCGTTCATCGCCACCTTGAGGAATTCCATGGTCGCCACGCCCGGTATCTCCATCGGATATTGGAAGGCGAGGAAGATGCCGGAAGTGGCGCGTTCGGCCGGATCCATTTCGAGGATCGACTGGCCGTTGTAGAGGATGTCGCCCTCGGTCACCTCATAGTCCTCGCGGCCGGCGAGGATGTAGGAGAGCGTTGATTTGCCCGACCCGTTCGGTCCCATGATCGCGGCGACCTCGCCGGCTTTCACCGTCAGGTTCAAGCCGCGAATGATCTCGGTGCCGTCATCGACGATGCGGGCGTGCAGGTTCTTGATCTCAAGCATTTTTGTTTCCTGAATATTTGTCCGGGCCGGTCAGCCCACCGAGCCTTCCAGCGAGATGCCGATCAGCTTCTGCGCCTCTACGGCAAACTCCATCGGCAGCTGCTGGATGACATCCTTGACGAAGCCGTTCACGATCAGCGCGATGGCTTCCTCTTCCGGGATGCCGCGCTGCATGACGTAGAACTTCTGGTCCTCTGATATTTTCGACGTCGTCGCCTCATGCTCGAACTGCGCCGTCGAGTTCTTGGCTTCCATGTAAGGCACAGTGTGCGCGCCGCACTGGTCGCCGATCAGCAGTGAGTCGCAATTGGTAAAGTTGCGGGCATTGGTCGCCTTGCGGTGCGCCGAAACCTGGCCGCGATAGGTGTTCTGCGAGAAGCCGGCGGCTATGCCCTTGGAGATGATGCGGCTCGACGTGTTCTTGCCGAGATGGATCATCTTGGTGCCGCTATCGACCTGCTGGTACCCGTTCGACACGGCGATCGAATAGAATTCGCCCGAGGAATCGTCGCCGCGCAGGATGCAGCTCGGATATTTCCAGGTGATCGCCGAACCGGTCTCGACCTGCGTCCACGATATCTTCGAACGATGACCACGGCAGTCACCGCGCTTGGTGACGAAGTTGTAGATGCCGCCCTTGCCCTCGGCGTCGCCGGGGTACCAGTTCTGCACCGTTGAATATTTGATCTCGGCATCGTCGAGCGCGACCAGTTCGACCACAGCGGCATGCAACTGGTTCTCGTCGCGCTGCGGCGCCGTGCAGCCCTCGAGATAGGAGACGTAGGCCCCCTCCTCGGCGATGATCAGCGTGCGCTCGAACTGGCCGGTGTTCTTCTCGTTCATACGGAAATAGGTCGACAGCTCCATCGGGCAGCGCACGCCCTTGGGCACGAAGACGAACGAGCCGTCGGTGAACACGGCCGAATTCAGCGTGGCGTAAAAATTGTCGGAGGTCGGCACGACCGAGCCGAGATATTTCTTGACCAGTTCCGGATGCTCGCGGATCGCTTCGGAGATCGAGCAGAAGATGACGCCGGCCTGCGCCAGCTCCTTCTTGAAGGTGGTGACGACGGACACGGAATCGAACACGGCGTCGACGGCGACGCGGCCCGATTTGTAGACATTGTCGCTGACTTCCTCGAGCTCCGAGGCGTCGGTCTTCTGCACGCCGGCGAGAATTTCCTGCTCCTTCAACGGAATGCCGAGCTTCTCGTAGACTTTCAAGATCTCGGGATCGACGTCGCTGAGCGAAGTCGGTCCGGGCGTACTCTTGGGCGCCGCGTAATAGTAGATGTCCTGGAAATCGATCTTGGGATAGTTGACGCGCGCCCAGGTCGGCTCTTCCAGCGTCAGCCAGCGGCGATAGGCTTCGAGGCGCCATTCCAGCATCCAGGACGGCTCGTCCTTCTTGGCCGAAATGAAGCGGATGATGTCTTCGCTCAGGCCCTTGGGAGCCTTGTCGACAGCGATCTCGGTCTGGAATCCGTATTTGTATTGGTCGACGTCGATCTTTCGGACTCGATCGATCGTGTCCTGCACAGCAGGCATATGCGTTCTCCATCCGCGCCGGGGTCAAGGCCCGACAGTTTTCAAACTATGGCACCGCCGAATAAACGCCCGAGCAGCGTCCGCGGCAGCGTAAGTTTCATATAGTGCGCCTCGACCGGAAATTCACCCGGCCAGCATAAAACGCACGGCTCTACCAGGCCGAAGCCTGATCCTTTTTCTCAAGCATCGGATTTCCCGGTCCGATGCTCCAACCGCTACGCGGCCTTCTCTCTACCCGCCCGACGCGCGGCAATGCTTGCCAGCGCGGTGCGGAACAGTTCGATATCCTCGTCGGCGGTCGCGGCACCGACCGATACGCGCAAGGCACCAAGGCTGTCGCCGTGTCCCATGGCCTTCAGCACATGGCTCGGCCCGACCTTGCCCGACGAGCACGCGGAACCGGCGGAAAGCGCCACGCCCCCCAGATCAAAGGCGATCTGGGCGGTTTCGGCTTTGACGCCGGGAATAGCGAAGAATGTCGTGTTGGCAAGCCTTGGCGCGCCGGCTCCGAAGATTTCCACGTCCGGCACCAGCGTCTTGATCGACGTTTCGAGCTCATCGCGACGCCGACGCACGGCACCGATGGCCTTCAGCCCGGCCAGCGCTTCGCGCGCGGCGGCGCCAAAACCGGCGATGCCAGGCAAGTTCTCGGTGCCGCCACGGTGACCCTTTTCCTGGCCGCCGCCATTGATCAGCGGCTTCGGCATCATCAGGTCGGCAGCGGCAACGATGGCGCCGGCGCCCTTGGGGCCGCCGATCTTGTGCGAGGACAGAATCACATAGTCGGCGTATCCAGCCGACATATCGATGGAAACGCGGCCCGCGGCCTGAACGGCATCGACGACAAGAATGCCGCCCGCCGCCCCGACGATCTCCGCGATGCGGTCGATCGGCTGGATGACGCCGGTTTCGTTGTTGGCGGCGTGGATCGCGACCAACGGCAAGCCATCGGCCTTATCGTGACCGCCGAGCGCAGCCGTCAAGGCGTCGAGACTGACGATGCCATCAGCGCCGACACCGATCCGCGTCACCAGGTTTGCCGGAAAGCGTCCGCCATTCAGCAGGCACGGATGGTCGGCCTCGCACACGTAGAGCCGGCTCATGCGAATGGCGCCGCGCCCCATCTGCCAGTCCGGCGTCAGCAGCGTCGAGGCGGCCTCGGTCGCACCCGAGGTGAAGACGACATGTTCGGTCTTGCTGTTGACCAGTGCCGCCACGTCGCGCCTGGCATTGTCGACCAGCCTGCGCGCGGCGCGCCCCTCGGCATGGACCGACGAGGGGTTGGCTGCGTCAAACGCCGCGACCATGGCCTCGCGCGCGGCTGAAAGCAGCGGCGCGCTGGCATTATAGTCCAGATAGGCGCGTATCGCGGCCATTTTCGTCCAGTTCTTCCCGTCAAAAGCCATTCCGCCGACGTATGGCGTTATTTCCTTGAAATTCCAAGGCAAGCCGTCCTATTTACGCGGCTTGCGGCGAGTGCGACCGGGCGATTGCGTTTCGGCCACCCAGTTTTGAACAATTCTAAACTAGCTTCTAGGAAGACGCTCGCCCTGCGTCAAGGTCTGTGGAAGCGGGGCCAGAGCAAGAGTTCCGGGCGCCGCGCATTTGTATATGTCACGTGGAGTATTTCATGCCTGAGGTCATTTTTACCGGTCCGGCCGGCCGCCTGGAGGGACGCTACCAACCCTCGAAGGAAAAGAGCGCGCCGATTGCCATCGTGTTGCATCCGCACCCGCAGTTCGGCGGTACGATGAACAACAAGATCGTCTATGACCTCTTCTACATGTTCCAGAAGCGCGATTTCACCACGCTGCGCTTCAATTTCCGCGGCATCGGCCGCAGCCAGGGCGAGTTCGACCACGGCACCGGCGAGTTGTCGGACGCGGCGGCCGCACTCGACTGGGTGCAGTCGCTGCATCCGGATTCCAAGAGCTGCTGGGTGGCCGGCTATTCCTTCGGTTCGTGGATCGGCATGCAGCTCCTGATGCGCCGGCCCGAGATCGAGGGCTTCATCTCGATCGCGCCGCAGCCCAACACCTATGATTTCTCCTTCCTGGCGCCCTGCCCGTCCTCGGGTCTGATCATCCATGGCGATGCCGACAAGGTGGCGCCGCCGAAGGATGTGCAAGGCCTGGTCGACAAGCTTCACACGCAAAAGGGCATCACCATCACGCAGAAGACCCTGCCCGGCGCCAACCATTTCTTCGCCAACGACGCCGATGTGCTGATCGAAGAATGCGCCGACTATCTCGATCGCCGGCTGGCGGGAGAATTGTCCGATCCGAGGCCGAAGCGGCTGCGCTAAAACATCAGGCCATCCGTATCCCCGGGCTATGAGCGGGCGGGCAAGGCTCGCCTCCTCGACATGAGGCCGCCGCGGTGCGGACGGTCCGGCAGCGACCTATTTTTCCGGGGCAATAAGCCGGAACGATGGCTTGCGGACCGGCAATCCTGAAGGTGCCGGCCTGAAGATGAAACCGAGCCTGGCAAAGACCAGTCCGCACACCAGCGCGAAGGCACAGCCGAGGCCGAAGCCGGCGACGGTGTCGCTTGGATAGTGCGCACCGACGAAGATCCTGGTCGAGGCGATGCAGGCCGTGACCACAAGGGCGATATACCAACGCCGCGGAAACAAAAGCAGCAGGATACCGAACACGGCGCCCATCGTCGTGGCGTGGCCGGACGGAAAGCCAGCAAAGCGCGCATCGAAGGCAAAGGGGTGCAGTGCAAGGACGCCAAAATCCTGGAAGTAGAGCGGGCGAGCCCTGCCAATGGCATATTTGAGGACATTGACCGTTAGGCCGGACAGGCCAACGGCGCTCAGCACCAGGAAAGCCAGGCAGGTCCAACTGTAGACCAGCATCAGCGCGCGCCGCGAAAGGCTTCGCCAATCCGTTAGATTGGCCGCGACAAGCAGCAGCGCGGACGGGATGAGATACCAGCCGCCCAGTCCGAACTGCGTGAAGAACTCGGCAAGCCTGGCGGCGCCCGCCGACCACTGGCCATATGCTACTCCTGCCGGCGTATCGAGACGGACAAAGGCCGCGGCCGTCAGAAAGACCCAGACAAGGCCCCACGCCCACCATGAGATGTTGGGATAGCGAGCGGGGCGAACGGCAAGGCGCCGTCTTGCGATCTGCAGGGTGTCGCGAAAATTGCCGAGGGACCGGCGCCCTGTCCCGAGAAGCGATCTGGAAACTGGAGGCTGCGATTTCACGAGCATTGGGAACTCGACCCCATCATCGAAGTCATTGCGCTATACGGTAGAGACCGAGCGACAGTTTGTCTCCCGACGAATAGTTGAGGCCGTCGACTTCGGCGAGGCGGTTCGCCGACTTGCGTTGCACGGACAGCATGCCATTCAATTTCTGCTCGTCGCCGATCGGCACCAGGCCCAAGGAGCAAGCGGGATCGGCGAGCAGATGTTCCGCCACGCCCCCGACATCGGTCAGCACCGTTTTGGTGCCGACCAGGAACACCAGGCTCGGCTCCTGATAACGCGCCGAGGCCAGCACGGTCGTGTCGCAAGGTTTGTTGGCGCGCACCGCGTCCCTGATTGCCGGGCTCAGCCAGATCGGCTTCAGGGACGGGGCGATGACGCCGAACAGCAAGGCGTAGGCGATGCCCGCACAGGCGGCGGTGGCGCCGATGCGGGGCAGCGGCACCTGTAACTGCCGCGAAAACGCGAAATAGCCCGCGCCAAGTGCGGCCGCGGCCGCCGGAATGCTCCACCAGGAGAAAGTGTGGGTGAGGTAGATTGGCGCTCCGATGCAGACCGCCGCCAGGCCCAGGCTGACCACGACAAGACCGAATGCGGTCGACCACCACAACCATTGCTGCCAGCGACTGAGCGGCGCATTGGCGTCCTGCGGCTGCAATGTCAGCAGCCAGCCGATCAGCAGCGCCATGCCGGGATAGGCGGGCAGGACATAATGCGGCAGCTTGGTGGGAATGAGTTCGAAAACGAGCCAGAACGGAATGTACCAGGCGAGGCAGAAGCGCAGCCTCACATCATCGCGCATGCGGTTGAGGGCCTGCAGGCCAGCGCCTACCGCGATCAGGCCGAACGGCCACATGAACAGCGAATAGGTCAGCATGTAGAAGCCGGGCGGCAGGCCGTGCGATTCCGCGCCCGACGCGACCTTGCCGAGCATGTCCTTGCCGACGGCCTGCTGCAGGAAAGCACCGTGGCTCTTCCAGGTGATCGCGGCGAGCCAGGGCAGAGAAATCATCAAGACGAGTAGCAGGCCGCGCCCAACCCTAAGCTTCGACAGCCAACGCCCGTCGCGCTCGAAGGCGAACAGGACGGCAATGGTCAACGCGGACAGCAGCGGCGCAATCGGCCCCTTGATGAGGATCGCCGCCCCTTGCGCGATCCAGAAGATCCACCAGAGATGGCCGGCGACCGCTTCATTGCGGCGCGATGCCAGGTAAATCTGCGCCAGCGCGCCTTGCGCCGCCACGCAGCAGGCCAGCAGCATCGCATCGGTCTTGGCGTCGCGGCCCTCGAACGCCGTGGCGAAGATCGCGGCCATCACCAGGCCGGCCGCGAGGCCGGCATTGGTACCGAAAAGATTGGTCCCAGTCCAGGCGATCGCCAGCACGGCAAGGGCAATGCCGAGTGCCGAAACCGTGCGATAGACCCAGATCGGTGCCTCGGCACCCTGCCCGCTCAGCGCCACGGCCGCCGATTGCAGCCAGTAGATGCCGATCGGCTTCTGGTAGCGCGAGGTCTCCTGGAAGCGGATGTCGACATAGTCGCCGCTCTCGACCATCTGCTTGGATGCCTGGACGAAGCGGGGCTCGTCGCGGTCGACTGGCGGCATGGATGCCAAGCCTGAAGCCGTCATCACCAGGCTGAACAGGAAGAGGAAGATGTAGTTCCTGTTCAACGCCATTTTTGCGTCTCTCCGATCATTTCTTTTTTGGCGGTTGCTCAATCGACCTTGGTCATCGCCGCCTTGCGCTCATTGGCGATCAGCCAGAGATTTCTGATGTAGATGAACATGCCCATGGCCTGCCCGGCGATGAACACCGGATCCTGGCGCTGGATGGCATAAATCAGAAGCAGGCCGCCGCCGAACAGGGAGAAGAACCAGAAGGCCACCGGCACGACGCTGCGCTTGGCCTTTTCCGAGGCCAGCCACTGCACGACGAAGCGCATGGTGAAGAAGAACTGGGCGACGAAGCCGAGCAGGATCCACGCATCGAACTGCTTGATGAAAACCTGATGAAGCCAGGCTCCCAGTTCCTGAAGCACATTAAACACGCTTGATTTCCTCTATTTTTGGCATTCTGCGGCGCCGGCGGCGCAACCACCAGACACCGCAGAGATCGAGCACACCCTGCAGGCCGCGATCGAAAATGCCGTAATTCGATTTGCCGTGCCGGCGCGAGCGGTCGACGACGTCGCAATGCACGACGCGATACCCCTCCTGGATGACCAGGGCCGGAACGAAGCGATGGGTGCCGTCGAAGAACGGCAGTTTGCGCAGGATATCGGTATGAACCGCCTTCAGGCCACAGCCGGTGTCGCGCGTCTCGTCATGCAGGATGGCGTTTCGCAGCCAGTTGGCGAAACGCGACGCCAATTGTTTGACCTTGCTGTCGCGGCGCTTGAGGCGCTGCCCTTGCGCGGCGCCGAAATCGGGCCCGGCTTGGCGCAGCGCATCGACCAGCACCGGAATGTACTGCGGATCGTTCTGGCCGTCGCCGTCGATGGTCGCGACGATGCCGCCGCGCGCCGCCCAGGCGCCAGAACGCACCGAAAGGCTCTGGCCGGCGGACTTCCGATGCCGCAATTCGCGTAGCGGAAACGAGCGTCGCGCCGCCTGTTCGGCGAGCACGGCAGCCGTCTCGTCGGTCGAGCCGTCATTGACGATGATCAACTCGAAGTCGCGGCCGGCCATCGCCGCCTCGATCTCGTCGATCAGCAGTGGCAGGTTTGCCGCCTCGTTCCTGCAAGGAATGACAATGGATATCAATGCGTCCGGCATGTCGCGTCGGGGCTCTGTCGTCGGATATGGCATTTTATGGATGCCGTGCGGTGCCGCTTGAGGTCGTGGACTGTTAGAACCTTGTGGCGCGGCGCCTCATTACGCCAGCCGAAACGATGAAGCAAGCATTGCGGCCGGACCGCCGCTGGCACCATCCGCGCGGCCGCAAAACCGGAATCCGCTTTTGCTGATCGCCAACTCTTGGTTGGCGCGCGATCCGGCGCAAAACCGGAATCCACTTTTGCTGATCGCGCTTGGGTGCTAAACGCGCGCGTTCACATATGCCCGCCACGGACCGTGGCGTACGCTTCGGGAAAGAAAACATGCCTGCCTTCAAATCCGATTTCCTGCGCACGATGAGCGAGCGCGGTTTCATCCACCAGACCTCGGATGATGCCGGTCTCGACACTATTTTCGCCAAGGAAACGGTGACGGCCTATATCGGCTTCGACGCCACGGCCAAGAGCCTGCATGCCGGCTCGCTGATCCAGATCATGATGCTGCATTGGCTGCAGCAGACCGGCCACCGGCCGATCGCGCTGATGGGCGGCGGCACGTCGATGATCGGCGACCCCTCCTTCAAGGACGAGGCGCGCAAGCTTTTGACGCCTGCGGATATCGACGCCAATCTCGCCGGTATCCGCCGCAACTTCATGCCCTACCTCAAATTCGGCGGCGGTCCGAACGACGCGGTCATGATCAACAATGCCGACTGGCTGATGGAGATCAACTACGTCAATTTCCTACGCGATGTCGGGCGGCACTTTTCCGTCAACCGCATGCTTGCTTTCGATTCCGTCAAATTGCGGCTTGATCGCGAGCAATCGCTGTCGTTCCTCGAATTCAACTACATGATCCTGCAGGCCTATGATTTCGTCGAACTCTACAAGCGCCTCGGCTGCCGCCTGCAGATGGGCGGCTCCGACCAATGGGGCAACATCATCAACGGCATCGATCTCGGCCGCCGGATGGAGGATGCGCAACTCTACGCACTGACGACGCCGCTGCTCACCACCTCGTCCGGCGCCAAGATGGGCAAGTCGGCATCGGGCGCGGTCTGGCTCGATCCGGAGATGCTGAGCCCCTACGAGTTCTGGCAGTACTGGCGCAATACCGAGGATGCCGACGTTGCCCGGTTCCTGAAACTCTACACTACGCTGCCTTTGGAAGAGGTCGCACAGCTCGAGCGGCTGGGCGGTTCCGAGATCAACGAGGCAAAGAAGATCCTCGCTACCGAGATCACCGCTCATCTGCATGGCCGCGCGGCCGCCGAACAGGCCAGCGAGACGGCGCGCAAGACCTTCGAGGAAGGCGCGCTCGCCGACACGTTGCCGACCGTCGAGACGGACAAGGCCGCGCTCGAAACCGGCGTCGGCATCCTGTCGCTATTGGTCAGCGCGGGGTTGGCTTCATCCAATGGCGAGGCACGGCGGCACATCCAGGGTGGCGCCGTGCGCCTGAACGACCAGCCGGTAAGCGACGACCGTCGACTGGTCACGCTTCAGGATTTGAGTCCGGAAAATGTCGTGAAGCTTTCATTGGGCAGGAAAAAACACATTCTGGTGAGACCGGCCTGAGTACCCCTCACCGGTATTCGAAGATCGACCTGAATATCCCCGGCGCGATCACCGACAGCGGGTTGACGTCGAGCACCGGCTTGTTGGCATTGCCCCTGAGCCGGAAGGTGACGCCGATCAGGCCGCGGTCGCGGCCATTGCCCAGAAGCGCGCCGACGATGGGCAGTTCGCCGAAAATGCGGTTGAGGCCGTAGGCCGGCATGAAGGTGCCGGTCATGTCCATATTGTTGTTCTGGTCGTAGAGGATGCCCTGGAACGTCGTGCCGATGCGCGGGCCACGCAGCACGCCATTGGTCAGCCTCAGATAGCCGCTGCCCTTGTCGATCTCGGCGTAACCACGTTCGAATTTCACCCGCGACGTGTCGAGCTTGCCCTTCACCGCCTGGTTGAGGCTGCGGCTGTCGCCGGCCGGCGTGGTCGAGACGATGGAGGCGAGCTTGGGTTCGTTGACGATGAAGAAGTTGCTGGTGTCGACCTTGCCCTTCATCGGTCCGTCGCTGGCCCCCGTCAGCGCCAGCGTGATCGACCCGCCTTCCATGTGTTCATAGATGTTGAGGAACCGAAGGATGGCGCCGGCGTCCGCCGACTGCACGTTGAGCGAGCGCCTGCCGTCGCCGGCGGTGTTGCTGATGGCGATGGCTGCGCCGGAACTCGCCGTCGCGCTGACCTTCAGTCCGTTGACCCTTGAACCAGCCGCACTGTAGTCGAGCTTCAGGTTGGACAGTTGCTCATCGTGGAAACCGGTCAGCTGATCGACATCGGCGCTGACGGAAATGTTGTCTGTTCCCGTCGTCTTGGTTGCAGTGTCCACATCGGACGTGAACTGCTTGATGAGCGAACGAGCATCAAGCGCGTTGCCAATGATGTCGACCGCATAGCTCTTGCCCGATCGCTTCACCGAAACCGCCACGTCGTCGCCCCTGTTCAAGGTGACCTTGCTGAACTTGGCCGAAGACAAGGCGCCGTTGACCAGCACGATGCTGCCGTCGACGGAGAACGTCTTGCCGTCGAGTTCAAAGTCGGACAGGGTCGTGGTGTCGCCGGACTTGGTCATGACGAATGTGGCGCTGGCGGGAACCCCCGTCCCCTTGCTCCAGCCGGCCCAGGGAATGTCCAGCCTGGCATTGGTCAGGTCGGCCGAGACATTCTGGTTGCCGCTGCCGCTCTTGTCGATCTTGACCTTCACCGTTCCGCCAAGCAGCGGCGTCAAGCCGGGCATGGCGGCGGCGCGGATCTTGTCGTCGAGCACCAGGGCTACCTTGCGGCTGCGCGCCGGCCCGTCATCCGCCAGCGGCTCGACGAGATCGAGTTCGGCCGGAATGCCATTCAGCGATGCCTTGGCCGAAATGACAGCCTTTTGCGGGTCGACGGTGATCGAGCCATCGGCATCGGTCACGGCCTGTCCCTCGAACGGCTTGGCCAAGGACAGGCCGGTGTAGTCGAGAGACACCAGCCAATCGAGCTTCGCGGTGTCGACGCCCGACTGCAGCGGAATGTCCGCTTTGACATGGCCGGTGACGCCGCCGGAAAGGTCCTCGGGCAGAATGCCGACATGGCGCATGGCATTGATCGGCTCGTAGGATGCAAGTTCGGCGACGGCTGACGCATCGCCGGCAACGTCGATATCGAGAGCGCCGATGACCGGCGGGCGGTTGGCTGCCTTGACGGCCAGTGTCCCGTTGCTGGCCGCCACCACGCGGCCACTGGGCATGAAGACGGTGCCCGACGACAACGAAATATCGACGTCGTTGCCGTGGAATCCGACGACGCCCACCGCGTCGCGTATCGGCGGAATGCGGCCGGCCGTGTCGAAACGCGCCCCCTCGATCTGGAAGCGGCCAAAGACCTCGTCGGCTGAAAGCGGCACGCCATTGCCGAGGCGGTCCGGCACCACCTGGAACTGGAGATTGGCGTCGACCACACGGCCGCCGAACAGGTTGTCCAGACACCAGAGCCGCGCATTGCGCGCCGAAAACCACGGCCACAGCTGTTTGACATGCGAGACCGGCATGTCATGGATGTTGAGCGCCAGATTGATCCCAGGAGCCTTGCCGTCGACGAATTGCATCGCCGCGGTGCCAAGCACCTCGCCGGAACCGGCGGACCGAACCGCGATCTGCTCGGCCACCAGTTTACGGCTTTGCGGCTGGTAGACGCCGGCGATCCGCGCCAGGAAGATCAACGCGGGCTCAGGCGATTCCGATGGCGCCAAGGTCGAACCGTCGCTGGTCAGGTCGTAACGGTAGGAGGGTTCCTCGCCCGCCACCCCGGTTGCCGGTTTTGGCCCGATCGAGCCGCCGAAATCGAATGAAGACCGGCCAGTTTTCAGCAGCAACCTGTCCACCTGGATCTTGTTGGAGCCGTGGACCAGCGTCGCATTGACATCGGCATCCGCCGGCAGCAGCCCGCGCGTGCCAAGATCCAGCACCGACCCGGTGGACGAAAGGGCGGCCATCAAGCGTGATGCGGTGGCACCTGAGCCTTCCGATCCTGTCAGCTTCAATGCGACGGCACCAAGCCTGCCGGAGCCGGCAGCAGTATCACCGGCATCCGCCAGATTGATGCTGGCATCCAGGCTTATCACCCGATGCGCGGCGATATCGCGGGTGGCGGAGGCGGCAACGGTGACTGTCCTGCCGTCGACATCCGCCTCGGAGGTAAACTCCATGCCGCCCGGCCCCGACTGAACGACGGTGGCGTCGGCGATCTTGACCAGTCTGATCGATCCGGCGTCGGGCAGCACGAACTCGACATTGCTGAGATCGATGCGGCGCATCGAATCCTCCCGCACGGCGTCGAGCGCGCGATGGATGTTGCCGAACACCGCGTCCGACAGTTTTTCCGGATCGACGAGGCCGTTCTCGTTGCGCAGCGCCGCGGTCCAGTCGCCGCCGGACGGCATCGCCGCCATGACGATGCGGGCATCGGAGATCCTGGCGCTGGTCAACCGCACCTCACCCCATAGCAGCGGCACGAGACGCACGCCAAAGCGTACACGACCGGCATCCGCCATCGGTTTGCCGTCTGATGTCTTCAGGCTGACATCGCTCACCTGGAGGGCGACGAAACTCGAACTGTCGAGAGTGATGCGGGCTGGCCCGACCGCGACATTGACGTCGACGCCCGCCAGCCTCTCTATGGCGCTCTCCGCCTCGACGCGCAGCCTGTCCGACCCGATGCCGGAAAGGCCGATGAGATAGACGGCGACCGCGGTCAGCAGCATGAATGCGACCACGCCGGCAAACACGCGCGAAAGGATGCGAAAGCCGCGGCCGATCGCCGCCTGGCCGAGAGGCGGGACGCGGCACGCGGACGGCAAGGCTCCCAGGTCGGTGATTTCGTCCCGCCTGAACCGGATCTTCTCGTGCTGCGGTTGGTCCTGATCCACGCAATCTTCCGTTGTACAAACTCGCTCGTGGACGAATCCCCGCTCGACATTATATCGGTGTGGCTTCGCGCGTAACCTTAAACAAGGGCATCGATATGGCTGACCTGGAAGTAGGCGATCCCGCGCCGCAATTCGATCTGCCGCGGGACGGCGGCGGATCGCTCAGCCTGGCCGCATCCGCCGGCAAGCCGGTCGTGCTCTATTTCTATCCGCAGGACGACACGACAAGCTGCACGCAAGAGGCGATCAGCTTCTCACAGCTGAAGCCGGAATTCGAGAAGGCCGGCGCCGTCGTCATTGGCCTGTCGCCCGACAGCGCCAAGAAACACGACAAGTTCAAGTCGAAATACGATCTCACCATCGATCTTGCCGCCGACGAGGAGCGCAAGGTGATCGAGGCCTACCATCTATGGGTCGAGAAATCGATGTATGGCCGCAAATACATGGGTGTCGAGCGCGCGACGTTCCTGATCGGCCGTGACGGGCGGATCGCCAGGATTTGGCGCAAGGTCCGGGTCAAGGGCCATGCCGAGGCAGTGCTGGAAGCTGTTCGCGAGCTTTGAGCGTCGCCGAAGCCCACCAAAGCAATCGACAATTATGGTTGCTACTCGTCAGGTGCCTCGGCCTTCGGCTGCCGCCCAGTCCTCCAGGATTTCGAAACATGGCTCACATGATCGGCCAGAGCGGCGAGATGACCACGCAGGCCGCGCGCGCCCATCATCGATGACAGCGTGACTGATTGCGTGGCGAAGCGCCGCTTGAAATCCTCGCCGCCGCAGAGAAAATCAATTGTGCCAAGGCCGCGGTCGAACGACCACTGGATATAGTCAATCATCAGTACCATACCCGGCGAGCCGCGCTCATATTCGGGATCGTAGGTGGTGACGAAAGCCATCATCGTGCCGTGCTGCTCGAAATTGATCGAGACGGCGACGATCGTGTCGTCAAGCTTCAGCACGAAGATGCGCAACAGCCCGAGGTCGGCAAGCACCGAAATAAGCGCGGAGAGAACTGGCGAGCCCTTATCGAATAGATCCGAGGCGCGACCATGCCGGGCGAGCCAGAGGCGCTTCAACGTCGCGACCCGCTCGAGCACCGGCTCGCGCGGGTCCTCCGCATCCAGGAGCCGGAAACGCAATGCACCGCTTTCTTCCATGGACTTGCGGCCACGACGATAGTTCTGCCGGCCCTTCTTGGACAACGTCTCGAACCATTCCGCCCCACGTTGCCAGGGACCCGCAACACGATAGCTGATTTCAGTGCGGTGGTTGCGCCGAAGCGCCTTGCCATGGGCCGGTCCCAACAGGGCATGAACACCGGCATCCGGCAGCAGACGGTTCAGATAGATCAGGTCGAAGCCGCCCTGGTCAAAAACATACTGCCAAAGGCCGGAGATCGCTCGCGGGTCGCTGTCGGGTGCAACCAGCGCGTCGCCATAGTCACTGTGATCCTTCGCCGCCCATTCGAGCATGCGGATGCCGGAGCGCCTGAAGGTCGCGAGCGCTATCACGCCATCGAGCCGGTCACCGTTCCAGGCAAGCCCGATCCTGAGCGCGCGCCGCTCCTGATGCGGGGTTGTGCGCCACCAGGCCGCAATCCAGTTCGGATGCTGGAAGACAAGCCCGCCAGCCCGCTGCCAGAGCGCACTCCAGGCCGGTGCGATCTCGGCCAGGCGCACCGCCGACGTCACGACTTCGAAGGTGCGTGTCCGCGGGATCGCGAGCACAACGGGAGCGTTCATGACCGTGTTCCTTCCGATGACCGCGCGGTTCTTGGCCGTGGCTTTCCTGGCCGCATGCGCCTGGCGATATGCCCCCACATCCGCTTCAACGGCATGACGTAGAGCCCGGCGAGCGACTGGTAGTCACGCACATCGCGGTCGACCAGCCCGAACTTGAAGTCCTCGTCGGGCCTCGGCACACACAATGTCCCGAAGAGCCGATCCCAGAACGAGAAGAGCAGCCCGAAATTCTTGTCGTAGTGGCGCGGATCGACGCTGTGATGCAACTGGTGCCAATGCGGACACAGGATCAAATTGTTGAGCGGGCCGAACGATATCTTGAAATGCGTGTGCCTGACGAAATCCATCATCAGTATGTTACGTATGACATAGACGTTGACGCCAAAGACGGTCAGTTCGACAAGGTTCAGCGAAATCAGCGACCAGATGCCGAAGCACAGCCCCACGATGAGGCCGTCCCAGGCTCGGTTCATCAACTCGTCCAGCGGGTGAACCCTGTCTTTGGTGATCCCGACCATCACCTCGGCCGAGTGATGCACCTTGTGCAGTTCCCAAAGCAGCGGATAGCGATGCTGGGCGACGTGATAGAGATAATAGGAGATGTCGTAGGCGAGCAGCATGCTGACGGTGAAGATCAGCACCGTCACCGGCCCTGCCGGCCCCTCGATCAGAGGCGGCTGAAACTGGAACAGTGTCGAAAACAGCCAGTTGGTCCCGTAGCCCACCGCCGTGACGAAAACGATTCCGGCGGGGAGCATCAGGAAAGGCATCAGGGCCTTCTTCGTCACCCAGAACAGCAGGTCGGCCTTCGCCGAGGGATGGGTGATGACCTCATGCGGGATGACAAACTCGAAGAACTCCTTCCAGCTCTTCTCCTCGACCGTGCGCCAATAGGCCACGAGTGCGCTGACAAGGGCAGTCAGCAGCAAAAGCCCGGTCGCCAGCAGACTGGTGGCCGAAATCTTGTCGAGGATCTTGCCAATCAGATCGTTCAGCATCCCTACCGCCACGGTGAATCCGAAGGACCAGCACGCCTTTACTCGAAAAACGTCAATTAATCGCAATCGAAGACAGTTAAGAAACCCAAGTCTTGCTCTGCGGGCGACAGGCCACTGCTGGCGGAGCATTGGTGCTCATCACCAACGATTTCGCGACATGGCGGCCGTACCCCGGCGGTTTTCATGCAACCTCTTGCGCGCGCTGCCTGCATTCGGCGCGACGCAGCGGATAAGGCAAGCCTTTGTTAACCCTAATAATGTGTAGTCAGGCTGTCGTGGTGTCGTAAACGAAAGCTTGGTCCCGTGAACGTAACCGGTCAGTCCGCAGTCTTCGGCAGGCGCAAGGAACTCCATACGGTCATCATCGCACGGGGTAACGAGATCAGGCACTTCACGATACGGCCCTGGCTCGCGGCATTCATCGGTTCGGGACTCGCCGCCATTGCCATTGGCTATCTCCTGGCCACATCCTATCTTGTGCTGCGTGACGACCTGATCGGCGCCACCACCGCGCGCCAGGCGCGGATGCAGCAGGCTTACGAGGACCGCATTTCGGCGCTTCGCGCCCAGGTAGACCGCATCACAAGCAGGCAGTTGCTCGACCAGCAATTGATGGAAACCAAGGTCAGCGAACTGCTTCAGCGCCAGACACAGCTCAGCCAGCGGCATGGCCGTCTCGGCCCGCTGTTCGAACGTGCCGAGAACGACGTCGGAACGGTGCCCGCGGAAGATCCGGCCGCGACCGCCAAGCCGGACAAGCGCGCCGAGGTGACCGGCAGCATCAACCAGCCCGCGCAGACCTACGCGGTCGCCGGCCTGGGCGGCGACCTCGGCAGCGCCGACACGAGGCCCTTCTCCTTGTGGTCGACCCGCGCCGATCCGCTGCCCAGCGATTCATCCGCCGATCGTGCCGACAAGCTGTTCGTCTCGATCAACCAGTCGCTGAAATCCATCGAGAATGATCAGCTCAGCCGCATCAGCACGCTCGCGGACAACGCCTACAAAAGCGCAGATGCCATCCAGCAGGCGCTGCAGGCGGCCGGACTGCCGGTCGACAGCGATTTCGGCAAGAACGAAAGCGATGTCGGCGGACCGTTGATCCCGCTCGACTCCTCGATGATCTTCGACAGCAAGGTCAAGGAACTGGACGAGGCGCTGGACACGCTCGATCAGCTGAAAAAGGAGGCGCGCCGGCTGCCGCTCGCCAATCCCGCCCCTGGCCACTCCGTCACCAGCCCGTTCGGCGTGCGTACCGATCCCCTTCTCGGCACCGCCGCGCTGCATTCGGGAATGGACTTCAGGGCGCCCATCGGCATGCCCGCCAAGGTCACCGCGCCCGGCATCGTGACCAAGGCCGGCTGGAACGGCGGCTATGGCCGCATGGTGGAAGTCGATCACGGCAACGGCTTTGCCACCCGTTACGGGCATCTGAGCGAAATCGACGTGACAGTCGGCGAGAAACTGGATGCCGGCGCCGTCATCGGCAAGACCGGCAGCAGCGGCCGCTCGACCGGCCCGCATCTGCATTATGAAGTGCGGCACAATGGCGAGGCGATCGATCCGTTGCGCTTCCTGACCGTCGGCAGGAAAGTCGCGCAATATCTTTAGCAAGGGCAATCGCCCGCCTGCGGGCTGAATCGGGACCACCGGTCAGCCACGCCTCTCCCTCGCCAAGCAGTCTCCCGCACGTCGTCAAGCTGCTGACGGCCATCCGCCAACGGCAGGACCGCAAACCGTCGCTTCTTAGTCTCATCACTAATCCATATCGAAGGTGAGAAGCCGTGGAATCGGCAGCTCGGTCCGCGTGCCGGGTTATTTTTGAATTCCATTTGACTGAATAAATATTTGATGCGAACCTCACGTCAGGCAGGGGCGCAAGGCATGGCATTGCGAGGGACCAATCAGGAGTTCGGGCGGCCGTACAACCGGCGCATCGTACTTGAGTCCATCCGCCGTCATGGTCCGATCGCCCGTGGCGACATCGCCAGGCATGTCGGGCTCACCGTCCAGACCGTATCGACCATCGTTCGCGAACTGGAGGAACAGGGCTATATCCTGTCCGTGCGCGAAGAGCCGAAGGGCCGTGGCCTGCCACCGGCGACGCTGCGCATCAACCCGGAAGGCGGCTATGCCGTCGGCATCCACCTGACGCCGCTTGGAATAGACGCCGCACTGATCAATCTCAGCGGCGACGTCATCGAGAGTTCACGTCGCGAAGCGCCCAACGCGGCGCCCGATCATGCGTTCGAACAGATTGGCGCCATGGTCCGCGGCCTGACGGGCAAGCGGCCTGGCGGCCGCGTCATCGGCATCGGCATGGCCCTTCCCGGCCCGTTCGACGTGGACTCCATGAGCTTTGTCGGCCCGACCACGATGACCGGCTGGAAGCACGTGGCGCTGCGTGAGCGGCTGACGGCCGCGACGGGATTGCCGGCGTTCTTCGAGAGCGACATGGCCGCCGCCGCGATGGGCGAGCGGCTCTATGGCATCGGCGCCCGCCATTCCGACTATTATTATCTCTATTTCGGCGTTGGGCTTGGTGGCGCCATGATGCATGACGGCAGCGTTCTGCGCGGCGCCTGGGGCAATGCGGGCGAGATCGGCCATATTCCCATGGTCCCCGAAGGCGAGCTTTGCCCCTGCGGCAACCGAGGCTGCCTCGAGCGCTACCTCTCGCTTGAAGCGCGGGGCCGCCGGGCCGGCAATGACGCCGATTGGGTGGCGCAGGTCGGCCCGATCTTCCGCAACACCATCGCCATCATCGAAAACCTCTTCGACCCAGAGACGGTCGTGCTCGGCGGCCTGGCGGCATCGGAGTTGCTCGAACGCCTGGCAGACGCGGCCGAACCGCTGCACAATTCGGTTTCGGCCCGCGCGGACCGCAAGACGCCGCGCGTCGTCGTCGCCAGCGGCGGCCAGCATGCGGTGCTGCGCGGCGCGGCGGCACTCGCCGTTTCCGGGGTGTTGTCGCCACGCTTCGGCCAGATGTTCGCCGCCGAACGCGAGCGCGGCCGCGACATCCTTTCGGCCGGGGAGATTGCAGCATGAGCGAACCCCTGCTGGTGCTCGACAACGTGACCAAGAACTATGGCGCGATCGAAGCGCTGAAGGGGATCAGCTTTTCCATCGGCAAGGGCGAGGTGGTAGCGTTGCTCGGCGACAATGGCGCCGGCAAGTCGACGCTGGTCAAGATCATTGCGGGCGGTCTCGAACCGACCTCCGGCCGCATGCTGTTCGAGGGCAAGGAGTTCCTGGCCCGGTCGCCGGCGGAAGCCAAGGCGGCGGGTATCGAGACCGTCTACCAGGACCTGTCGCTCTGCACCAATGTCGACGTGGTGGCCAATTTCTTCATGGGCCGCGAGATCACCAGGAAGCTGCTTGGCATTCCCGTGCTCGATGAGCGAGCCATGGAAGCCGTCGTCGGGAAAGCGCTGGCCAGCGCCGGTACCCGCATTCCTTCACTGCGCACCAATGTCGAGCATCTCTCGGGCGGCCAGCGGCAGGCCATCGAACTCAACCGCTTCGTGCACTGGGGCGGCAAGCTGGTGCTGCTCGACGAACCGTTCGCCGCACTTGGCGTCGAGCAGACGCGGCGCGGCCTCGACATGATCCGCCAGGTGGCGAGCCAGGGCATCGGCGTCGTCATCATCACCCATATCATGCAGCAGGCTTTTCAGGTCGCCGACCGGATCGTGGTGATCCGGCAAGGCGTCGTGGCGGGCGATGTCGCACGCAACAAGACAAGTCCCGACGCGGTGATCAACATGATCACCGGGGAGACGCTTGCCGGTGCCGGACCGGCGGGCTGAGGGACAAAGAGGGGTCCGGCTTAACAGGGAGCCAACGACATGAAGCGAATACTTCTTGCTGTCTTCGGTATCCTGGCACTGGCTTTTGCCACACTCACGCCGGCATTCGCGCAGTCCAAGGGTATTGTCTACTACATGGTGCCGACACTGCTCGACGAGTTCCAGACTGGCTCGGTGAGCGCGCTGGAGCTGTTCCTGAAACAGACCGGCTACGACATGAAGACGCTGAACGCCGACAACAAGACCGACGCCCAGCAGTCACAGATGAACGACGTCATCGCGCTGAAGCCGGCGGCTATCATCCTGGCCGCCGTCGATTTCAATGCGCTGAAACCGTCGATCGAGGCAGCGCGCGCCGCCGGCATTCCGGTGGTCGAGTTCGACCGCCAGATCACGTCGACGCCGTCCGACTTCACGTCGGTCGCGGGTACCGTCGAGATCGGCTACGTCGCCGCCGACCAGGCCGAAAAACTTCTGAAAGCCAAGAACGGCTCGGTGAAGGGCAAGGTCCTGCAGGTGCTTGGCGATCCCGGCGATCCCTACACGCTCGACATCCAGAAGGGTTTTGAAGAAAAGATGAAGGCGTTCCCGGACGTCAAGATCATCTCTCTGCCTGCCATGCAATGGGAGGCCAGCAATGCCGGCACCATCGTTGCCGACCAGATGCTGGCCAACCCCGACATCGACCTGATATTCAGCCATGCCGCGCACCTGTCGGTCGCCGCCGTCGCTTCGCTCGAGGCCGCCGGCAAGAAGCCTGGCGACGTCATGCTGATGAGTTCGAACGGCGCGCCGGTCGGTCTCGACCTGATCCGCAAGGGCTGGCTCAACGTCGAGGTCGAGCAGCCACTTTACGCACAGGCCGCGGCCGTCGCCATGTTCATGGACAAGGTCGTCAAGAAGGAAGAGATCAAGCCCGGCGAATACGATGTGCTTGGCCTGAAGTCGACCGTCACCAAGGAAGCCTGGGGCCCGAACATCAAGATCCCGGGCGCCGCAATCACCAAGGAGAATGTCGACAATCCGGCCTTCTGGGGCAACCAGAAGCCGCCGACCGATACGGTCAAGCCGGTCGAATAGACAGATGGCCCAACCGCTCCGGGCCATACCCGGCCCGGAGCCCTTCCCTGTCCGTATCGAATGAGACGCAGGCAATGTTCTACGGCCTTGATTGCGCACGCCAACCGGATCGACATATGAATCCTCGCACACGCAAAGCCCTGGAGTTCGTCCTCGACAACCTCGTCTGGTTCATGCTGCTCCTTGTCCTGGTCGTCTTCTCGCTGTTCATCCCGAATTATTTCCAGCTCGGCATCTTCGCCAACATCATCGAGGCGTCGAGCGTACTCGGCGTCATGTCGATCGGCCTGGCGCTGGTCATCATTGCCGGTCACATGGACCTGTCGGTCGAATCCGTGGCCGCGCTCAGCGCCATGGCGGTGGGCATCCTGTTTTGTTCCTCGGGCATCGGCCTCGGCGTCCAATTGCACCCGGAATGGCTGATGGTTCCGGTGTCGCTGCTGCTGGCGCTGGCCGTCGGCGGCCTCATCGGCGCCTTCAACGGCTATCTTGTGGTCAAGGTCAAGATGAGCGCCTTCATCATCACGCTCGCTTCCTACATCTGGGTGCGCGGTCTGGTGCTGGTCATTTCGGGCGGTCGCTCGGCCCAGGATCTGGCACCTGCCATCCGCTGGTTCGGCATCCAACGCCTGATCGGCCTGCCGCTTACCGCTTGGATCGCGGTGGCCTGTTTCGTGGTCTTCTCGCTGATCATGGCCAAGACGCCGTTCGGCAGGCACCTCGTGATGATCGGCGGCAATGAAACCGCGACCTTCCGCGCCGGCATCCGGGTGAACCGCAACCTGATCATCGCCTTCGTGCTCGCCGGCGCCATAGCAGGGCTCGCCGGCTGGCTGCTGGCGATCCGCACCTCGGGTGCCACGGCCAATCTGGGCGTTGGCCTTCTGTTCAACGCCTTTGCCGCGGTCGTCATCGGCGGCGTCAGCCTGAAGGGTGGTGTCGGCACCTTGCCGGGCGTCTATGCCGGCGTGCTCCTGCTCTCTGCCATCAACACGGCGATCAACCTGATGGGCCTGCCCGCCAACTTCACCCAGGTCATCCACGGCCTGCTGGTTTTGGCAGCGGTGTTGCTCGACGCATTCAAGCAAACCATTCGCCAAAGACTGGCGTGAGGGGGGATTGGCGTGAGGCGGGGATTTGGCATGACAGGACGGCTCGCATGACAGGACGACTGCAAGACAAGGTGGCGTTGATCGTCGGCGGCGCGCGCGGCATCGGCAAGGGCATCGCACTGCGCTTCGCCGAAGAAGGCGCAAGGCTGGTGCTGGCCGACACGGAGGAGGAGGCCGGGCAAGCAAGTGCGGATGAACTCGGCGTCCCCTTCATCCGCACCGACATCTCGCAAATGAGAGACGCCGAGGCCGCGGTGGCACTGGCGCTGAGACATCACGGCCGCCTCGACATCATCGTGCAGAATGCCGGCATCTATCCCTGGCAGTTGATCGAAAACACCAGTGCCGACGACTGGGACCGCGTCATGGCCGTCAACCTGCGCGGTACTTTCAATGCCAGCCGCGCGGCCCTGGTACCAATGAAGGCGCAGCGCTTTGGCCGCATGCTCTACACCTCCTCCATCACCGGCCCGCATGTCACCAGCCCTGGCCATGGCCATTATTCGGCGACGAAAGCGGGCATCAACGGCTTCATTCGCGCTGCGGCGCTGGAGTTCTCCGGCTACGGCATCACCGTCAACGGCGTCGAGCCCGGCAATATCCTTACCGAAGCCATCCAGCAGCATCGCGGCGCCGCCTATATCAAGAACATGGAAGATTCGATCCCGCTCGGCCGGCTCGGCAGCCCGCGCGACGTGGCCAACGCCTTCCTGTTTCTCGCCTCGGACGACGCCAGTTACATCACCGGCACCACCATTGTCGTCGATGGCGGGCAATTGCTGCCCGAGGGCAAGGATTTCCGGATGGTGCCGCCGTGAGCGGGGGGCAGCCATACACCACGAACCGTGTGCCTGCTGAATTGCCGATTTGGCTTGAGCGCTTGGGCGAATTCCTCCAGGCGTCCGGCCGGCTTCAGCCCTTACGGATGGCTGAGGGCAGGCAAGGCTTTCGTCTTGCCGGACAATCTGGCTCCTAAGGTCAGGCTATCCGGGAACCACCCCACAAACGCCTTCATCGCCGTATTGGACCTGGGACGGACGGCAATGCGCGCCAACAGTGCGGCCGCATGAATGCGAGTGGCAAATTGCCGGCTCCACGCTCTTGAATAGCGGTTGCCGACGGCGAGGCGCGCCGTCCGGTCCCATTGTTCGAACCTTGCCAATTCGCCAGCGAGAAGCCAGCTGGACTGCAGGGCCATGGAGATGCCTTCGGCGATGATGGGATGGGACTCGCCGGCGATGTTGCCGACCCGAAATATGTCGTCGGCAAATCGTGGGCGCATCCCCGGACGTATGGGACCGGCGGCAAGCCATTCACCTTCGAGGCTGGCGTCGCCGATCGTGGAAACCACCGCCGGGCACGATGCCAGTATGTGCGCGTGAACGGCTTGGGCTGCTGACGTGGCACCGCCCTTTTTGCGCAGCCTGGCCAACACGTCGCGGCGTATGCAGCACGACAGCGATATCCTGTCCTGATCCGCCCACACCATGCCACCATAGCCGCCCGGAAACACCAGGAGCGGCATGAGGTCCCGAGCGAGCGAAGCTCCCCTGAAATGGGCCTTGAAGCCAAACAGATCGGAGGCCGCGCTGCTCTTTGGGAGATTGGTCGGCAACCTGCCCTGGCCCCAGGAGCCATGCGCCGCAATCACCACCTGCCCGCTAAGACTTGTCTGACCGTCCTTGTTGGCGATCCGGACGATGGCACGATCGCCATTGCTGGCGATCTCCACCGCGCGCCACGGCTGAAAAACGTCGGCTCCGGCGTTGCGCGCCGCGTCCAAGAGGATGCCATCCAGAACGTCCCGTCCAAGCGCCCGCCCGTAAGCATCCCCGGCGGCGCGCGGCATGCCTGCTTGTATGCCAGGGCCCGACGCGAACAACGCAACCCGCTTGACTTCCGGTCCTGCCTTGGTGCGAACCGCCACGCCCGCCTCCAGACGGTCCAACAGCTCCAGATTGACCGCCGACATGAATTCGCCGCAGACCTTGCGGCGTGGAAACTCGCTCGCTTCGATGATGGCCACGGAACGACCCTGGCCGCGCAAGGCCAAGGCTGCCGATGAGCCGCTTGGGCCGGCACCTATGACGATGGCATCGTACATCGCGCAAATCCTTCCTTGGGGAAAACGCGGAAGGCGTGGGTAAACGGGCCAATCCTGCGTTCTTCACACTGCTGCGCGGAACCGAGAGGCCACAAGCCGGAAAGTTCCTTGCCAGCGAAACCTGCGCGGACGCTTGCCGCCGCATCGTGCATGGTGACCTGGTTTGCACCGACAAGGCGCAGGAGCGAGCATGCTTTCAAGGCGACAACGTTTCGGCTTGGCTCGGCGGCGAGGAACACCGGTGCCAAACGGCGCAGGGCTTCGAACAGGATCTTTAAGGCGGCGTCGGAAAAATGGTGCAGGAACAGATTGGCCGAGACAACGTCGTACGCGTCACCCCCGGGTTTTGCGATCCAGTCGAAGACATTGTCGGTGATGGTTTCAACCCGCCAGCCCAGTGCCGCGAAATCGGCGCGCCGCCGGTCGGTAATGAGGTCAACCTGGTCGAGCATGACCAGTTCCACGTCGACCCACTTCCTGGCGAGGCGCCTTGCAACCGAGAGCATGAATGTACCGTCGCCGGACCCGACTTCCAAGATTCTGATCGAACCCTCGCGCACGCTTGCCTTCAGGAGGCTGGACATGATCGCATGTTGAAACATCAGGGAATTTATCCAAATCAGGTCACGCCGGGAGCCAATCGCCTTGGGATCGTCGGGAGGCAAATGATCGAGCAGTTCCGGCTGGATATGGCGGCTGTCGAGATCCGTGGCCACGTCAGGCACTGCCGGCAGTGTGGAACATCATCGTCTCGGCCGTGAGGCCGGGGCCGAATGCCATTGCACAGCCCACGTCATCATCCGTGAACCCGCGAAGCATCCGCTCCAGCACGAACATCACGGTGGCGGAGGACATGTTTCCGTTTTCGCGAAGCACGTCGCGCGACGGCAACAGCGCATCGGGAGGAAGATCCAGCGCGCGCTCCACGGCGTCGAGAATGGAACGCCCACCCGGGTGAACAGCCCAAAGGTCGACGTTGGCGGCGGTCCTGTTTCCCAGGATGGCGCCGACGCCTTTGCCAAGCGCATTCTGGATTGCAGCAGGAACCTGCCCCGACAGAACCATGTCGAACCCGTCGTCGTGCACGCTCCAGCTCATCAGGTCGCGGGCGTCGGCATCCACGATCGCATGAAAACTGTCCAGGCCGATGCCGAACGGGCGGGCGGTCACCGACGCGGCCGCGCAGCCATCGCCCCAGAGGGAGAAAGATAGCAGTTTTTCGAGATCAGCCGTCTCCTTGAGATGGAGCGTACAGAGTTCGATGCAGACGATCACAACGTGGGCCGCAGGTTCCGACAGGACGATGTGCCGCGCCAGTTTGAGCGCATTGATTGCCGCATAACATCCCATGAAACCGATGATCGTGCGCTCCACGGTGGTGGGCAGATTGCACCGGGCGATTATTTCCAGATCGATACCGGGGGCGGAGAAGCCCGTACACGTGGTGACGATCAGATGCGTGACACCCTTCCTGTCTTCGCCCTCCAGAAGCCGCTCCAATGCTCGCTCGGCCAGCGCGGGCGCGGCCGTGGCAAACATTTCCATGCGTTTGGCCGTACCTGGAAACGCACCGCGCTTGAAAACACCCGCCAGGTCGACGCTCAGACCCTCAGGATCGCTAGCGGGTGCGAAGCAGGAATAGCGATGTTCGATGCCGCCCTTGTCGGCCATGCGATCGAAAATTGCGCGGCGGCGGGGATCTGCCAGCTGGGAGCCCGCAAATTGAAGGAAGAATTGGTGGACACCGTGATCAGGGACGGCCGTGGCAATTCGGTTGATGAAAGCTTGAACGGGCATTTTCCTTGACCTGCAGCCGCAGTTGCCTTCGGCGAGAGCTGTGGCCCCCACGGCAATGGCTATCTCTATCGAGGTGAACGCTGGGAGGCCCTAAAGATTTCCCGAAAATGCCGCTCACCCGTGAAAAAGCAATGCACGCCCTCAGGAGGGAGAACAGGTGAGCTGTGCGCGGAACTGTTGTCGACGCGGCGATTCGTGGCGCCCGCAAACCGGAAAACATCAACGGGTGGAAAGATATGGTGGGCGATGACGGGCTCGAACCGCCGACATCTTCGGTGTAAACGAAGCGCTCTACCAACTGAGCTAATCGCCCGCTCCGGGCCGGACCTTTAAGCGGTCGGGACTTGCTTCGCAAGGCTAAATGAGTGTGGGATGCCCTGTTCGCAGGCCCGATTTGCGAACAAAATGCCGGCTGTCAAAAAACCTTCTCCTGTTTGGCGTTATGATGGTTTGGTGCGCTTGACACCCGGTAGCGAACCCCTTATCCAGCGCCCCAACGACGAACACGGCTGACACGTGCTCGTCAATGCGCGGGTGTAGCTCAGTTGGTTAGAGTGCCGGCCTGTCACGCCGGAGGTCGCGGGTTCGAGCCCCGTCACTCGCGCCATTTCCCTCAAGGATCACGATCCTTGTCTCCAGGGAAATGCCGACATGAATTGTCAAAGATCTCTTCAGAATTGACGTGCCGAAGGCGTCCTTAGGCCTGGCTTTCCCAGGATCCAAAATCACCCTTGCATGAGCGGTACCGTGGAACCCACGACGCGGTTCCGGTGGCTGACAAACAACGGCCGAAGCAGCCCTGCAGATTGCGAACGCGTTGGTCGTTGCGAATCTGCTTGCGCAATCGCCCACAAAGCGCTCGATTCATCCGCAGGCAGCCAGATTGCAGTATGCTGCCGGAATGGCATGGAGGACGTAATGTCAATTGCACCGAATATTTCTACGCGCACGATATTCACGCTGATTTGCCTGGGCGGCGCGACGACGGCCGCCTCTATCCTTTTTCCCGCCGCCGCGTCGGCGGACCGGCTGCAGCGATGCGCGCGCGAGGGCGAGATCTGCCGCCTGCCCTATCCCGCCGAGGTCGTCTACGGCGCCAAGGGCCGCACGACCTCGCGTTACATCGAGCGCAACGCGATACCCTGTTCGAACCGCGTTTTCGGCGATCCTGCGCCGGGCAAGGAAAAGTTCTGCTTCATCGTGAAGCGCGACCGTGACGAGTCGAACGACGATTACGATGAGCCTCGCCGCGAGAAGTGGGCGGTCTGCGCCGAGGAAGGCGAATTCTGCGATTTCTATGGCCGCAAGGTGGTCAGGTACGGCGCCCACGGCCGATTCACGCAGGACGTGTTCCGCAATGGCGTCCAATGCGACAATGATGCATTCGGCGATCCCGCTCCGGATCAGGGAAAGCGCTGCTACGTCAGGCAGTAGCTTCGCAACGCGCCCATCGAACATGAGACTTCGGAGGCCGGAACGTTCTGGCCTCTGGGGTATCCTGCGAGTTCCGGGCAATTGCCTCAGCCCTTGGCCAGCAGCGCCTCGACCTCCTGCAATGTCGGCATCGACGGTGCGGTGCCTGGACGTGTCACGGAAATGCCGGCAACGGCGCAGGCGAAGCGCACCGCCTCCAGCGGCTCCACGCCGCGCGAAAGTGCTGCGGCCAAGCCGCCATTGAAGGCGTCCCCCGCGCCGGTGGTCTCGACGACAGGGCCGGCACTGATGGCTGGAACATGCTCGGACCGATCCTTCGCGTGCAGCAGCGCGCCCTTGTCGCCGAGCGTGACGATGACCGTGCCGACGCCCTTTTCAAGCAGCTTGTCCGCGGCGGCGCGCGCGTCGTCGACCGACGTGACTCCCATTCCGGTCAATTCCTCGGCTTCGGTCTCATTGGGTGTGAGATAGTCGCAGAGCGTGTAGATGCGGTCGGGAAGCTTTGCCGCCGGTGCCGGATTGAGGATGGTCGTCACCCCTGCCCCGCGCGCGATCTCCAGCGCCCGCATCGCGGCATCGATCGGCTGTTCGAGCTGCGTCACGAAAACACCGGCACCACGGATCAGGTCGACATTGGCTTCGATATCCTCAGGCGTGATCAGCATGGCAGCGCCGGGACTGACGATGATGGCGTTGTTGCCGCTTCCCTCCTCGACGAAGATGTAGGCGGCACCGGTATAGCTGTCCGGCGTGTCGATGGCGGCGCTCTTCACGCCGGCATCCTTCCAGGTCCGCGTGGCCATGTCGGCGAAGGCATCGACACCGAGGCGGGTCAGGAATGTGACGTCCGCGCCGAGCTTGCCGGCGGCCACTGCCTGGTTCGACCCCTTGCCGCCTGGCCCCAGCTTGAAGGAATTGCCGAGGATCGTTTCGCCCATGCGCGGCTGGCGCTGCGCCCTGTAAGCCGTATCGGCGACAAAGACACCGAGGATAACAACAGGCTTGCCCGAGGCCATGCCGCTACTCCGCATCCGGCGGCACGACGCCCTTGCGGAAGGCAAAGCAGCCGTAGAAGCGGCGTTCGCCAGTCTGAATGACACAATAAGCCTGCTTGGCGCGCTCATAGAAGGCGTAACGCTCGACCGGCACCATCGGCCAGGACTTGCCCTCGGCGGCGTCGATCTCCTTCTGCACTTCCTTCTGCACGGCTGGGATCTCGTCCGGCTTGCCGACGATCTCCATGCGGGCGGCCGAATCATCGACGAACGTGTCCAGCGGGTATAGCGACAGCACGGCCTTCACCACCTGCGCCGCCGAGGCATCGATGCGCAGCACCCGACCGAGCGCCGTCCGGCGCGCTACCGAATCGGAGGGAAAATTGGTGTCGGCGATGATCAGGTCATCGCCATGTCCCATCGCCCGCAATGCCTGGAGCACGTCGGCATTGAGCAACGGATCGATCCCTTTGAGCATGATGGTCCTCGTGAAGTGCGTTTGAGATCAGAGACGCTTCCCGGTCTCGGCGTCGAACAGATGGAGATGGTCGAGCCTTGGCCGAAGCTTCAGCGTGTCGCCCGGCTTGAAGTCATGGCGCTCGCGAAACAGCGCCACCATCTCGCCGTCGCCGAAACGCAGGAAGACCAGGGTTTCCGAGCCGGTCGGCTCGACCACCGAAATCTTGGCCGGCACGCCATCGGGGTGGATCTCAAGATGTTCGGGGCGCACGCCATAGACGACGGAGCGCCCCTCCTCGACGGCGTTGTTCGGAGCAACCGGGAACAGCGTTCCGGCAATGTCGACGCCGCCCTTGCGCCCGGTGCCCTTGAGCAGGTTCATCGAAGGCGAGCCGATGAAACCGGCGACGAAAAGGTTCGCCGGCCGGTCGAAAAGCTCCAGCGGCGCGCCGACCTGTTCGATGCGGCCGTCGCGCATGACGACGATCTTGTCAGCCATCGTCATGGCTTCGATCTGGTCGTGGGTGACATAGATGGTGGTGGTCTTCAGCCGCTGGTGCAGTTCCTTGATCTCGGTGCGCATCTGCACGCGCAGCTTGGCGTCGAGGTTCGAAAGCGGCTCGTCGAACAGGAATACCTGCGGATTGCGCACGATGGCGCGCCCCATGGCGACGCGCTGACGCTGGCCGCCGGAAAGCTGGCGCGGATAGCGCTTCAGATAGGGGCTGAGGTCGAGGATGTCTGCGGCGCGCTTGACCCGCTCGGCAACCACGGCCGGATCGGTCTTGCGCAGCTTGAGGGCAAAAGCCATGTTCTGCTCGACCGTCTTGTGCGGATAAAGCGCATAGTTCTGGAACACCATGGCGATGTCGCGCTTTGCGGGCGGCAGGTGATTGACGACGCGGTCGCCGATGGCGATCGTGCCGCCGGAGACAGTCTCCAGCCCCGCCACCATCCTGAGCAGCGTGGACTTGCCGCAACCGGACGGGCCGACAAGCACGACGAACTGACCATCGGCAATGTCGACGCTGACTTCGTGCAGAACCTTGACGGTTCCAAACGCCTTGGCAACATTGCTGATCGCGACTTGAGCCATCGTTCCCCCATCGGCTCCACTGGCCGTAGGCGCAGAAGCTAACCAACGCGACCGGTCAGGGCAAGTCGGTCTCTTATAGACAAAAACCGTTCTCGTTGACACGGCGTTTGGTTGCGAGAATAGTGACAAGCGCCGATCCGAAACGCTGGTACTCGACCCGAAAAACGGAACGCGAAGCGACGCAGGTTGGGGTCCTACGTTTCGCTTCTGAACAAAGCCAGCGCCCGGCGCGATCGGCACTTCGATTCACGACTAATGTTCTGGGAGGAATAGTCCATGCGAGTAGGTCTTTACGACAAACTGGTCCGTGCCGGCGCTACGAGGCGCGACATATTGAAGGGCGCGGCCTCGATGGCCGCGATCGCGGCCGCATCCGGCGCCGGACTTGGCGCGCTGACGCGCCCAGCTGCCGCCGCAAGCGAACTGCGCTCGAAAATCCTGCAAATCCCCGGGGTTGGCAAAGGTCAGCCGACCGACGCCGACTTCCAGAAGGTTGGCGAGCTTTGCCTCGAGGCGACCAAGGCCAATGTCAAGGAAGGCGAGTTCGCCGGTGTCGAGCTCACCTTCATGGGTCTCAACAACCAGAACCTGCACAATGTGCTGTTTCGTGGTTTCCTGAAGCCATGGGAGACCTATACCGGCGCCAAGATCAGCTGGATCGACCTGGCGCAGGCCGACTACAACGCCCGCCTGCAGCAGTCGATCGCCACCGGCACCGTCGATTTCGACATCATCGAGATGGGCGCCCCGTTCGAGGGCGACGTCTGCGGCAAGGGCCTGACTTCGGAGATGCCCGACTGGGTCAAGAAGCAGATCGACTTCGACGATCTCGTCAACTACCTCAAGCCGCCCGTTGGCACCTGGGATGGCAAGCAGTACCGGGTCACCATCGACGGCGACGCGCACAACTTCAACTACCGCACCGACGTGTTTGCAGACGCCGATCTCGCCAAGCAGTGGAAGGATGGCGGGGCGACCAGCGAATGGGGTGTACCGAAGACCTGGCAAGAGGTTCAGGCCGTGACCAAGTTCCTGAAGGGCAAGAAGTTCAAGGGCCAGGATGTTTACGGCTATCTCGACGCGCCTAAGCCCTGGGGCGGTTTCGGCTTCTATTTCCTGGGCAGCCGTGCCAGCGCCTACGCCAAGCATCCCGATGACAAGGCCTGGCTGTTCGACGCCGACACGATGAAGCCACGCGTCAACAATCCGGCTTGGGTACGGGCCATCCAGGATGTCATCGACGCCCTGCCGTCGGAGCCCGCCGACCAGATCAATGCCGACCCGAACACCACCGCCTTCCAGCAGTTCCTGGCCGGCACCGGCTCGATGATCCCCTGGTGGGGCGATGTCGGCTCGAACGTCAAGACCAATGATAGCTCGGTCATCGGCGATGTCACCGGCTTCTCGATCCTGCCGGGCTCCGACGATGTCTATAACTCCAAGACCGGCAAGTGGGAGAAGCTCGCCAGCGGCCCGAACTATGCGCCGAACTGCGCCTACCTCGGCTGGGGCGTCTATGTCATGGCCCGTGTCGATGCGGACGAGAAAAAGAAGAAGGCTGCATGGTCGGCGGCCGCCCATCTCGGCGGCAAGGACCTGTCGATCTGGACGGCGATGTATCCGTCGGGCTTCCAGCCCTACCGCAACTCCCATTTCGACATTCCCGAATGGGTGGCGGCCGGCTACGACGAGGCTTTCATCACGTCCTATCTCAAGTCGGAAGGCGACAGCTACAACCACCCCAACGCGGCGATCGAGCCGCGCATCCCCGGCATCTTCCAGTATTACAGCGCCGCCGAGGATATCCTGGCCAACACTTTCGCCGGCAAGATGAAGGCGCAGGAAGGCGCCGATGCCATCGCGGCCGCCTGGGAGAAGCTGACCGATCAGATCGGCCGCGACAAGCAGGTCAAGCTCTACAAGGCCTCGCTCGGCATGTAAGCTGCCTTTGAACCGTGGTCCGGCGGCAACGCCGGACCACAGCCTTCCCTTCCAAACGGGCGAGATTTGTGGCTGACCAGACTTCGACCGCGACCGGGTGGCCGGCAGACGCCGCCTCCTATGATCTGATCCCGCCAGGGCGCAGGCGTTTGGGCTGGGCGCTGATGGCGCTTGCCACGCTCGGCCTGCTGGCAACGATCGTGCTGCAGATCCTCTACAAGACCGAGGTCGATACGATCGGCTTCGAGACATGGCGGCCCGTGGTCTACGCCTATGTGCTGTGGGGTGTGGCGATCGGCATCGGCCAGGTTCTGACACGCGGCGAGGACGGCCAGCGCGCGCTCTTCCTGCTACCGGCTCTTTTGTTCACCATCGCGATGGTGATCTTCCCGACGCTGTTCGGCTTCTACATCGCGCTCACCGACTGGAATCTCAGTTCGTTCAGCGGCCGCAGGTTCAACGGGCTCGACAATTTCTGGCAGATGCTCGCCGACCCGTACTACCGCAACGCCCTGGTCAACATGGTGCTCTATGTGCTGGCGGTGCTGGTCGAATATGTGATCGCGTTCGGCCTGGCGCTGCTGCTCAACGCGCAGATCCGCGCCCGAAAATTCTTCCGGGTGGTGTTCCTGATGCCGCTGATGCTGTCACCGGTCGCCGTGTCCTGGATGATCGGCAAGTCGCTGATGGAATACCGCTTTGGACCAGCAGCCACGCTGGCGCGCCATCTCGGCTGGGAAGACCCGGCTTTCTTCTCGAACCCGATCACCGCCCGCATCTCGATCATGCTGCTGGACGCCTGGACCTTCGTTCCGTTCATGATGATCATGCTGCTGGCGGGACTGCAGGCGATGTCGCGCGAGGTGCTGGAGGCGGCACGTGTCGATGGCGCCACGGCCTGGCAGACCTTCTGGCAGGTCACTTTCCCGCTGATGCTGCCGGTGTCGGTGACGGCGGTGATCCTGCGCATCATCTTCAAGCTGAAGCTTGCCGACATCATAATCACGGTTACCTCGGGCGGTCCGGGCGGCGCCACTGATTCGGTGTCGAGCTTCATCTACCGCGAATACCGCGACCGCTCGAATGTCGGCTACGGGACCATGCTGGCGATGGCCTATCTGGTCATCATCGTGGTGTTCGTGACCTGGCTGTTGAAGTTCGCCAGCCGTTTCGTGCGCAATGTGAATTAGGGCAAGATGAGCGTCCAGACCACAGACTACGTCGCCTCCGAAATCCGCTCGCCGGCGAGCTTCGTCGCCAGCCGCGTCTTCATCTATGGCGCGCTCGCCTGCTGGGGCTTCATCTGCCTTTTTCCGATCTATTGGACCATCACCACCTCGTTCAAAACGGCGGTGGATGTCACCCAAGGCCATCTGATCCCGTTTGTCGACTTCCAGCCGGATTGGAAAGGGTGGCGATCGCTTGGCCTGTCGCCGGACTCGATCTTCCAGACTTCGACCGTGCGCGACGAATTCCTCAAGCGTTTCATGAATTCGGTCATCACCTCGGTCGGCGCGTCAAGCCTGGCGATCATCATCGGCAGCCTCGCTGCCTATGGCCTGACCCGCTATCGCTACCATTTCGCCTGGTTCAAGAACGAGGATATCTCGTTCTTCTTCCTGTCGCAGTTGATCCTGCCGCCGGTGGTGCTGGCCCTACCCTTCCTGGTGCTCTACCGCGAAGTCGGGCTGCTCGATACGCGCATCGGGTTGATCCTGCTCTACACGCTGATGGTGCTGCCGATCGTCATCTGGATCATGCGTGACCAGTTCAATTCCATCCCCGTCGAGCTGGAGGAAGCAGCCCTCGTCGACGGCCTGTCGATCTGGGGCGCCTTTTTCCGCATCGTCATGCCGATCGCGCTGCCGGGCATGGTCGCAGCCTTCATCCTGGCAATGGTGCTGTGCTGGAACGAGTATTTCTTCGCCGCCCTTTTGACATCGACGGACGCCAAGACGATCCCGGTCATGGTCGCCAGTCAAACGGGGTCGCAAGGTATCAACTGGTGGTCGATGGCTGCTCTGGCCACCGCAGCGATCGCGCCGCTTGCGGTCATCGGCATCGCGCTGGAACGTTACCTGATCATGGGCATGACGGCTGGTGCGGTGAAGTAACCGGGCGCCTCTTCCTTCCCTCCGCTGTGGGAGAAGGAAAGGGCGGGCTAGGCCTTCAGGATCGTGCGCAGATGATCCATGATCATGGCGACGCCCTGCTGTCCGAGTTCTGCCGAAGCATCCGCCGCGCTCGCCGTATACCAGCTTTTGTTGTCCGCGAAGTGCGCGGCATCCACCGCTTCCGGGCATAGCGCCAGCATCAGCGATGTCTCACCGATGCCGGCATGGTCGAACGGGTATTTGCCGTTCATTGCGACCGGCATCAGGGGATGCACCTGTACCCAGTTGAAGAAATTTTCGCCCGCGGCATGTCCGGCGTAGTAGTCGGCCATCGTCTCGGCTCCCCACCAGCCCTCGCCGCGCTGCTTCTCGAGGAAGCGGAAGATCGCCTGTCTGCCGGCGGTCTTGAAAGCGAGATCGGTCGGCATGCCGGCGGAGAAATTCTCAGTCTGGTGATGAATGATGGCGTGGATGTTGCGAAAGCCGATGCGCAGCAGGCTGTAGAACAGCTCTTCGCCGAACGGCGCCAGTTGATTGCCGCCGACCTGAACGGAGCCGCTGCCTTCAGGCGGTGCGACAGCATAGCTCGCCGCCCCGTAATAGAAGGGCGGCAGGATGACGATGTCCCTCTCTTTTTCGAACAGTTCCAGCGTCTTGATGACGGCCAGCGTGTCCATGCCGACGGCCATGTGCTCGCCATGGTATTCCAGCACGCCGAGCGGCAGCGCGACCGGCCAATTCTGCGCGATCGCCTTGCGGATCTGGTGCGGCAGCATCAGTTCATAGCGCATGGTCTATTCCATGTTGGTGTGACGGGCGCGCATGGCTTCCGGCAACGCCGCGGTCAACTCCCTTAATTTCAGCACCATGATCTCGAACAGCAGGAACAACGCGCCCTCGAAGACAGAGCCCATCGGCAGCACCGACGTCTTTTGCGGCCCCTGGTCGTCGGCCATGGTCTGCGCCGGGATCAGCAGCGTCAAATCGGCTAGCCCTACAGCGCTGCCGCCCGCCTGGGCGGTCAGGAGCAGGACGGTTGCGCCGGCCTCGCGCGCAATGCGCATCAGGGTGAGTACAGTCGAAATTTCGCCAGGCCCGGAACTGACAAGCAAGACATCGCCCTGCCCTACAGGCGGCGTGGTCATGTCGCCGACGACCGAAACCGGCAGGCCCAGATGATAGAGCCGCATGGCGAAGCCCTTCACCTGCAAGGCCTCGCGGCCGCAGCCATAGACGACGATCTGTCTGGCATCCGCCAGCATCCCGCAAGCGGCGTCGATCCGATCGCGGTCGACGCGCGCCAGCACCGCGCCAAGCTCGTCGAGCGCGGTCCTGAACATCTGCGAGCCGGAGTTGCTCATGGCCGCGCCACCGGCGTGCCAGTAGTCGAAGATGATTGGCAATTTCCGATCATGCTCTTCCCCGGAACAGCTTGATTTCGTTCATGCTAGCAACCGCGAAATTGCGTGTCCAACGCTCAGCGGTGCTTTTGCCGAGCCACGAGCATGATAGTGTCATGTTAGACAAATCAATCCGGGAAAATTTCAAGACATGAAGACACGGCATTTCGACCGCATCGGCAATGGCGGCATCGCCTTTACGGAGCTGGGCTTCGGCACGGCTCCGCTCGGCAATCTTTACCGCGCCGTCTCCGACGAGGACGCCAATGCGACGCTGGAGGCCGCCTGGGCGACTGGCTGCCGCTACTATGACACAGCACCTCTCTATGGGCTCGGCCTGTCGGAAACGCGCCTCAACCCGTTCCTGCGCTCCAGGAAGCGCGACGACTACGTGCTGTCGAGCAAGGTCGGCCGCATCATGCGCGCCTGCCGGCCGGAGGAGCGCACGGGCATCGGCAAGTTCTTCGACACGCCGTCGCGCAAGGAGGTCTACGATTACAGCCATGACGGCGTCATGCGCTCGTTCGAGGCGTCGCTGGAGCGGCTTGGCGTCGACCGCATCGACATCCTGTTCGTGCACGATGTCGACATCTTCACCCATGGCAGCAAAGAGGCGTCCGACCAGCGCATCGATGAGTTCATGCGCTCGGGCTATTATGGTCTGCTTGCCTTGCGCGACCAAGGCGTCATCAAGGCGTTCGGCGGCGGCATCAACGAGTGGCAGGTGGCCCAGACGCTGGCCGAGCGCGGCGATTTCGACCTGTTCCTGCTTGCCGGTCGCTACACGCTGCTGGAACAGGAGGCGCTGACATCGTTCCTGCCGCTTTGCCAGAAACGCGGCATCGGCATCGTTCTCGGCGGCCCCTACAATTCCGGCATCCTGGCGACCGGACCCAAGCCCGGCGCCTACTACAACTATTCCGAAGCGCCGCAGGATGTGCTCGACCGCGTGACGCGCATCGAGGCCGTCTGCAAACGCCATGATGTCAGGCTGATCGAGGCCGCCCTGCAGTTCCCGCTGTTGCACCCGTCGGTGGTTTCGGTCATCCCCGGCGGCCAGAGGCCTGAAGAAGTCGAGAGCAACCGGTCGCTGCTGGACGCGAAACTCCCTGCAGCGCTCTGGGCCCATCTCAAGAAGGAAGGCCTGATGCGCGCCGACGCCCCGACTGTTTGAGGAGCTTCCGATCCGATCGACACGAGTCCAAAAATGAAAAGCCGGGCAAGCCCGGCTTTTCAGGTTTTTGAAAATTAAATGCGCTTAGTTGACGGCGTCCTTGAGGCCCTTGCCGGCCGAGAACTTCGGCACGGTGCGCGCCGGGATCTGCACTTCGGCACCGGTCTGGGGGTTGCGGCCGGTGGATGCAGCGCGCTTTGACACGGTGAAATTGCCAAAGCCGACAAGCCGGACATCGCCGCCCCTCTTCAGTTCGCCGGAGATGACAGAAAACACTGCATCGACCGCCGACTGCGCGTCACCCTTCGAAATGCTCGCGGCGTCGGCGACAGCGGACACCAGTTCGTTCTTGTTCATAAAAATTCCCTTCCATGAGAACACCGGAACTTACGACTCGTCCGGCAGGAAACGGACTTTAGAAAGAAGCGTTGCCGCAACCAAGTCGAAAAGGCAGGAAAAAAGCGGAAAAAGCCCGGAATTCCGCGGTTTTTCACATGAAAAAGCCGGGCGCGAGGCCCGGCTTTCTGTTTGTGCACTGCAACTTTAGAAAAAACTAATGCGCAAGCGACTTTCCGGCATCGTCGGCACTGTCGGTCGTGGCCGGCGGATTGACCGGCTCGACCCATTCGATCGGCTCCGGCATCCGCACCAGCGCGTGGCGCAACACCTCACCGACGCGTGAGACCGGAATGATTTCCATGCCGTTCTTCACGTTGTCCGGAATCTCCGCCAGATCCTTGGCGTTGTCTTCCGGGATCAGCACCTTCTTGATGCCGCCGCGCAGCGCGGCGAGCAGCTTCTCCTTGAGGCCGCCGATCGGCAAGATGCGGCCGCGAAGCGTTATCTCGCCAGTCATCGCCACATCGGCCCGAACCGGAATACCCGTCAGCACCGACACAATGGCCGTGGCCATGGCGGCACCCGCGGACGGACCGTCCTTCGGCGTTGCGCCTTCCGGCAAGTGCACGTGGATGTCGCGCTTGTCGAACAGCGGCGGCTCGATGCCGAAATCGATGGCGCGCGAACGGACATAGGAGGCCGCCGCCGAAATCGATTCCTTCATCACGTCGCGCAGATTGCCGGTCACCGTCATGCGGCCCTTGCCGGGCATCATGACACCTTCGACCGTCAGCAACTCGCCGCCGACCTCCGTCCAGGCAAGACCGGTGACGACACCGACCTGATCGTCAGCCTCGACCTGGCCGAAGCGGTAGCGCTGAACACCGAGATAGTCGGCGAGGTTCGCCGCCGTGATGCTCACCGTCTTCTTCTTCGTCTTCAGGATCTCGGTCACCGCCTTGCGCCCGAGCTTCATCAGCTCGCGCTCCAGGCTTCTGACGCCCGCTTCACGGGTGTAGGTCTGGATGATCGCGCGGATCGCGTCCTCACCGACGGAGAACTCCTTCGGCTGCAGTGCGTGATCGCGGATCACCTTCGGCATCAGGTGCCGCTTGGCAATCTCGATCTTCTCGTCCTCGGTGTAGCCGGCGATACGGATGATCTCCATGCGGTCCATCAGGGGCGCAGGGATGTTCAGCGTGTTGGCCGTCGTCACGAACATCACGCTCGACAGGTCGTATTCGACCTCGAGGTAGTGATCCATGAACGTCGAGTTCTGTTCGGGATCGAGCACCTCGAGCAGGGCCGACGACGGATCGCCACGGAAGTCCTGGCCCATCTTGTCGATCTCGTCGAGCAGGAAGAGCGGGTTGGACTTCTTTGCCTTCTTCATCGACTGGATGACCTTGCCGGGCATCGAGCCGATATAGGTGCGCCGGTGACCACGGATCTCGGCTTCGTCACGCACGCCGCCGAGCGCCATGCGGATGAACTCGCGACCGGTTGCCTTGGCGATCGATTTGCCGAGCGAGGTCTTGCCGACACCGGGAGGGCCGACGAGGCACAGGATCGGCCCCTTCAGCTTCTTCTGGCGGCTTTGCACGGCAAGGTACTCGACGATGCGGTCCTTGACCTTGTCGAGGCCGAAGTGATCGGTGTCGAGGACGTTCTGCGCGTAGGCCAGGTCCTGCTTGACCTTGGAGTTCTTGCCCCACGGGATCGACAGCAGCCAATCGAGATAGTTGCGCACGACCGTCGATTCAGCCGACATCGGCGACATCGTCCTGAGCTTCTTCAATTCGGCTTCCGCCTTTTCGCGAGCCTCCTTGGAGAGCTTGGTTTTCTTGATGCGCGCCTCGATCTCGGCGGCCTCGTCGCGGCCGTCCTCGCCTTCGCCGAGCTCCTTCTGAATCGCCTTCATCTGCTCGTTGAGGTAGTATTCGCGCTGCGTCTTCTCCATCTGGCGCTTGACGCGCGAGCGGATGCGCTTCTCCACCTGCAGGACGGAGATTTCGGCTTCCATGAAGCCCATCGCCTTTTCCAGCCGCTCCTTGACGGAAAGCGTGGCCAGCATTTCCTGCTTTTCAGGGATCTTGATGGCGAGATGCGAGGCAACCGTGTCGGCGAGCTTGGAATAGTCGTCGATCTGGCTGGCGGCACCCACCACTTCGGGCGAGATCTTCTTGTTCAGCTTGACGTAGTTCTCGAAGTCGGTGACGACCGAGCGGGCGAGGGCCTCGACCTCTACCTCTTCCTCTTCGGGCTCGACCAGCGCCGCGGCCTTGGCCTCGTGGAAGTCGGGACGGTCGGTGAAAGAGACGATTTTCGCACGCGAGGCGCCCTCGACCAGAACCTTGACGGTGCCGTCGGGCAGCTTCAGCAATTGCAGCACATTGGCGAGCGTGCCGATGTCGAAGATCGCATCGGGCTCGGGATCGTCATCGGCGGCATTCATCTGGGTGGCAAGCAGGATCTGCTTTTCCTGACCCATCACCTCTTCCAGCGCCTTGATCGACTTTTCACGCCCGACGAAGAGCGGAACGATCATGTGCGGGAACACCACGATGTCGCGCAGCGGGAGGACTGCGAAGACGCCGTCGCTGGGAGCCTTGGATATTTTGGCCATTGTCCAACCTTTCATGTCGCGGCCACCATCAGGCCAACCGCGAATCTCATATTAACGACCGGGGATCGTTCCGCCTACCACCGTTTATGACGGGAGTTTTACAGCACAGAAATCGGGCACCTCGGCCTTCTCGTGTTAGGTGGAGGCAGGCGGGCCAAAGATCAAGAGTTAACATGGTCCGCAATCCATTCCATCGCGAAGGTGTGCCGGTTCCTCACAGCAAAACGGCGCCGCATGGGCGCCGTTCCACAAAAATATAGGGCCAAGTGCCATATCAGGCGCTGACATTGCCCTTCTTTTCCTTCTGTTCGGAATAGATGTAGAGCGGCCGGGCGCTGCCGGTCACCACCTCTTCCGAAATCACCACCTCGCGCACGCCTTCGAGCGCGGGCAGTTCGAACATCGTGTCGAGCAGGATCGCTTCCATGATCGAACGCAGGCCGCGCGCGCCGGTCTTGCGCTCGATGGCGCGCTTGGCGATCGCCGAAAGCGCGTTCTCGTGGAAGGTCAGATCGACATTTTCCATCTCGAACAGGCGCTGATATTGCTTGACCAGCGCGTTCTTCGGCTCGGTCAGGATCTGGATCAATGCCGGCTCGTCGAGATCTTCGAGCGTCGCCAGGACCGGCAGACGACCGACGAATTCCGGAATGAGGCCGAATTTCAACAGATCCTCGGGCTCGACCAGGCGGAAAACGTCACCAGTGCGGCGATCCTCCGGCGACGCGACGATGGCGCCAAAACCGATCGAGGTTTTCCTGCCGCGGTCCGAGATGATCTTGTCCAGCCCGGCGAAGGCGCCGCCGCAGATGAACAGGATGTTGGCGGTGTCGACCTGCAGGAATTCCTGCTGCGGGTGCTTGCGGCCGCCCTGCGGCGGCACGGAGGCGACCGTGCCTTCCATGATCTTGAGCAGCGCCTGCTGCACGCCCTCGCCCGACACGTCGCGGGTGATCGAGGGATTGTCGGACTTGCGCGAAATCTTGTCGATTTCGTCGATGTAGACGATGCCGCGCTGGGCGCGCTCGACATTGTAGTCGGCCGACTGCAACAGCTTCAGGATGATGTTCTCGACGTCCTCGCCGACGTAACCGGCCTCGGTCAGCGTCGTGGCGTCCGCCATGGTGAAGGGCACGTCGATGATGCGGGCCAGCGTCTGCGCGAGCAGCGTCTTGCCGCAGCCGGTCGGGCCGATGAGCAGGATGTTGGACTTGGCCAGCTCGACGTCGTTGTTCTTGCCGGCATGCGCCAGGCGCTTGTAGTGGTTGTGGACCGCCACCGACAGCACGCGCTTGGCGTAGGGCTGGCCGATGACGTAGTCGTCGAGAACCTTGAGGATCTCCTGCGGGGTCGGCACGCCCTCGCGCGACTTCACCATCGAGGTCTTGTTCTCCTCGCGGATGATGTCCATGCACAGCTCGACGCACTCGTCGCAGATGAACACCGTTGGGCCGGCGATCAGCTTGCGCACCTCGTGCTGGCTTTTGCCGCAAAACGAGCAATAGAGCGTGTTCTTGGAATCACCGCTGTTGTTGCCGACCTTGCTCATTTTCATGTCCTTTCATGGCCGCCCGCCGATGGTCTGGCTGAAAGGGCGCATACTCTATTTATCGCGGGAATCCGCCGCCGCCAGTCTTCCGGCTCCCGCAACGTATTGCGTACGAAACACAAATCAGAAAACGTGGCAATGATTCGCAGCTCCCCACGCAAAGCTAAGCCGTCGAAAATCAACATAGCCTTAACGTAGGCAATCCCGACCTCCGAGGGAACAGCCAATTGTGGCCGAAATGACGCAAGACACGCCAAAAGCGCGTGATGGTGCCATCCAACTGCCAACTAGCCTTTATGCCAACGCCCCCTCGGCCGCCTCGCGCGACGAAATGACCTTGTCGATCAGGCCGAAATCCTTGGCCTCGTCGGCGGTCATGAAATGGTCGCGGTCCAGCGTCTTCTCGATCTCGTCATAGCTCTTGCCGGTGTGCTTGACATAGACCTCGTTGAGACGACGCTTCAGCTTGATGATGTCCTGGGCGTGACGCTCGATATCGGACGCCTGGCCCTGGAAGCCGCCGGACGGCTGGTGAACCATGATGCGGGCGTTCGGCGTCGCGAAACGCATGTCCTTGTGACCGGCGGTCAGCAGCAGCGAGCCCATCGAGGCCGCCTGGCCGATGCACAGCGTCGACACGGCCGGCTTGATGAACTGCATGGTGTCGTAGATCGCCATGCCCGAGGTGACGACGCCACCTGGCGAATTGATGTAGAGGTTGATTTCCTTTTTCGGGTTCTCAGCTTCGAGGAACAGGAGCTGCGCGCACACCAGCGTCGCCATGCCGTCCTCGACCGGACCGGTGATGAAAATGATGCGCTCCTTGAGGAGGCGCGAGAAAATGTCGTAGGCCCGCTCGCCGCGATTGGTCTGTTCGACCACCATCGGAACGAGGTTCATGTAGGTTTCGACGGGATTCTTCATCAGTTATCTCTTGTCTCGCGGTGGGATTCCGGCGCCGGACAGGCTGGCAGCTCGGGCAGAATCGGTTCTGGATCGTCAAGATGTAAATAGGATGCCGGCTCATCCTTGCGCAAGGCCGACCCGTCCTAGCCATCTGGGTAAGTCGAATCAAGCTTCCGGGCAAGGATTAGCAGCAGCTGATGCCACGCCGACCCGAAATACCGAGCCGGCCCCCGCCAGGTAGCAGTTTCTTAACCTCGTCACTTAACGAAATGCACCGAACCGCTTTTCTCCGCAACGGCCTCCCCTACAATTCAACGTTGAACTTGTGGCTTTGTTTTTATGCATGTCGTTGCCCCAAAACCGAGGTTCACTTTTGGGCGCCATGCAATAGAGTTCAAACGGGGAGTGTCATGTCAGGAAAGACCGCATGCTTCGCCATTGCCGGGCTGACCCTGCTCGGCTCGATTTCGCAAACGGCGGCAGGCGGCCGCGCCGTCGAATGCTACGAGCCCGTCCGCACACCGGCCGTTTACGACACCGTCTACGAAGACGTCATGGTCAGCCCTCCCGGCCAGCAGACCGTCGACTATGATCCGCCGATCTATGGCACCCGTGAGCGTGTGGTGATGACCGTTCCGGCACAGGTTCAATATGAAGTGGTCCCGGCAATCACCCGGACCGTCTACCACACCGTCAGGATCGATGGCGGCGGTTATTCCTGGGAATGGCGCGTCATCCATGGCCGCCGGGTGCTGTGCAAGGTCTGGCACGAGGCGCGCTACGAACGCGTCGCCGAGACGGTGGTGATCCAGCCCGAGCGAACGCGGCGCGTCGTCATTCCGGCGCAATATGACAGCATCGCCGAGGAGGTGCTGGTGCGGCCCGAGCAAAGGCGCGTCATCGATATTCCCGCCGCCTACCAGACCGTCCCGCGGCGCGTGCTGGTGCGTGAAGGGTCATCGGAGTGGCGCCGCGTGCATATACCGAGGCACTGCCAGGACTGAGCCTAGGCCACCTCGGCCCGCAGCCAAGCCTTGAGGCCCGCGACATCGCTATCGCCAATGGCTTTGGCAACACGGCGCCCGACCGCGGCACCAAATTTGTAGCCGTGACCCGAGCACGCCGAGACGACCAGGCACTTGCCTGTCTCATGCGCCAGGAATTTCTCGTCTGACGTGAAGGTGTAGGCGCAGGTGACCACTTCGGTCACCTTATACTCCTCGATGCGGGCGATCGGCGGCGAAAACAGGTTGCGGATCGCCTCGCCCTCGCCCGGCACCGGCTCGCGGTTCCAGTCGGCGTCGCTGGTCGGCACCTTGTGCAGGCCTGAGCCGAATTTCATGCCGGCGCCACGGGTGGGCGGGATCATGTAACCGTCGGTCTTGCCGCCGACATCGAGAATGACGGGCGCCGCCTCCCAGGCCGCCTTGAGCTCGGCGGGCGGTTCGACATAGGCGAGCGCGGTGCGAAAGGTCTTCAATTCACCGCCGAGTTCAGGGAATAGCTTCAGCACCCAGGCGCCGGCGGCAACGACTATGCGGTCTGCCTGCATCGTCTCGCCGCTTTCCAGCACGATATGGCCGGCCTCGGCATCGATCTCCGTCACCTTGCTGTGCTCGTAGACGTTGGCTCCGTTGGCGCGCAGCCATTTGGCGAGCCCCGCCGCTATTCCGCGGCAATGCAGCGCGCCGCCTTCCCTGGAGAAATAGGCGTAGCGGAACGAGCCGGCCTCAAGGAACGGCCAGCGCTCGACGGCAGCGTCCGGTTCCAGCAGTTCGAAAGGGAAATTCCCCTCTTCCAGGCCCTCGCGGTATTCCTCGGCCTCATCGCCGGGCTCGCGCGAAACGCAGACGAACCCGCGCGCATCGAGGTGGTTCTCGCCGAGATCGGCCCACATCTCGTCCCAGGCCTCATAGGCTTCGGTGATCAGCCGCCCATAGCCGGTGCCAGCGCGGTAGGCGCGGCGAATGATACGGTGATGGTCGCCCGATGCCGCCAGCGGATTGGGAATCGGCCCCTGCTCGACGATCGACACGGCGTGGCCAGCCTTGACCAGCGACCACGCCGTGGAGAGACCGGCGATACCCGCGCCGACAACGATCACATTCATCCGTTCAGACTTTCCGCAACCCTATGGCTGGCTCAATGCATCGGGCTGTCGGACGCAACATACGGTCTGGAACCGGGCTGGCAAGCCGCGCTATGGGTTCTGGCATGACCAAATCGACGCTCCCGTATCTGGCCTTTGATCCAGCCACTCGCCGGCTCAGGCTCGACCCGCGCGAACGGGCTTTCTTCCTGAACCCTTACGAGGCCTACGGCTTCCTGCACGACGCGTCGAATGCATTTTTCTGGGAAGAGTTCGGCTTCTGGTGTTTTGGTGGCTTTGGCGATGTCAACAGACTGCTGCGCGACCGCCGTTTCGGCCGCCAGAACCCGGCCGGCATCCCAGACAGCCGTGGTGTCGGCCAAGACAGGACCTATCTCAAGGCATTTGACGGCATCGAAGCCAACTCGATGCTGGAACTGGAGCCGCCGGTGCACACGCGGCTGAGGACATTGGTCAACCGTGCCTTCGTCTCGCGTCAGGTCGAACGGTTGCGGCCGCGTGTCGAGGCACTCGCCAACGAATTGATGGATCGTTTCGAACCTGGCAAGGCCGTTGACCTCCTGCCGGCCTTCGCCTCCCCGCTGCCGATCACCATCATCGCCGAAATGCTCGGCGTGCCGGTGGAGATAGGCCCGCAACTGCTCGACTGGTCGCATCGGATGGTCGCCATGTATATCCATGGCCGCACCCGCGAGACCGAGGACGCGGCCAACCGTGCCGCGGGCGAATTCTCCGACTTCCTGCGTGGCTACGTGACCGAGCGGCGCAAGAAGCCGGGCGATGACCTGCTGTCGCTGCTGATCTCGGCCCAGGAAGACGGCCAGAAACTGTCCGAGGACGAACTGGTCTCCTCGGCCATCCTGTTGCTCAACGCCGGCCATGAAGCGACCGTGCACCAGACCGGCAACGCCGTCCATTCCATCCTGGCGCAAGGCGGCGACCCGCGCCGCTTCTTCACCTCACCGGAAGCGACAGCAGCGACAGTCGAGGAATGCCTGCGCTTCGACGCGCCGCTGCACATGTTCATGCGCTATGCCTATGAGGAGATCGAAATCGCGCCCGGCATCGTCGTGCGGCCGGGCCAGACGATCGGGCTTTTGCTTGGCATGGCCAATCATGACCCGCACGCCTTTGCCGAACCGCAGGCCTTCCGGCAGGAGCGCACCGACCAGAAGAATGTGTCTTTCGGCGCCGGTATCCATTTCTGCATCGGCGCGCCGCTCGCCCGCCTCGAACTGCAGGTTTCGCTGAAGACTTTGTTTGATCGGCACCCGCGAGTGCATCTTGCCGAACAGCCCCGCTTCCGCGACAGTTACCACTTCCATGGGCTGGAGGCGCTCTCCGTGCGTTTCTGACCATGGTGGGCTGGGCTTGCGATGAGATTGTTTTCGAGAGGCGCGATCGCGCTCGCCGTGACGATCCTGTTCGGCTGCATGGCTGACGCCGTGGCCCAGAAGCCGGAGAGTATCCGGCAGCGAGGTGATCAAAGCTTGATCACATACTCCTTGCGAGTCGTTTCAAGCACTTCCCAGCTTCCCCTGAAGCCCGGCCTCAGCACGAAGCTATCCCCAGCCTTGACGGTGCGCGCTTCCCCACCCTCTTCCGCGATCACCGAGACGCCTAACAGAATGTGGCAGAATTCCCATTCGTCATAGACGATGCGCCATTTGCCAGGGGTCGATTCCCAGATGCCGGCGTAGAGGCCGCCGTCGCGCTCCTCGATGTTCCAGGTGCGGAATTTCGGATCGCCCGAGATCAGGCGATCCGGCGCGGGCGCGCCGGATTCGGGCTCGACGCTTTTGGTGTCGACGGAAAGAAGCGCGGACATATCAGGTCAGACCTTGGCGAGTGCCTGTTCGAGGTCGGCGACAATGTCGGTGACATCCTCGATGCCGATGGACAGCCGCACAGTGTCCGGGCCAGCGCCGGCCTTGACCTTCTGCTCGTCGGAAAGCTGGCGGTGCGTGGTCGATGCCGGGTGGATGACCAGCGACTTGGTGTCGCCGACATTGGCCAGATGCGAGAAGAGCTCGAGTGCTTCGACGAACTTGATGCCGGCCTCGTAGCCGCCCTTGAGGCCGAAGGTAAAGACGGCGCCGGCGCCTTCAGGCGAGTATTTTTTCTGCAACGCATTGTTCTTGTCGCTGGGCAGGCCGGGATAATTCACCCAGGCGACCTTGGGGTGGTTGGACAGCCAGCCGGCGACCGTGATCGCGTTGTCGCAGTGCCGCTGCATGCGCAGCGGCAAGGTTTCGAGGCCGGTGAGGATAAGGAAGGCATTGAACGGCGAGATCGCCGGGCCGAGATCGCGCAGGCCGAGCACGCGGGCGGCGATGGCGAAAGCGAAATTGCCAAAGGTTTCGTGCAGCACGAGGCCGCCATATTCGGGGCGCGGTTCCGACAGCATCGGGTACTTGCCCGACTTCGACCAGTCGAAGGTGCCGCCGTCGACGATGACGCCGCCGATCGAGTTGCCGTGGCCGCCCATGAACTTGGTCAGCGAATGGACGACGATATCGGCGCCGTGCTCGATCGGGCGGATGAGGTAGGGCGAGGCCAACGTGTTGTCGACGATCAGCGGCAGGCCATGTTTGCGGGCGATGTCGCCGATCTTCTCGATATCGACGAAGGTGCCGCCCGGATTGGCCAGGCTCTCGATGAAGATCGCCTTGGTCCTGTCGTCGATCTGGTTCTCGAAGGTCGAGAGATCATTGGTGTCGGCCCAGCGTACCTCCCAACCATAATTCTTGAAGGCATGGCCGAACTGGTTGATCGAACCACCGTAAAGCTTGTTGGCGGCGACGAAATTGTCGCCGGGCTGCATCAGATTGTGGAACACGATGACCTGCGCGGCATGGCCGGATGCAACCGCAAGCGCAGCCGTGCCGCCCTCGAGAGCCGCGACGCGCTCTTCGAGTACTGCCTGGGTGGGATTCATGATGCGGGTGTAGATGTTGCCGAACGCCTTCAGCCCGAACAGCGAAGCGGCGTGGTCGGCGTCATCGAAGACGAAGGAGGTCGTCTGGTAGATCGGCGTGGCGCGCGCGCCGGTGGCCGGATCGGGCTTGGCGCCGGCGTGGACCGCGAGCGTGTTGAAACCGGGCGAACGGGTCACTGAAACCTCCCTTTGAAACTTTTAATTGGCGGGGCATTCTTGGCGAAGCGCGGCCTGGAATGCAAAGAAGAAAATACCTTTCGGCGTGCGATCCGCGATGAACGCATGGGAAACTTAATGGCTTCCCGAAAAAATTTTGCGCACCGGCAGTTGACTGGAATCTTTTGCGGAAAAGCAATCCCGTATCACGTCACTTCTGGCGGACGCCAAAACTCTGGAAGCCCTGGCGCATAAGCGGCTTTTTCGACGACAGGACGCCGGAATTGACGCCGGTCCAGCCGATCTCACCGGAGAGCTTGCCATATTCGATCTTGGGGCAGCGGTTCATCACCACCTTGATGCCGGCGGCTTCGGCGCGGGCGGCTGCCTCGTCATGGCGCACGCCAAGCTGCATCCAGATGACTTTCGGCAAGGGATCGAGCGCCAGCACCTCGTCGACGATACCGGGAACCGCGGCTGCATTGCGGAAGACATCGACCATGTCGATCGGCTCCGGGATGTCGGCCAGCCTGGCATAGGTCATGCGGCCGAGGATTTCCTTGCCGGCCTGGCCGGGATTGATCGGGAACACCGAAAACCCCTTGGCCAGCAGATATTTCAGCACGAAATAGCTCGGCCTGACATCATTGGCCGACGCGCCGACCATGGCGACGGTCTTCACCGCATTGAGGATGCCGCCGATATAGGTGTTGTCGTAGCTATCGTGGTTCATGCCTCGTCCTCATACAACGCCTCAGCGAGAAAACCACCCGGGTCATTGCTGAAATCGCGCAGCATGCGGAAGTGGTCGGTATCACGAAAGTCAGAGGGCTCCAGCCCGAAGCGGCTGATGCGGAACAGTTGCGCGCCGGGACAGGCCATCAGCAGCGGCGAATGGGTCGCCATGATCACTTGCGCTGTGCCCGACTGGTCCATGCGCCGAAGCATCTTCAGCAATTCGATCTGGCGCGTCGGTGAAAGCGCGCTTTCGGGCTCGTCGAGAATATAGATGCCTTGCCTGCGGCAGCGCTCCTCGAAGAAGCGGATGAAGCCTTCGCCATGCGACCAGGACAGGAAATCCGGCGGCGGCGGCTTGAACGGGTCCTCCAGCGCCGCCTGATCGAGATAGCGAGCCACGGAGTAAAAGGATTCAGCACGAAAGAACCAGCCGGCGGTGACTTTTGGCAACCAGTGGCCACGGAATGTGTTCGCCAGTGCGGCGCCACTCTTGTCGATGGCACTGGCATGGTCGACCGGTCGGTAGCCCTTGCCGCCGCCGGCCTCGTCATAGCCGGCCAGCGCGCCGATCGCCTCGAGCAGCGTGGATTTACCGGTGCCGTTCTCGCCGACGATGATGGTGATGGGCGTGGCGAATTCGAGCTCGAACCCGTGGCCGCGAAACAGCGGCAGGTTCCAAGGGTATTTCTCCCAGTCCGTCACGCGCTCCGGGTCGAGCAGAATGCGCTTGAGATACGGTGCCTTGAGCCGTGTCAGCTGCTTGGGATAAGCCATCAATCAGGCAGCGAAATCGTGCCGTCTTCCGCGATCGGGAAGGCCGGATTGTGCGCCACTTCCCAAACATGCCCGTCTGCATCGGCGAAGTACCCATACCAGCCTCCCCAGAAGGCACGGCCGGCCGGCTTGACGATACGCCCGCCGGCCTTCTCGGCCATGGCGAGCACCTCGTCGACTTCGGCGTCCGAGCGGGTGTTGTAGGCGAGATAGACGGCCGAGGGCGCCTGGGCGAAGGTGATGCCCGAATCCTCCTCGGCGCTGGCGCGCGGGAACAGACCGAGGATGGCGCCGCCCATCTGGAAAAAGGCGACACCGTCGGTGATGCCCGCGTGGCGCCTCAGACCCATAGCCTCGTAGAAACGCACGGCGAGATCCAAATTGTCGGTGGCGATGGTGATGATGGAGATGCGCGGTTCCATAATCCTCGTCCTATTCGTCCGTCCACTCCGGCTTGCGTTTGCCGATGAAAGCACCAATGCCCTCTTCCGCGTCCCGCGCGAGCATGTTCTCGACCATGACGCGGCCGGTATAGGCATAGGCATCCGCCAAGCCCATCTCGGCCTGCGCGTAAAAAGCTTCCTTGCCGGTCTTCACCACCAAGGAGGATTTGGAAGCAATGGTTTGGGCGTATTTGGTGACAATCTGATTCAGGTACTCGCGCGGCACGACGCGGTTGACGAGGCCGAATTGCTTCGCCGTTGCGGCGTCGATCGTCTCGCCGGTCAAGAGCATCTCCATCGCCTGCTTGCGCGAGACGTTGCGCGATAGCGCCACCATCGGCGTCGAACAGAACAGGCCGATGTTGACGCCCGGCGTGCAGAAGGTCGCCTCGTGCGAGGCGATCGCAAGGTCGCAACTGGCGACCAGTTGCAGGCCGGCGGCTGTCGCCAGGCCGTCGACCTCGGCGATGACAGGCAGGGGATGGCGCACGATGGTCCGCATCAGCGTCGCGCAAGCGGCAAACGTCTCTTCGAAGAAGGCCTTGCCGCGATCGGCGTCGGCGCGCCGCGCGGTCATTTCCTTGAGGTCGTGGCCGGCGCAGAACACCTTGCCGGCCGCCGACAGCACGATGACGCGAACGGCTTTGTCGGCCTTGGCGCGGTCGAGTTCCGCCGTCAGCGCCGCCATCACAGCCAGCGACAGGGCGTTGGCGGGCGAATTGGCGAGCGTCAGGCGCAGCACGCCCTTATCCAGCCTCGCCGTGACCGGGCCCTCGTCGGCGGCAGCAGGCTTGATGGCAAGGATTTCGGCCATGGATGAGGTCTCGCGATTCCGTTCGTGCTGGCACAGTATCTAATATCGGATCGGCTTTCGTCCAACACCCATTGCTTGCGCCAGGACCGCTTGCGCCGGGATGAAGGTGTTGCCAGAAATGCCGCGCTGCGTTCATACAAGCCTGGCACAAAACGAGAGGCCGACATGCCCGCCCAGAACAATCTCAAGCCCGTGCTGACCGCAGCGCAAGTCAATGTGCTGATGGAGACCGTCTATCCTCAACTCAACGAACAGTTCAAATATTACGAGGCGATCGACGTGTTCCCAGGCGGCTGCATTGTGCGGCTCAACGCTGGCGAGCGGCACCTGCGTCCTGGCGGAACTGTATCCGGTCCGTCGCTGTTCACGCTGGCCGACATTGGCGGATATGTCTGTGTGCTTTCCCACGCCGGGCCGGACGCGCTTTCTGTTACCGTCAACCTCGACATCAACTTCGTCCGCAAGGCCGAGGCCGGGCCGATCGATGGTCATTGCCGCATCCTGAAGCTGGGAAAGAGCCTGATGGTGTTCGACATCGACATCGTCGCCGGCCCGGATGGACACACGATCGCGCATGCCACGGGGACCTATTCGATCCCGCCCCAGCGCGCCACAGATGTGGTAAAATAATACCCTTCGACCAACGTATTGTTTCTACAGCATTTTCTGCGCCGTAGGACTTTCCCACTGCCTTGACGCAACCACTGCCCTCGCCTATAAGCCCTCACGAAGCAGCGGCCCGCGAAGGCCGCCGTTTTGTTTATTGGCTGGGGACAAACGTCTTTCGCCAATCCAAGCAACAAGAAACGCCTTCCCCGTGAAGGTCAAAACCGAGAGCAGAAAACATGACAACCTTTTCGCAGAAGCCTGCGGATGTGGTGAAGAAGTGGATCCTGATCGACGCCGAGGGTCTCGTCGTCGGCCGTCTTGCCACTGTCATCGCCAATCATCTTCGCGGCAAGCACAAGCCGACCTTCACCCCGCATGTCGACGACGGCGACAATGTCATCGTCATCAATGCCGACAAGGTGGTGTTCACCGGCAAGAAGTTCACCGACAAGGTCTATTACTGGCACACCGGCCACCCCGGCGGCATCAAGGAGCGCACCGCGCGCCAGCTGCTCGAGGGCCGTTTCCCCGAGCGTGTCGTCGAGAAGGCCGTTGAGCGCATGGTTCCGCGTGGTCCGCTCGGCCGTCGCCAGATGAAGAACCTGCGCGTTTATGCAGGCGCGGAACATCCGCATGTCGCCCAGCAGCCAGAAGTCCTCGACGTGGCCAAGCTGAATTCCAAGAACAAGAAGGTCGCATAAGATGGCTGAGCTTTCCTCGCTCGCAGAACTGGGCGCCGCCACCGGCAACACGAACACGCAGGCCGCGGCTCCCGTCCACGTCCAGAAGCTCGACAAGTCGGGCCGCGCCTATGCCACCGGCAAGCGCAAGAACGCCATCGCGCGCGTTTGGGTGAAGCCGGGTTCCGGCAAGATCGTCGTCAATGACAAGGAATTCGCGACCTATTTCGCGCGTCCGGTCCTGCAGATGATCCTCAACCAGCCGATCATCGCCTCCAACCGTTCGGGCCAGTACGACATCGTCGCCACCGTCGTCGGCGGCGGCTTGTCCGGCCAGGCCGGTGCCGTGCGTCACGGCATCTCCAAGGCGCTGACCTACTATGAGCCGGCGCTGCGCGCCGTGCTCAAGAAGGGCGGCTTCCTGACCCGCGACAGCCGCGTCGTCGAGCGCAAGAAGTACGGCAAGGCCAAGGCCCGTCGCTCCTTCCAGTTCTCGAAGCGCTAGGCGTTTCGAACTCCGATATCGAAAAAGGCCGCCTCCGGGCGGCCTTTTTTGCTTTTGGGCTACAGATTTGATTGATCGACAAATTGTGGGACAGCGCCCCTCCGACCTGCCGGGCAACTCTCACGAGAGAGGGAGAGCGGCAGCTTCAGCCGCCACTCCTAATTGATGCTGGCTGTATGCGCCGGTTCTGTCGGCTTCTCGCCGGCATAAGGCACGCGACAACCATTCGCAGCCAGCCAGCCGATCGCTGCTTTCGGTTCGTCGGTCTGGATGATGGTGGCGCCGCGGTCGGCCCAGAAGCCCCAGGCTTCGCGCGGCAGGCTGGCCTGGACCGCCAGTTCATCACCACGGCCGCCAGCGAGGAAGCCGCCCGGTTTGTTGACGATGGCGTAGGTGTCGGCCCAGATATGCCAGTCGCCCCTCACCGCCTCGGCGCGCATGCGGGTGCTGAACAGCGACCCGCCGGTTTCGGTCAACGTCTCGGCGTCCGCCCGCCAGTTGATCAGCTCGATCGCGCGCGGCGCGAAAGCATGGTCGACCGTCGAGGCGAAGCCGGCATCATGCACCGCGTCATCGGCGATGATCGGCATGAACTGGAAGCCATCGCCTGCCGCGGCCATGGCGGCCCTCACCGTGGTGATCCTGTCCTGGTTCCACAGGTTTTCCTTGACGATGACTTGTTCGGCCATGCCGAGATCCCGAGCCACCGCGATCATGCCCGGGAGGTCGCCGACTTCGAGCTTGTTGTCGAGATTGATGAGGATCCTGTCCCTTGTCGTCATCAGCATCTCGCGCAACGTCGAGACGGTCTCGTTGGTGACGGCATGGGTGCCCTCGATCACCAGCCGGCATCTCTTCAGTTCGGCCAGCGTGTAGTTGAGGACCTCGCCCTTGCAGGTGGTCGTGCGGTCCAGCCAGCTGTCATGCATGACGATGAACTGGCCGTCCTTCGAGCGCCGGATATCGACCTCGACAATTTCGGCGCCGATCGTGATCGAGCCTTCCACGGCGGCAAGCGAGTTTTCCGCATAGAGCGTCTTGCCGGCCTGCATGCTGCCGGCGCGATGGGCAGCCACCATGACATGGTCGCGCCACTGGTTGGCATGTTCGAAGCGGTCGAGGATCTGCCTGGCGCGAGTTTCGCCGGCCAAGGCCTGACCGGAGGCGGCCGCCAGCGCGGTGGAAAGCAGAAGGCTCAGCCAGATCGTCCGCATCGAGAATCGCTCCTTGCCGGGTCGAGCCGGGATAGGCGACGTCAGTGACATCCAGGTGAACGAAGCCGGCTAAAGCGCGTCGCGTCGAAACGGATTCAGGCGACGCTTTGGATGTTTGTCTTTACGCATGTCGTCTTCCCCAAAACCGAGAGTCACTTTTGGGCGACATGCTGTAGCGGTTGGCCGGCGATGTGGGTCAGATGCGCTTCGACAGCCGGCGGAACCAAGCCATTGCAGGCATTTCGACCAGGCGCCATGTGACCCACGACACGGCGATGGTGGCGGCGAGCATGACGACGATCGCCACAGTCGCTGTCCATCCGGCGCCAAAGCCGGTCGCGGGCTCGCCACGCAGTACTATGTCGCCAATCAAGCCGAGGCCGAGTTTGCGCTCGACGAGCCCGGCGACATTGATCAGGCGCGCCTGGACGAAGATGTGGACCATGTAGATCGAATAGGACAGCGCGCCGAGCGTCAGCATGAACGGCGTCCTGAGCAACGCGCTGATCCAGCCGCCTTCATGGGCGAAGAGAAACAGCGCCAGGGCGAACACCAGGGGCGCGGCAATGCCGGCGTCGTTGTCGCCCGCCAGCGAGACAAAGAGAACGATAACGGCCACCATGACGATTTCGGCAAGAGTCCAGCTCATCCGCGGGCCGTTTGCGAGCAAAACCTGTCGCGCCCCTGCAATGGAATCATGCTGAAACCAGGCCAACAGGGCGCCGGGCGAGAAGCCGTAGAGGCAGCGGATGAAGCCGAAATCATAGGACACATCCATATGATGCGTGGAGAAGCCGAGCAGGAACAGCGGCGCGGCGACGGCGGCGGCGACAAACCATATCCAGGCGCGTGCGCCGGCGACGAAGACCACGCCGGCAAACAGGAGACAGGCAAAAAACCCGGCCGAAATGCTCCAGCTTGGCGCGTTCCACGTCAACCGATCCTCGAAGCCGACACCTTGCAGCAAAAGGAGATTGGCAGCCAAGCTCTTGAGGTCGAAGCCGCAGGTGAAGGGAGCTGCCCCCGTGCCATGCAATTGCGGCAGCACCAGCCGCAACAGCTCGAAGGCGGCAAAGGCGGCAAAGGCGGCAAGCATGACCAGATGCAGCGGGTAGATGCGGCCGAACCGGACCAGCGCAAAGCGGATAACCTCTCCCGGCCGGCCCAGCCGATTGGCATAGCTCGAGGCCATGACAAAGCCGGAAAGGACAAAGAAGAAATCGACGAAAAGATAGGACGAACCGACAAAGCCGCTCTGCGAGATCGCCGAGGCGGTCGGGAAATGAAACAGCGTCACCAACAACGCGCAGATGCCGCGCCACGAATCGAGAACCTGGAAGCGATCGCCGGCGATCGTGCCGGCGTGGGTCGACACCACGGCATCCGACGGATTAAGAAACGCGGTCTGCGTCATGATGATACAAATCCTGTCTTGCCGTGGCACCCGGGCGGCACGGTTTCGTCTCCCCAAGCTGTGACTGGCATCTTCCATGCCGGTTTTGTAGTTGTTGCACCCCGATGAAAACGAGGACCAGTAATGGCGACCAAGAACATCGACCATGCCTTCACCACCCGCTCCAAAACGGGTGGCGCCCTTGAGCCGACCTATTCTGGCGCGCTGTCTTTCATGCGGCGCAAATACACCAAGGACGTGAGGGGCGCGGATGCGGTGGTGTGGGGCATTCCCTTCGACGCCGCCGTCACCAACCGGCCGGGCGCCCGGTTCGGGCCGCAGGCGATCCGCCGCGCCTCGGCGATCCTCGATAACGACCCGCAATACCCGTTTTCACGCGATCTGTTCGAGCACCTCGCCGTGGTCGATTATGGCGACTGCCTGCTCGACTCGGGAAACCATCAGAAGACGCCCGGCACGATCGAGCGCGAGGCGACCAAGATCCTGAAATCCGGCGCCTTCCTGCTGACGCTCGGCGGCGACCATTTCGTCACCTGGCCGCTGCTCAAGGCGCACGCCGCCATCCACGGGCCGCTCGCCTTGGTGCAGTTCGACGCCCACCAGGACACATGGCCCGATGACGGCAAGCGCATCGATCATGGGTCCTTCGTCGGCCGCGCGGTCAAGGAAGGCATCATCGATCCCGACCGCTCGATCCAGATCGGCATCCGCACCCATGCGCCCGACACGTTCGGCATCAAGATCCTGCACGGTCATGAAATCGAGGAAATGCGCGCCTCCGACATCGCCTATGCCATCGTTGATCGCACCGGGGGCAGGAAGACCTATCTGACCTTCGACATCGACTGCCTCGATCCGGCCTATGCGCCGGGAACCGGCACACCGGTTTCGGGGGGGCCGTCGTCAGCGAAGATCCTGTCGACGCTGCGTCAGCTCAACCAGGTCGATATTGTCGGTGCCGATGTCGTGGAGGTTGCGCCGGCCTATGATCACGCCGATATAACGGCGATCGCCGGTTCGATGGTGGCCATGCAGTATCTCGGCCTGCTGGCGGAACGAAAGGCCCGGCTCGATGAGTTGAACAGCGGCGACCACAATGGCGCCGCGGTCAATCATGGCAACGGCATATAGTTTTGAGATATCAGGGAATTTGATCAGGCAATGAAACCGAAAATCTTCATCGACGGCGAGCACGGCACCACCGGCCTCCAGATCCGGGCGCTGCTTGCCGAGCGCGGCGATCTGGAGATCATTTCCATTCCGGTCGAGCGCCGCAAGGAAACGGCCGCGCGCGCCGAATTCCTCAACGCCGCCGATATCGCGATCCTGTGCTTGCCCGACGATGCGGCCAAGGAAAGCGTCTCGCTGATCGCCAACGACACCACCAAGGTCATCGATGCGTCGACGGCGCATCGCGTGGCCGAAGGCTGGGAATATGGCTTCGCCGAATTGGACAAGGAGCAGGCGAAGAAGATCGCCACGGCCAAGCGCGTCGCCAATCCCGGCTGCTGGCCGCAGGGGCCGATCGCGACGCTCAGGCCATTGGTCACGGCAGGCCTGCTGCCGGCCAATTTCCCGATCTCGGTCAACGGCATTACGGGTTATTCGGGCGGCGGGCGCCCGATGATCGAGGACTACGTCGCCAAGGGCGAGGACGCCTCGGAGTTCCTGCCCTATGGCCTGACCCTGCAGCACAAGCACGTGCCGGAATTGAAGGCTTATGCGAAGCTGTCGCACGATCCGATCATGCAGCCGGCGGTGGGCAATTTCGCGCAAGGCATGATCACGGTTGTGCCGTTGCAACTCGGTGGCCTCGACCGCGTACCGACGGGTGCCGAACTTCACGCCGCCATTGCGGACCATTTCGCCGCGATCAAGGGCGGTGTGGTCGAGGTGGCGCCCTATGCGCATCTGGAGCGCGTGCTTGACATCGATCCGGAGGTCTACAACGGCACCAACCGCATGAAGGTCTATGTCTTTGCCAACGACAGCAGAGCTCAGGCGCTGCTGCTGGCGGTCTACGACAATCTCGGCAAGGGTGCTTCCGGTGCAGCCGTCCAGAACATGGACCTGATGCTCGGTCTGTGATGAACGCGCCGGCCTTTCCACCGCGCTGGAAAGTCAGCGAACCCGAACTCATTGCCGAGACCTTTTCGAGCCGCATCTGGAAGGTGCGGCTCGAGGACAGCTCACCAGCCATTGTGAAGGCACTGAAGCCGTTCGACGACGTTGCCGACGAGTTGCGCGGCGAGCATTTCCTTACCTGGCGGCGCGGCGAAGGCGCGGTGCGGCTTCTCGGCCGTGACGGGCATTCCATGCTGCTCGAATATGGCGGGGACACACTTCTGTCGCAGGTTCTCGTCGAACAAGGCGACAATGCAGCGACCGCCATCGCGGCGGATGTGATGGCGAAATTGTTTTCGCCATCTGATCACCCCTACCCGTCCGAGCTTCAGCCGCTCAGGGAGCGGTTCGCCAGCCTCTTCAAGAAAGCCGCAACCGATCGTGGCATCGGTGGTGACAGCCTCTATGTCGAGGCCGGCGCCATCGCGGAACGACTGCTGGCCAATCCGCATGACATCAGGCCGCTGCATGGCGATCTGCATCACGAAAACATCCTGCGAGGACCGCGCGGCTGGCTGGTGATCGATCCGAAGGGCGTGCTCGGTGATCCCGGTTTCGACGCCGCCAACATGTTCTACAATCCGCTCGACCGCGATGCACTTTGCCTCGCCCCGGAGCGGATCGCGCATATGGCCGAGGTCTTTTCCCGGACGCTGGGGCAATCACCGGCGGCAATACTGGACCATGCCATCGCCTATGGTTGTCTGTCCGCGTCCTGGCATCATGAGGACGACAATGCGGTCGAGGAGAACCGCGAACTGTCGATCGCCGCGGCGATCCGGGCAGTGCGGGCGCGTTTCTGATCCCGGGGAAGAGCCGAAGCGAGCGTTTGTTGACCATGATCGGTTACGGACCTGTCCTGGCTCCCTCACCAAGGATTTGTCATGCTCAGGGCGACGCAGTCGAATGAATTCTGGATGTGACTGGCCGCACTCAGCGTCCGACGGCAACCTCGTTGGGCAAGGGATAAGCGCCCTTGGTGCCGCGCCAATGCGCGGCGGCAAAGCCCAGCACGACGAGCGCAAAGGCCTGATGGGTCAGGGCCATATGCAGGGGCACCTGCATCAACAGCGTACCGATACCGATCGAAGCCTGGACCAGCACCAGAACAAACAACAGTGTCGCGCGTCGCGCATGCGTTGAGCCGGGCAGCCGCCGACGCGTGGCGATCATGTGCCAGAGCGCGACGGCAAAGACCGTATAGGCACCCAGCCGGTGAAAGAACTGCACCGTTTTCGGGTTCTCGAAGAAGTTGCGCCACGCCGGCTCGAGGACGAGCAGATCGCCTGGAATGATCCTGCCGTCCATCAGCGGCCAGGTGTTGTAGCTCATGCCGGCGTCGAGACCGGCGACCAGGCCGCCGAGATAAATCTGGCTCAGCGCCAGAAGCACGATGAAGCCGGCCAGACGCTGCGTCGAGCGATCGGCCGCGGGCTCGGAATGCGGCGCCAGGCCACGCGCGACGACCATGGTCGCGGTGAAGATCAGTGCCGCCAGCGTGAGATGCGTCGCCAGCCTGTACTGGCTCACCGACACCCGGTCGACAAGGCCGGAGGCCACCATCCACCAGCCGATGGCCCCCTGCAGCCCGCCGAGAAACAGAATGCCGACCAGTTTCGGCCCAAGGCCGCGCTCGATACGGCGCGCCGCCCAGAAGACCAGCAGCGGCAGGGCGAAGACCAGGCCGACGCTGCGCGCCAGCAGGCGATGTGCCCATTCCCACCAGAAGATCGACTTGAACGCTTCGACGCTCATGCCCTTGTTGAGCTCGGTATATTGCGGGATCTGCTGATAGCGCTGGAATTCCTCCTGCCACTCGGCGCCGTTGAGCGGCGGGATGACGCCATGGATCGGCTGCCATTCGGTGATCGACAGGCCGGATTCAGTCAACCGCGTGGCGCCGCCAACCAGCACCAGCGCGAACAGCACCAGGAGCACGACGTACAGCCAGCCGCGTACGAGTGCCCGGTTATAGAGGTCGCGGTCGCGGGCCTGATAGGGCGCGGCGGCAGTGATGGCGGCCATGGATATATCCCGGCAGTTTGAATGTCGCGGATTGGTGAACCATCGCACTCCTGCTGGCAAGACCGCGCAGCGCGGCACGCCGTCGCGCCCGGTGTCGCGGGTTGCGCGTGCCTCGCGTTCGGCCTAAGCGATAGCCATCAACGAGGCCAGCCATGCCCATTCGACTGAAAAAACTGATCGGAATGTTCCTGCTATTGGCGCTGGTCATCATCTACGCACTGGTCGCCTCGATCTTCGCGGTCGCCCGCCTGTCGGAATCGGGCGCGCTGGTGCAATTCCTGTTCTTCCTGCTCAGCGGCCTGCTCTGGGTGCTGCCGGCGATGGGCATCATCAAGTGGCTGATGCTGGAGCCAAGGGCCAAGCGCTGAGCCCTGCCCGGTCAGGCGGCACGTCAGACAGTGACGAGCACCTTGCCGGCATTGGCGAGCGGCGTCGTCACGCCCGACAGCATGGTGCGTATGCGGGCCAGGCTCTGGTAGCGGCCATTGACCGAAATGTAGCAAGGCCTGCAGGAAGCCGGCATGTTCGGCGCGCAGCACGCCATGGCGGTGGTCACGGCGGAGGCATAGCCGGCGTTGCGCGCAAAGCACACTTCGCGGCAGCCAGACAGGCGGCCCCCTTTCCATCGACGACGAACACTAGCTGTCAGAATTTGAGAGCCTCGCGGAGTGCTGGGCCTGCCCTGACGCGCAGATCGAGATCAGCCTCGATGTGGTCGATGCATGGTGACCACGCAGTTGGTGCCCGACATCATGAGATATGGCGCACTCTGCTTTCCCGCGTCCCGCCATTCTTTCCTGCAGCGGTGGCTGCAGCCACCGCATCGCGCGCTGGCAGCGATCACACCACGGGGCGCGGCCGGCTATGCGGTAGCGCGATCCTGCCGCAGCGGCTTCAAGATCGGCCCGCTCTTCGCCGACGATACGCGGACCGCGCTGGACCTGCTCGAAGACCTGGCGGGCGCCTGCGAAGGAGGAGACCTTCACATCGACGTTCCGGCCAGCAAGGTGGACTTCGTCGCGGCGCTCGAGGCGGCAGGCTTCTCACCGACCTTCACCACCACGCGCCTGTACAAAGGCGCGCCACCAAGGCTCGACGCCAACAGGATATCCGGCGTGACGACGCTGGAACTGGGATAGGCCAGGTGCCTTTGAGTGGCTGTTCAGGCCGCTGAACGCCGCCCCGGCACCGGATTGCCTGGCGGCTCGTGCCCGAGCGGCGTCACCAGCGTCAGGTCGGGATAGCCGCTCTCGATCAGCTTGACCGCGGCTTGCGTCACCTCGTCGTCAGGCTCCAGCATGGACAGGAACACCTCGGTGGCCTCGCCGTCCAGACGGCCGATACCTTGCGCATCGGCCGGCCCGCATTCGACCACCACCAGGTCATAGGCTGTCGTCAGCGACTGCATGATGATCGGCAGCCGGTCGGCGGCGCGCATGGCACGGACCGGATCGGCGGTGCCGACGGGAATGACATGGCAGTCTGAATAGAGGTCGGCATGGATCACGTCGCTGAACTGCGCCTGCGACGCCAGCAGATTGGTGATGCCGGGGAAAAGCCCGCTGTCCAGCATCGGCCGCGACGCAGCTCCCGAGGCCGTGAGGTCGAGCAGCAGGACACGCAGCCCGGCGTCGGAAACCTCGCGCGCCACCAGGACCGCCGACGCGGCCGCCTCGTCGCCCTCGGGGGAAACGAATATGGCGCGCGCGGCGCCGCTGGCGATGAGCTTCTCGGCGGCCTTTTCGACGTCGATCTCGCCGAGCACGGAGCGCGGCCGCCGGACCTCCACGGTCTCGACCTCGGCGGCGGGCCGCGGCTGCGCCGGTGTTTCCGTGACCGTTTCGGGCCATGATGCCTCGACCGCGCGATTGGCGAACTCGTTGGCGACTGCCGGCTCCGAGCGGGTGGATGGGTCCTGATAAGCGGCTGGCGGCATCGCCACCTCGTCGATCGGTTCAAGCCGGGCACCCCTTGCCGGGCGCATGGCCCGGCCGAAGAATATCTCCCGCAGCAGCGTGAACACCGCCGCCAGCAGAAGGGAAGCTGCGGCGGCTACGCCAACGATCGGCCAGACCTTGGGGAAGTAGGGCTCGGAGGGAACCAAAGCCGGCGACGCGATGCGAGCGTCGACCGGAACATAGTTGCGATCCCGACGCGACGCCGCCTCGCGATAATTGGTCAGGTAAAGTTCGAGCTGCTGGCGCTTGGCGGCGGCATCGCGCTGTAGCGCGTCGAGACCGACCTGCTGCTCGCCGGCCTGTGCCGAAGCAGCTTTGAGCGTGTCGACGTCGGCGACGAGCTGGTTTTCGCGCGCCTTGGCGGCATCGGCCTGCATCGCCAGGCCCTTCATGATCTTCTGGGCTTCGCTGCGGATCTGGGCGTCGAGATCGGCCAGTTGTGATTTGGCCGCGCGAATACGCGGATGATTGTCGAGCAGCGTCGTCGACAGATCGGCGATGTTGGCGCGCAATTCGACCTGCCGCCCGCGCAAATGCTGGATCAGGTCGGAAGACAGCACTTCCGGCAGTGAATCCAGCGATCCGCCGCTCTGCAGTGCCTTGCGCACGCTCTCGGCTGTGCCTTCGGCCGAGGCGCGGCTGGCCCGCACTCGCGACAACTCGGTCGACAGCTCGGCCAATTGCTGGGTGGCCAGCGTGGAATTGTTGCCGCCCATCAGGAGGTCCGACTGGGCGCGGTAAGCCGCGACCTTGGCTTCGGCATCCCTGACCTGCTTGGACAGGTCGGCGATCTCGGGTGCCAGGAAGTCCGCAGCGGCGGTGTTCGATTCGCTCTTGGCCGCGCCCTGCCCCGCAATATAGGCGGCGGCAATGGCATCGGGGATGGCGGCGGCAAGCTTCGGATCCTCCGAAGAGAACTCGATGGCAATTATGCCGTTCTTTTCAACGCGGTAGACGTTGAGCTTCTCGCGCATTTTCTTCAGAACACGTTCATCGGCAGGAACATCCATGGGGTCGTTCTTCAACCCGACCAGGACCAGCAGCCGGTTCAATGCCGACATGTCGATCGTCTCGTCGAATTCGTGCAATCGCGACAGGCCGAGTTTCTGGGCGACCTGTTTGAGGATTTCGTTGGACGAAATTATCTGGACCTGGGTGGCAATGCCTTGCTCGTCGAGGATCGGCTTGTCGCTGTCCGGGTTGCTGCTGGCGGGCCGCGTGTAGTCCGATCCGCGCGGGGCGATCTCCACCTGCGTCTGGGCCTTGTAATGCCGGGTCGCGAACGACACGGCCGCGAAGGCAAGTCCCGTTACCACGAGAACGAAGACCAGAATCCGCAGCCAGTTCCGGCCCAGGCTAGCGAAGGACTGCCTGAGATCAACATCGACGTCTGCGGCCGCGGATTGAACGGACATGCATCCCTACTCCGAAACTGGTCGGATGCACCGTAAATAACTATGGTAACTCAGCCGTTAAGATCACGGTAAGCTTCATTAGATTTACCGGCGGGCGACGGCAAAAAATCGATAAAATCGCAAAACCTTGTCTGCTTGATCGCCATTGGCGCGCTCCTTTACCGGCCATTAACCCTAACAGGATGATAACGGACCCGATCCCAGATGTTTGCTGCGACGCCGCAGCGGCCAGTCGAAGGTACCTGTCCGGCCATGCAAAGCACTGCTTCCCTTTTTCGCGCACTGCTTGCCGTATCATTGCTCGCGGGCTGCTCCAGCTACCGGCCGACGCCGGCCGCCTTTCACGAGGTCCTCGACCAGCCCTATCGCCTCGGCGCCGGCGACCGCGTCCGCGTCACCGTGTTCGAGCAGGAGGGCCTGACCAATAGCTACAGCGTCGACCAGTCCGGCTACATCTCCTTCCCGCTCGTCGGCGCCATACCGGCACGTGGCCACACCGCGCAGCAGATGGAAAAGGAGATCGCCGATAAACTGCGGCAAGGCTACCTGCGCGACCCTGACGTCTCGGTGGAGATCGATCGTTACCGGCCGATCTTCGTCATGGGTGAGGTGGGCGCCGCCGGCCAGTATTCCTATGTGCCCGGCCTGACTGTGCAGAAGGCCATCGCCATCGCCGGAGGCTTCACGCCACGCGCCAACCAGGAGAGCGTCGACATCACCCGCGACATCAACGGCAAGGTGATAACGGGCCGCGTGGTCACCTCCGATCCGCTGCTGCCGGGCGATACCGTGTACGTCCGCGAACGCCTGTTCTGAACAGCGTGACGGGCAACTCAGGATCGTCCACCGCTTTCGCTCACCCGTCGGAGCAATTTTCCGGCACGTGCGCGGCCTGACGGAAGCGCGGGTCGTCGCCGTGCTGGAGATACTTGCCGCGGCGAGGCCAATGACTTCGCCGCGCTCGAAAGGTAGTTCAGGCTCATCCAAAGCCACAGGTTGTTTCAAGGGTTTCTTAGCTCTCTTTTGCTAATCACTCTTGGGAAGCTTGCGGACTGTTCCATGAACGAGATCGACCCCGCGCATCGCTTTTCATCAGAAGCGGTGCGTCAATTCGACGGCCCTGCCGATGGCGACAAGCCCGGCGGCATGAACGACGTTGCCCGGCAGGTCGCGTCGCAATACCGGCGCGACACGATGTCGCCGATCATGGTCAGCGGCGTGTTGCGCATGGTCGAATTCGCGGTGCTGCTGCTCTCGGGGCTCTGCGTCTATTTCTACTATGTCGGTTTCTTCAATTACCTCGCCTGGCAATATCCGCTGACGATAGCCGCCGCGTCGTTCCTCGCAGTGGTGCTGCTCGATGTCACCGATTGCTACCAGGTGGTGTCCCTGATGCGGCCGATCACCAATTTTGGGCGCATCCTGCTGGTCTGGGCCGGCACCTTCGCCCTGATGGCGTTGACGGCGTTCACCATGAAGATGTCACAAGACTATTCGCGCCTGCTGTTCGGCACGTGGTTCGTCGTTGCCTTCGTCTGCCTTTTCGGTCTCAGGCTGATGATGTCGAAGCTGATCCGGCGCTGGGCGCGCGATGGCAGTATGGAACGGCGCGCCGTCATCGTCGGTGGCGGCAAGGCGGCGGAAGTGCTCATCCGCTCGGTGGAAAAGCAGCCCTACAACGACATCCGCATCTGCGGCATCTTCGATGATCGCAACGACAAGCGTTCGCCAGCCCTCGTCGCCGGCTATCCCAAGCTCGGCACCATTTCAGAGCTGATCGAATTCGCCCGCATCGCCCGTATCGACATGTTGATCGTGTCGTTGCCGCTGACCGCCGAATCGCGCGTCCTGCAATTGCTGAAGAAACTTTGGGTGCTGCCGGTCGACATCCGACTGTCGGCCCATTCCAATGCGCTGCAGTTCCGTCCGCGCGCCTATTCCTACATCGGCTCGGTGCCGATGCTCGACATCTTCGACAAGCCGATCAACGACTGGGACTCGGTCGCCAAGCGCGCTTTCGACATCATCTTCAGCGTCATTGGCATCGTCGCGTTCTCGCCTGTGATGCTGGCCACGGCGATCGCCATCAAGCTCGACAGCAAGGGACCGGTGCTGTTCAAGCAGAAGCGGCATGGCTTCAACAACGAGATCATCGAGGTCTACAAGTTCCGCTCCATGTATACCGACCGGTCGGATCCGACCGCCAAGCAGACGGTGACCAAGAACGATCCGCGCGTCACCCGTGTCGGCCGCTTCATCCGCAAGACCTCGATCGACGAGCTGCCGCAGTTCTTCAACTCGCTGCTCGGCTCGCTGTCGCTCATCGGTCCGCGCCCGCACGCCATTGCCGCGCAGTCGCACAACCTTCTCTACAACGAGGTGGTCGATGGCTATTTCGCGCGCCACAAGGTCAAGCCAGGGGTCACCGGCTGGGCGCAGATCAATGGCTGGCGCGGCGAGATGGACACCAATGAGAAGATCCGCATGCGGACCGAATACGACCTCTATTACATCGAGAACTGGTCGCTGCTGTTCGATCTGCGGATCCTGTTCCTGACACCGATCCGCCTGCTCAATACGGAAAACGCCTATTGAGCGCGATCAGCCATGATCCGCCGCGTGCGCTGACCCTCCTCTTCTGTCGGGCTTCGTCATCGGCGAGCCGGCGCCTTACCAAATCTACATGGCCGGTTGATCGCCATCTGAGCTCTGTTCGGCCTGAGGATTTCGCTTACGGCGGCCGGATTCCGCATCCTGCTGCGCGACCGGCCGTGGCAGCCTACCTGCTATGCGCCTACGTCGCCTTCATCGGCAATATCGGGCCCGGCACCTTCATCGACATCGACCACTGGCGCCATATGTATCTGCCGCTCGGCCTAGTCTGGGGCGCCATCACCCTGGAATACCGCCATCAGCGGCTGTTACGCCCGGTATCGTAGGTCTCATTCGAGCCCGCGATCGCGGCAAGATAATTATCGCGGAAATCGGTTGACCCGAGCCGGGTTATCAAGATACATCGCGACCGGTCCGGAGTGTAGCGCAGCCCGGTAGCGCACTTGACTGGGGGTCAAGGGGTCGTCGGTTCGAATCCGGCCACTCCGACCATTTTAAAGCAGGACTTGCCCCCAAAAGTCCGCCTCTGCCGCATCCCCTCATTCTCGAACTGCCCATTCTGCGCGGCTCAGCTCTGGATTGGATCCGGCGCTAGGCCTGGCACACATCCACCCACTCCGCGCCGACGAGCTCAACCATGCGCTGTGGCCCAATGCGCACCGCCGCGTTGGTGGCGCCGGCGGCGGGTACGACCTCAGCGAATTCGCGCAGCGAGACGTCGCAATAGACCGGCAGCGGCGCCGGCAGGCCGAACGGGCAGACACCGCCCACCGGATGGCTCGTGGCCGCGACAACCTCTTGTGCGTCCAGCAGGCGTGGCTTGCCGCCGAACTGGTCCTTGAACTTGCGATTGTCCAGCCTGGCGATGCCGCTGGTCACGATCAGCATGGTACGCTCGCCGACGCGAAGGCAGATCGTTTTGGCGATCTGCGCCGGCAGGACGCCATGCGCTTCCGCCGCCATCGTCACCGTCGCCGAACTCGATTGCGTGACAATGACCTCGATATCAGGCGCGTGAGCCGCGAAGAAAGCACCAACGGAGTCCAGGCTCATATCGAAAAACTCACGGTTCAGACCCGATGCAAGGCAGATGCGATCGGCGCGAATTTGGATGCCGAACGTATAAACACGCGTGACTTGCAAATCGGCAAGCCCGGCCTGCCGGAGAACGCCATGGCGTCAACAAGAAACCCGCCAAGCAGGCCTTGGCGGGTTTCTTGCGCATGCCGGTCGCCGATCTATGCCTGAGGCCGGCCTTGTGCGGCCAGCGTCGGTGCGGCGGAAGCAAGGGAAGCGTCCTGGGGCAAACGAAGCGCGGACGCGATACGACGCAGCTTCGCCGGGTCGGCCGCCCGGCCGCTCTCGATGTCCTCGATCTCGTCGACCGAGAGGCCGCAGGTCAGCGAAAGCGCTTCGAGGCTGTATCCGCGCGTTTCCCGCATTGCCCTGAGGGTGTTGTAATCTGGCCCGATCTCGTTTGCTAATGGTTCGGAGAGGGCGTGGCTTTTTGCATTTTTGGGCATTGGCAACTCCGTTGGCTGAAAGCGTTTGATCAAAATGGATGTTGCCTGAGACGAGCAGGAAGATGCCCTCTCGCCGGCGATTTGCCAAGCGCTGCCTAGCCCTGTCCCGATCAAGTTGTTTTGAACGCCCGAGCGGCTTTTGCCCGGCAGTTTCGCCCCACCCGTTCGTTATCTCGATGTCGCTGGCGTGAAACCATCCCTTTCCAGCCAGTCTTTCCCAAAAGGACACCCATGAACCTCAAGACACCCCTCCTCGTGCTCGGCACGATTTCGATGCTTTCCGGCGTCGCTGTGCCCAGCGCGCAGGCCGCGGACACATTGCGCGTGCGCGGCACCGTGGTCAGCTTCGAGCCGTCGCTGCTGACCGTGAAAACTCGTCAGGGCGATACTTCCGCCATCAAACTGAAAGACGGCTGGAAGCTTTCAGGCGTCGCAAGCGCATCGCTAAAAGACATCAAGCAGGGCGATTTCCTCGGCATCGCCTCTGTCTCCAAGGCTGACGGCGGCAGCGGCGCGCTCGAAGTGGTGGTCTTTCCCGCGGCTTTGAAAGGCACTGGCGAGGGTGACCGCCCCTGGGACCTGGAGCCGAACAGCCGCATGACCAACGGAACCGTCGCCGACGTCACCGACATAAACGGGCGGGCCGTGACGCTAACCTACGACAACGGGCGGACGAAGAAGATCTCCATACCCGACGGCACGCCTGTCGTGACCTTCGCGCCGGCCGCGCCGACCGATCTCAAGCCAAGCGCGACCGTTTTCGTTACCGGGCAGCGCGAGGCTGACGGCACGCTCAGCGCCAGCCGCGTCGTGGTGGGCAACAATGGTGTGATCCCGCCGATGTAGGCCAAAACAGCCGGCTTTCGGCCCTGGCGATTATCGAGCAGGAAGCCGGTTTCCTCGGAAACAGTTCAGAAAAAAGATTCTACAATCGGGAAATACTGAGGAAAAAAATCAGGAGCGTAATTCCATTCGCGGCGGTCGGGATATCGGCCCGATTGATACCTGCCTGCGAAAAAAGGAAACGATCCAATGAAGAAGTCCCTCCTCTCGGCCCTCGGGCTTGCAGCAGCAATCGCTTTCGCGGTGCCGGTGGTCGGCGCGACGAGCGCGAACGCAGCCCCAATGGCAAAGCATCATCACCACCGTCACCACTACCATCATCGTTACCATCACCGCTATCACCATCATCATCATCACCACATGAAGAAGATGGGCAACAAGGCCTAAGCAGACCGCCAACGAGAAGACCGGCCTTGGTTTCTTGTTCAAGGCTGGTCTTCTCCTGGTCAGCAATGCCAAGCCGGACGACCGGTACTCGAACTGTCGCCGGATAGCAGCGCCAGTCCAGCTAGCGACAACAAGGGAATGGCGTCCGTGGATAGGCGAGTTCCCCTTGTGCCGGGGTAGCGGTCAGCGCCGGCTGAACAGCAGGCTGGCGGCCAGGCCGAGCACGACAAGGCCGACCGCGACGGCGGCCGCCGGATGGTCGCGTGCCGATTTCTCAATCACCCTGCCCTGTTTGCGGATTGCCGGCATGGCATCGCGCAGGCGCTCCGCAAGATCCGAATATGTATCAAGAGCAGCATCACGGCCGTCTCCATAATAAGCGCCACCCCGCTTTGACACTGCCTTGCGCAACGCCGCGAGTTCCCTCGAGAGAGCCGCGACCTGCTTTTCGAGGTCGATGTCCGACAGGGTTGAATATGATGCCATCATGCGTTTCCTTGTCTTGCAGAAGGAAACGTAACGCCTCACCCGACCGCCGGTTCCGGTTTTCGACGCGTCGAAGGCACTGGCCCCCCGGGGTCAGCGCACCTGGTCAAGCAGGCGCTTGCATTCCAGGAGGTCGAACAACGCCTCCTGCAGCAGCGCGCGATTGTCACGCGAGAGTTTCGACGCGTCCGGCGCAACCGGACCTTCCTCGTCGCTCTTGCCCAGGCCGAAAAAGCGGCGGCTGGGCTTGACCCTTGGCTGGCCAACCAGTTCGTCATCTCCGCCGCGCGGCTGGGATGCCGGCGTCAGCGGCACCTGGTCGGCCTGCTTGCGTTGCGAAATCGCCTCGACGGCGGCCATGTCGCCATTGCCGATAGCGACCAGGAAATGATTGCCGTTTTCGCGCAGCAGCTTCTGCACGCCCTTGATGGTGTAGCCCTGGTCATACAGCATATGGCGGATGCCCTTGATCAGTTCGACATCCTGCGGCCGGTAATAGCGACGGCCGCCGCCGCGCTTCATCGGCTTGATCTGGTTGAAGCGCGTCTCCCAGAAACGCAGCACATGCTGCGGCAGGTCGAGATCTTCCGCGACCTCGCTGATGGTGCGGAAGGCGTCAGGGCTCTTGTCCATGGGCGAAATCCTCACGCTGGAGCGTGGCCCGGAACGGTCTTCAGACGAGATCACGCTCAACGAAGAAGAGCTTGTTCCGCCAGCGCGGAATCGATCATACGCCAGAACACCAATCCGGCCATGCTGCCGAATCGGGCCTTATTTCAGCGGTTTGTGAAGCAATATTCAAGCCCGCTGTTTCGGCGGGTCGGTTTTTCAACCGTGCAATGGAGGCTATTTACCGCCCTTGGCCTTGCTGTTCTGGTGAGAACGCAAAATGCGGTTCTTCAACACGTTGGACGATTTGAAGGTCATCACCCGGCGCGGCAGGATCGGTACTTCCTCGCCGGTCTTTGGATTGCGTCCGATGCGCTCATTCTTGGAGCGGACATGAAACGTCGCGAAGGACGACAGCTTAACCGTCTCGCCGCGCACGATCGCTTCACATATTTCGTCCAGTACCGCCTCGACGAGTTCGGCGGATTCAGTGCGCGACAAACCGACCTTCCGGTAGACGGCCTCGGCCAGGTCGGCGCGCGTAAGTGTTTTTCCCCCCATGCGACCGTCCCATCAGTTCAAGCGTAAAATCGGCACAACAACGGCAGAGCCTAAGTAATTGATCCGGCAAGGTCAAGGACCGAAACCGGACCGTTCTCCACTTACCAGCGAACCAGAACGGCGCCCCAGGTGAAGCCGCCGCCCATCGCCTCCAGGAGCACCAGGTCACCCTTCTTGATGCGGCCGTCGGCGACGGCCACCGACAGCGCCAGCGGTACGGAAGCAGCCGAGGTGTTACCGTGCAAATCGACGGTGACCACCACCTTTTGCTCGGCTATCCCAAGCTTTTTTGCTGAAGCGTCAATAATCCGTTTATTGGCTTGGTGGGGCACGAACCAGTCAAGATCGTCGGCGGTAATACCAGCGGCCGAGAAGGTCGTCTCAATGACATCGGTGATCATGCCGACCGCGTGCTTGAAGACCTCGCGGCCTTCCATGCGCAGATGGCCGACTGTTCCCGTCGTCGACGGCCCGCCATCGACGAAAAGCTTCTCCTTGTGCGCGCCGTCGGAACGCAGGCTGGCCGCCAGGACGCCCCGGTCGGCGATCGTGCCGGCCCCCTCGCCTGCCTCCAGAACGACCGCACCGGCGCCGTCGCCAAACAGCACACAGGTCGAGCGATCGCTCCAGTCGAGGATGCGCGAAAAGGTTTCCGAGCCGATCACCAGCACGCGCTTTGCCAAGCCGCCGCGGATATAGAGGTCGGCTGTCGTCACCGCATAGACGAAGCCTGAACATACCGCCTGCATGTCGAAGGCAAAACCGTGCTGCATGCCGAGCCGGTTCTGGATCTCGACGGCGGTGGCGGGGAACGTGTTGTTGGGCGTCGAGGTCGCCAGCACGATCAGATCGATATCGTACGGGGTCAATCCGGCATCGGCAAGCGCGGCGCGCGCCGCGGCCTCGCCAAGGGAAGCCGTCGTCTCGTCGTCAGCCGCGATATGGCGCTGGCGGATGCCGGTGCGCTGGGCGATCCACTCGTCGGACGTCTCGACCATGCCTTCAAAATCGGCATTCTTCATGATGCGGCGGGGCAGCGCGGCGCCCGTGCCGCGCACAACTGATCTGATCAAAATTCTTTCCTATTCCTTTGCGTCGGTAACGACGTCGGATTTCCTAGATGTCAGGGCATGCGGGTTGCGCGCATGAAACAGATCGAGGTCGGCCTCGATGCGGTCGAGCAGATTGTTGCGCACCATGTCGTAGCCGAGTTCGATCGCCGCGGCGAAACCGTCCGAATCGGCGCCGCCATGGCTTTTGACGACGATGCCATTCAGCCCCAGGAACACGCCGCCATTCGAGCGGCCGACATCCATCTTTTCGCGCAGGCGGTCGAAGGCGCCCTTGGCGAAGACATAGCCGATCTTGGCCATCAGGGTGCGGCTCATCGCGGCGCGCAGATAGCCACCTATCTGGCGCGCGGTGCCTTCCGCCGTCTTCAGCGCGATGTTGCCGGCGAAGCCTTCCGTCACCACAACGTCGACCGTGCCCTTGCCGATGTCGTCGCCTTCGACAAAGCCATGGTAGTTCATCGAGGCCATGTTGGCTTCACGCAACATGCGCCCCGCTTCCTTGACCTCCTCCTGGCCCTTGATCTCTTCCACGCCGACATTGAGCAGCCCGACCGTGGGCCTGGCGACGCCGAATACGCAACGCGCCATGCCGGTGCCGAGAATGGCAAAATCGATGAGCTGGTGCGCGTCGGCGCCAATGGTGGCGCCCACGTCCAGAACCACGCTCTCGCCACGCAATGTCGGCCACAATGCCGCAATCGCCGGACGTTCGATGGTGGCCATGGTGCGCAGGCAGAATTTCGACATCGCCATCAGCGCGCCGGTATTGCCGGCGGAGATGCATGCATCCGCGGCGCCCGACTTGACGGCCTCGACTGCTTTCCACATAGACGATTTCCAGCGGCCATGGCGCAGCGCCTGGCTCGGTTTGTCGTCCATCCTGACCGCGATCTCGCAGTGGAAGAACTCGCTGACCTCAGCCAATTTGGGAAACTTGGCGAGTTCCGGGCGCACCAGTTCCTCACGTCCATAGATGACGAAGCGGATGTCGGGACGGCGGGTCGCGACCGTCATGAGCGCTGGAATGACCACGGTTGGTCCGTGATCGCCGCCCATGGCATCGATGGAAATCCTGATCACGCGGTATTCATCTCACGGTTAGGCGGCAAGTCGTTTTAGCGGTCGCAAAGGTTCGGCGAAAATAGCGGTTTTAGGCTGCCGCACAACCGACTTTTCCGTCGCGGGCGAGGTTTTCAGGATTTTCCCAGCAAGGATCGCAGTTTTTGCTGAAATTCATTCTCGGCCGATCCGGTGTCGTCACCGGCACCAAGCGAGGCGCCGGGCTTGCGCGGATAGGGGTCGATCGCCAATCCGAAGAACTGTTCGGCAAGCGCCCCGACATCGATGGTGTCGCCTGAAAATGTCTCGGGACTGTCGGGCCCGTCGGCGTCGAGCAGAATCTCGCCGGCGCTTTCGAATCCCTGCCGTCCGAGCTTGGAGTCCTCAGGCAAGAGCAGTGCCTCGACCGGTTCGTCGATATGCGCCTGGACGGGGTCGAGCGTGACGATGCAGGCCTGGGTGATGTCTGCCTCGACACGGCCGCTGACCTTAACGCCATTGCGCTTCCACGACGTAACGAGCAGTTCGGCGCGATAGGCTTCGACCGACAGCAGCCCGTGCGCCTCGGCGAGTGCGGCGCGCTGCGCGGGATCGGCCTCGATCACCACGGGCAGCCCCTTTTGCGGCAGCCGGGCGACATTGGCGAAAAAGGATACCGGACTCTGCATATCCGCGTGTTTCATCGATTAGCCTCCGTTGGCCCCTGGAAATGCCACAGTGCCGCCAACGATCGATTCGGTCGGCTGAGCACTCAGCTGCCGGCTGGCGTCGGCGACATACCCGGCCAAACGCGACGCTTCCGGCCAAGCGCCGGCGTCGGGACGGACATTACGGGTAAGTGCCGCGGTCAGACTATCATGATCGTTTCGTTCCAGCGCATCATCATAGGCGGCGGTGCGGCCATAGAACATCTTCGCCAGTTTCTTCATGCGTTTTGGCACGCCGACGTCGCCAATGCCCAGTTCCCGCAGCGAATGATCGACGTCGAGGAAGAACTCGTCGATCAGCACCTGCGCGATGTCCTGCGCCACGCCGTCCTCGCCGCGCAAGCGGTGCTGGACCAGGAACATGTGCAGCGAAAGCATCTCGAAACGGCCAAGCGGCGTGTCAGGCACATTCCAGTGGGAATAAAAAACAATCTGCCGCGCCGCCGCCACGATTTGTGCGTAGAGCGCGTCGGTGATGGTGCGGTTGGCGTGGCGTTCGCGGCCAAAAAGGCGCTGGAACATGGGGATGGTCTCCGGGGACCGTTTGTTGAATTGGCCTTGTTGCATCGGCAAGCAAGCTGGTTTACCGGTTTTGCGGCCCAGCGCAAGTTGCGGCGATGGAATGGAGAATTGTTGTTGCGCGCGCTGAATTTCAAGTCGACTTTCACTTTCAGGCCTGCCGGTGCGATCTCGCTGCTGGCTATCGTAGCGGCGCTGTCTGCATGCCACACCAATAAGATGATCGGCGACCTCAGTCCGAGCGAGACGTTCACGCAAGGCTACGTCCTCGATCAGCAGGCGATCGATTCTGTGCCGGTCGGTTCCAGCCGCGAGCAGGTGCTTCTGGCGCTCGGCACGCCGTCAACCACGGCGACTTTCGACAACGAGGCGTTTTACTATATCTCGCAGACGCGCAAGCGCTACGTCGCCTTCGACAAGCCGAGGCTGGTCGACCAGAAGGTGCTGGCGGTCTATTTCGGCCCGGACAGCCGCGTCACCCAGATCGCCAAATACGGCTTGAAGGACGGTAAGATTTTCGACTTCATTTCGCGCACCACGCCGACCGGCGGCAAGGACCAGAACTTCCTCAGCCAGATCATCAACGGCGCGAGCAAGCTGGCGCCCAGCATTCCCGGCGGCACCCCCTGATCCTTAGATTCCTGCTTCCCTAGATCCTGCTTCCCTGACTTTGGGGAACAGAAATGTCTCAGGCGATCGAAAACCCGTGGGAGCGATCCCACGGGTTTTTGTTTGGCCGGTCCGGCTCGCCAGTGGTGGGGAAAACCCGTATCAAACCGCCAAGCTGGGGAGCTTGGACATGAGCAGTGACGACCGTGCGATGCCGGATGGCTGGACGACGACGGGGACACCCGACCGGCAGACCGTGACAGGATGAAATGCTGAAATTTTGTGACAACCGGCGAGACACGAAATCCCGTTCCTGGTCGCAGCAACCCATCAAATGAAAAATCCGCGGGATCGCTCCCGCGGATTTTCAGATTCAATCGTTGCCGTTCAGCCGTGCGCGAGCACGGCCAGCAGCAAGAGTGCCACGATGTTGGTGATCTTGATCGCCGGGTTGACCGCAGGGCCGGCGGTGTCCTTGTAGGGATCGCCGACTGTATCGCCGGTCACCGAAGCCTTGTGCGCCTCGGAACCCTTCAGGTGCTTGACGCCGTTCTTGTCGGTGAAACCGTCCTCGAACGACTTCTTTGCGTTGTCCCAGGCGCCACCGCCCGAAGTCATCGAGATCGCGACGAACAGGCCATTGACGATGACGCCAAGGAGCGAGGCGCCGAGCGCGGCGAAGGCGGACGCCTTCGAGCCCGAGATCAACAGCACGCCGAAATAGACGACGAGCGGCGCCAGCACCGGCAGCAGCGACGGGATGATCATCTCCCGGATCGCCGCCTTGGTCAGGAGATCGACCGCACGCGCGTAGTTCGGCTTCGAGGTGCCGGCCATGATGCCCGGATCCTCGCGGAACTGCTTGCGCACCTCCTCGACGATGGCGCCCGCCGCGCGGCCGACGGCCGTCATGGCGATACCGCCGAACAGGTAGGGAATGAGGCCGCCGAAGATCAGGCCGGCGACCACGTAAGGATTGGAGAGATCGAAGGAGATTTCGCCCATGCCCTGGAAGTAGGGATATTTGTCGCCATTGGCGGCAAAGAACTTCAGGTCGTTCGAATAGGCCGCGAACAGCACCAGCGCGCCGAGACCGGCCGAACCGATGGCGTAGCCCTTGGTCACCGCCTTGGTGGTGTTGCCGACCGCATCGAGCGCGTCGGTGGAGTGACGCACTTCCTTGGGCAGGCCAGCCATTTCGGCAATGCCGCCGGCATTGTCGGTGACCGGGCCGAAGGCGTCGAGCGCCACGATCATGCCGGCGAGGCCGAGCATGGTGGTGACGGCAATCGCGGTGCCGAACAAACCGCCGAGCTGGTAGGTGGCGATGATGCCGCCGACGATGACGATTGCCGGAAGCGCCGTCGATTCCAGCGAGACTGCCAGCCCCTGGATGACGTTGGTGCCGTGGCCGGTCACCGATGCCTGGGCGATCGAGTTGACCGGACGCTTGTTGGTGCCGGTGTAGTATTCGGTGATCACCACGATCAACCCGGTCACCACAAGGCCGATGAGGCCGCAGATGAACAGGTTCTTGCCGGTGATGGTCATGCCGGCAACGGTGCCGACCTCGCCCCAGCCGAGCGTGGCCGAGGTGGCGACGCCGAGGCCAACGACCGACAGAAGGCCGGTCACGATCAGGCCCTTGTAGAGCGCGCCCATGATCGAGCCGTTGGAGCCGAGCTTGACGAAGAAGGTGCCGACGATCGAGGTGAGGATGCAGGCGCCGCAGATGGCGAGCGGATACAGCATTGTCGCACCGAGGACAGCGGTGCCGCCGAAGAAGATGGCGGCGAGAACCATGGTGGCGACGACCGTCACCGCATAGGTCTCGAACAGGTCGGCGGCCATGCCGGCGCAGTCGCCGACATTGTCGCCGACATTGTCGGCGATGGTGGCCGGATTGCGCGGATCATCCTCCGGAATACCGGCTTCGACCTTGCCGACCAGATCGCCGCCGACATCGGCGCCCTTGGTGAAAATGCCGCCGCCGAGACGGGCGAAGATCGAGATCAGCGAAGCGCCGAAGCCGAGCGAGACCAGCGAGTCGATGACGATGCGGTCATTGGGCTGGAGGCCGAGGAAATGGGTGAGGATGAGGTAATAGATCGAAACGCCAAGCAGGGCCAGGCCCGCAACCAGCATGCCGGTGATGGCGCCCGACTTGAAGGCGATGTCGAGACCGGCGGCAAGGCTGTTGGAAGCCGCTTGCGCGGTACGCACATTGGCCCGCACCGAAACATGCATGCCGATGAAGCCGGCGGCGCCCGACAGAACGGCACCGATCAGGAAGCCGATGGCGGCGGTGATCGACAGCAGCCACCAGGCGAGGAGGAGCACGACGACGCCGACGATGGCGATGGTGGTGTACTGGCGTGCCAGATAGGCTTGCGCGCCTTCGCGAATGGCTGCGGAAATTTCCTGCATGCGTGCATTGCCCTGATCGGCCGCAAGGACCGAACGTGTCGCCCATATGGCGTAAAGGACAGAAAGCAAGCCGCAGGCGATGACGGCGGAAATTATGGTCATTGCCGGGTTTTCCTCGATTGTTGGCCCAAAAGAACCCCTCCCTGGGCCGTTGAGACAAAGACGGAATCCCGTGCATGGAATCCCCCTCTTCGCATCGGTGTATGCGAAACAGGGCTGCGAACGTCAAGATATGGTTCGATTTTTGCGCGGCTTTCGCCCAAAAGTCGATGCTGGCGAGTGTCCGTCGCGATCTCTCGGCGGTTAGATCGATTGAAATCGTCCCGACCATCGGGCACGGGTCAGTCCGCCTCTCTGCCCATGCGCCGCGCCGCGTAGCGCTCGACGGCCGACAGTCCGTCATAGATCAGCACGGCAAGCGCCGCCACGATCAGACCGCCCTGCAGGATGAAGGCCAGATTGTTCGACAGCAAGCCGGCGATGATCACCTCGCCGAGCGTCCTGGCCGCCACCGTCGAGCCGATGGTGGCCGTGGCCAGGCTGATCACCACCGACAGCCTGATACCGCCAAGGATGATCGGCGCGCTGAGCGGCAGTTCGACCTTGGTGAGCCTTTGCCAGCCGGTCATGCCGGCGCCACGCGCAGCCTCGACGACATTGGCCGGCAACGTCGTCAGTCCGGTGAGCGCGTTCTCGAAGATCGGCAGCAGACCATAGAGAAACAGCGCGATCAGCGTCGGCTTCTCGCCGAAGCCCACCGCCGGCACGGCGAGCGCCAGCACCGCCACCGGCGGAAAGGTCTGGCCGATATTGACCAGGCTGCGCGACAGCGGCAGGAATTCGGCGCCGGCGGGCCGGGTGACCAGGATGGCGAGCGCCACAGCGACGATGGTGGCCGCGACGGTCGCGATCAACACGGTGCGCAGATGCAGCAGCGTCAGCGTCAGCAGGCTGCCTTGATTGTAGATGACGGGAGCGTTGTTTTCGGTCAGCGGCTTCAGCAACGGCTCGAACCAACCCGGGCTGGTGGTGAAGGCAACAAGCAACACCACAAGCGCAAGCCTGAGCAGCAGAGGCAGCCAGGCTTTCATGACGGCCTCGCCGCCCGCTTGACCAGGCCATCCACGGTGACGCGGCCGATCGGCTTGCCGTCGGTGCCCTTTACCGGCAGCGCCGGCCTGCCGGACCAGAGAAGTTCCGCGAGCGCGTCACGCTGGCTGGCGTCGCCGGGGATCGCCTCGCCTTCGGCGGCGCCCTGCTCCACCGCATCGCGCACCCGGCCCAGCGACAGCAGCCTGAATGGCCTTTCGCTGGCGCCGACCAGCGTCTCGACAAAAGCGTTGGCCGGCTTCGCCAGGATCTCCGCCGGCCCTGCATATTGCACGAGCTTGCCGGCATCCATGACCGCGATCCTGTCGCCCATGTGCACGGCCTCTTCCATGTCATGGGTAACGAGGATGATGGTGGTGCCGAAGCGCTTCTGGATCGCCAGCAAATCCTCTTGCGCCTTGGTGCGGATGATCGGGTCGAGCGCGCCGAACGGCTCATCCATCAAAAGAACGTTGGGCTCGGCGGCAAGCGCGCGGGCCACGCCGACGCGCTGCTGCTGGCCCCCGGACAGTTCGTGCGGATAGCGCGGCCCGAATTCCCGGGGGTCAAGCTGGTAGAGCGTCATCAGTTCATCGACGCGGGCCTTGATGCGGGCCTTGTCCCAGCCAAGCAGCACCGGCACGGTGGCGATGTTCTGCGCCACGGTACGATGCGGAAACAGGCCGTGGCCCTGGATTGCGTAGCCGATGCTGCGCCGCAGTTCGTAACCGGGCACCGATCGATTGTCGGCGCCGTCGAGCTTGACGACGCCGGCGGTTGGTTCGACCAGCCGATTGATCATGCGCAGCAGCGTCGTCTTGCCGGAACCCGAAGTGCCGACAATGACGCAAACCGTGCGCGGCTCGATGACCATCGAGACGTTGTCGACGACTGTCGTCGCGTCATAGCGCTTGGTGATGCCTTCGATCTCGATCATGCCGTTTCAACCCTGCGCTTGGTGGCGGTCATTTCGATTACCGCGTCGAGGATGATGGCGGCGGCGAAGGCGAGCGCCACGGTCGGCACCGCGCCGAGCAGCACCAGGTCCATCGCCGTCTGGCCGACGCCCTGGAACACGAAGACGCCAAAACCGCCGCCGCCGATCAGCGCTGCGATGGTGGCAAGGCCGATGTTCTGCACCAGGACAATGCGGATGCCCGTCAGGATCACCGGAAACGCCAGCGGAAACTCGACACCGAACAGGCGCTGGCGATCGGTCATGCCCACGCCCCGCGCCGCGTCGTTGGCGGCACGCGGCACGCCGGCAAGGCCGACCACGGTGTTGGCCACCACCGGCAGCAGCGAATAGAGAAACAGCGCGACGAAGGCGGGTGCCGTGCCGATGCCCCTGATGCCGAGCGCGGCGGCTCCCGGCACATGGGTTGCGACCCAGCCAAGCGGCGCGATCAGCAGGCCGAACAGCGCGATCGAAGGAATGGTCTGGATGATGTTCAAGACGTTGAGGACGCCGGCCCGCAGGCTTTCGACACGATGGCACAGGATGCCGAGCGGCAGGCCGACGATCACGGCGGCAAGCAATGAGCCGAGCGCCAGGGTCACATGTTTGGAGCCTTCGGCCCAAAAGCTGTCGGCGCGGTTGGAATACTCCTTGAGGATCGAGAGGCTGTCCCAGCGTCCCGAAATCAGCAGCAAACCGATGGCCAGCGCCGCGACGACAAGCACGCCGACGCGCGCCCAGGGCGACAGGTTGAGCCTGGTCAGCACGTCGGCGAGCAAAAGCGTGAAGGCGAAGATGAGAATCCAGAAGCCGGAGGCCGGCGAAACCCGGGCAAAGGTATTGCCGGCCGGAGTGAGGAATGTGCCGGCGACACCGATGAGCAGCGTCAGCGCGGCAAGCGCCACGACGCTGGCTGCAAGGCGCAAGATGAGCGGCGTCCTGAACAGGGCGACAAGGGCGGCCAGTACGAGGATCGCCGAAAGCAGCGGACCGGTCATTGCCGGCAGAGCTTCGAGAATCGAGCGCGCCTGACCGGGAACGATGCGGTTGGCGCGGAAGGTGGCGAATGGTGCGAGAAACACGGCGTAAGCAGCGAGCGCGGCGATGACCACGCCGAGTTTGTCGAAGCGGATGGTCATGACGCGCGTCTGCCTTGCACTGACGTCACTTATCGACGCGTAGCTATTTCAAGAACCCGTTCTTCTTCAAAAAGTCCTCGGCGACGCCCTTGACCGGCTCGCCACCGACCTGCACGCGTCCATTGAGCTCCTGCAGCGTGACGAGATCGAGCTTGGCGAACACCGGCTTCAGCAGCGTCTCGATCTCCGGGTGCTCCTTCAGCACGGATTCGCGGATGATCGGCGCCGGCTGGTAGACCGGCTGCACGCCCTTGTCGTCGGTCAACACGACGAGGCCCGATGGCGCGATGCCGCCATCGGTGCCGTAGACCATGGCGGCATTGGCGCCGCTGGTCTGGTTGGCGGCCGCGGCGATGGTCGCTGCCGTGTCGCCACCCGAGAGGGTGATCAGCTGGTCAGGCTTCAGCGTGAAGCCATAGGTGGTCTGGAAGGCCGGAAGGGCTGCCGCCGAATTGACGAACTCGGCGGAGGCCGCCAGCACCACCTTGCCGCCGCCGGAGACGTATTTGCCGAAGTCCGACAGCGTGACGAGCTTGTTCTCGTCAGTCACTTCCTTGCGCAGGGCGATCGCCCAGGTGTTGTTGGCCGGCGCCGGTGACAGCCAGACGATCTTGTTGGCGTCGTAGTCGAGCTTCTTGGCCGTCTCATAAGCCTTGGCGGCATCCTTCCACGCGGGATCATCGGCCTTCTCGAAGAAGAAGGCGGCATTGCCGGTGTATTCGGGATAGATGTCGATCTCGCCGGCGGTGATCGCCTTGCGCACCACCGGCGTGCCGCCGAGCTGGATGCGATCCGTGGTCTTGATGTTGTTGGCGTTGAGGACGAGCTGGATAATGTTGCCGAGCACGCCACCCTCGGTGTCGATCTTCGAGGAGACGACGACCTGAGCGCTCGCGGAAGCCGCCGTGATGGCGAGCGCCATTGCGGCGCTGGCCAGAACCTTGACTGAAAACATTGTGAAAACCCCTTGCTGTGAACCGGAATGCGGCGGGCGCATATGAGCATGGCTTCAACGGCCAGTCGGGGCATACGGTTTCATAAGAAGGCGGATCAGCGCAATATTTTTGTTCCAAACGCGCCGATTTCGGCGCGGCGGCAACGGCGGGCTGGCGATCGGCCGCCTTCCGGTGAATAATGCCGCGAGGGGTGGGCGGCAAACAGGGAGAGCGTGTCATGGCCATACACAAGGTCGGTTATCTCATCGGCAGCCTTGCCCGGGAATCCATCAACCGCAAGCTCGCGAAGGCGCTCGTTCAACTTGCCCCTCCCGAGCTCGAAATGACGGAAATCGGCTTCAAGGATCTGCCGCTCTACAGTTACGATTACGACGCCAATTTCCCACCGGCCGCCCAGGCTTTCAAAAAGGCGATCGCCTCCGTCCAGGCCGTGCTGTTCGTCACCCCGGAGTACAACCGCTCGATCCCCGGCGGACTGAAGAACGCAATCGACTGGGCCAGTCGCCCCTACGGCAAGAATTCATTCGCGCGCAAACCGTCCGCCGTCATCGGAACATCGCCGGGCGCCATCGCGACCGCCGTCGCCCAACAAAGCCTGCGCAGCGTTCTGAGTTTCTGCAACTCGCCGCAGATGAATGCGCCCGAAGCTTATATCCAGTTCACGCCGGGGCTGATCACGGATGAGGGCGAGGTGACGGTTGAATCCACCAAAGACTTCCTGCGCAATTATATGGCTGAGTTCCATATGTTCATAGCGCGGGTGCTTCAGGTCCTGCCGCCGGACGCATAACTTTCAAATTGGCGTCAGGCCGGCCGCAAGCTCGTTATCTTCAGCGCGCCGAGTGCCACGAAGCAAAGTGCGGCGACAGGAAAGATCATCCAGTTGAGCATCGTCCAGCCCCAGGCGTTGTAGACCATGCCCGACATCAGCGACGCGCAGGCGACGGAGCCGAACAGGACAAAGTCGTGGAAGCCCTGCACCTTGCCCTTTTCGGACGGGTTGTAGCTGGCCGCCACCATGGCGGTGGCGCCGATGAAGGCGAAATTCCAGCCGAGGCCGAGCAGGATCAGCGCCGTCCAGAATTGCCACAGCGCCAGGCCCGACAAGGCAACGACGGCACAGCCGGTCAGCAACAGCAGGCCGGTGGCGACAACGCGCTCGGCGCCGAAGCGATGGATCAGCGAGCCGGTGAAGAAGCTTGGCCCGAACATCGCCATGACATGCCAGGAGATGCCCAGCGTCGCATCGTCCTCGGACAGGCCGCAGCCAACCATGGCGAGCGGCGCGCCGGTCATGACGAAGCTCATCAGCGCGTAACTGCCGACGGCGCAGAAGAGCGCCGCTACGAAACGCGGCTTTGTGACGATTTCGAAAAGGGGTCTGGCATCGCCGTCGGCAACGTCCACCTTGCTCGCGGTCCTCGCCGGCAAGCGCAGAAACGAAAGGACGATGGCGCCGACCGCCGCCAGCGGCAGGATCGAGGCGAAAGAACCGGCAAACATGACAGGCGCAAACAATTCGCGGGTGAAGATGACGATCTGCGGCCCGAGAATGGCGGTGATGATGCCACCGGCGAGCACGAACGAGATGGCGCGCGCCTTGAACGCCGGCGGCGCGTTGTCGGCCGCGGCAAAGCGGAACTGCTGGACGAAGGCGCCGCCGACGCCGATGACAAGCAGCGCGAACGCGAACAGCCAGAAGCTGCCGTGGAACAATGCCAGGGTGGCGACCAGCCCACCGAGCGCGGTGACGACGGTTCCGGTCATGAAGCCGCCCCGCTGGCCGAGCCATCGGATGATGGCCGCCGCGGGCAAGGCGCCGAGCGCCACGCCGAGATTGAAGCCGGTGATCGGCGCCGTCGCCAGGGATTTGTCAGCGCCGAGCAGATATTGCCCGGCCAGCGCGCCCATGGAAATGGCGATGGGGGCGGCCGAACCGATGATCGCCTGCGAGGCAGCTAGGATCAGCGCGGTGCGCCGCGCCTCCTTGCCCGCCTCGACGGCAATGGCCGTCATGATGCGTCCTTGCCGCGGCCCTCGCCACGCACACGGCGCGACACACGGTCGAGCACGGCGTTGACCAGCTTCGGCTCGTCCTCCTCGTAGAAGGCCTTGGCGATATCGACATATTCAGTGACGATGACCGCGACAGGCACGTCCTCGCGCTTCATCAGCTCATAGACGCCCGCGCGCAGAATGGCACGCAGCGTGGAATCGAGGCGCGACAGCGGCCAGTCGTCGGTCAGCGCCTGGCGGATAATTGGATCAATGGTCTTCTGGTTCTCTACGACGCCTGTCAGGATAGCGCGAAACCATTGCGCGTCCGCCTCGCGATAGAGCGCGCCGTCGACTTCCTTGCCGAGGCGGAACGCCTCGTACTCGGCGGTGATCTCGAACACGCCACTGCCGGCGACATCCATCTGGTAGAGCGCCTGCACGGCGGCCAGACGGGCAGCACCGCGCTTGTTGGCGTGGCGAACCGCGGGCTGTCCTGGCGAAGCGGGTTCGCTCACGATCGCGCTCCCAATTGTTCCTTCAGCGCGATCATGGTCAGCGCCGCACGCGCGGCAAAGCCGCCCTTGTCGCCTTCCGAGCGTTTGGCCCGCGTCCACGCCTGTGCATCGTTCTCGGTGGTCAGGATGCCGTTGCCGATGCAGACCGAGTCCTGCACGGACAGGTCCATGAGCGCACGGCTGGATTCATTGGCGACGATGTCGAAATGATAGGTATCGCCACGGATAATGGTGCCGAGCGCGACAAAACCGTCATAGCCGGTCCCGCCTTCGGCCATGCCGTCGAGCGCGAAGGTGATCACCGCGGGAATTTCGAGCGAACCGGGAACAGTGACGACGTCGTAAGTCGCGCCCGCTTCATCGAGCGCGCTTGTCGCGCCGTCGAGCAGCGCGTCGGCAAGGTCGTCGTGAAAGCGCGCCTCGATAACAAGAAGGTGGGCCTTCGTCTTGGGACGAATGAACGCCTTGCCGTGTTGGGATGTGCCAGCCATAGATGTCTCCGGGGTCGCCGGTGACTTAGGCCGAAGCCGGTTTGATCGCAAGCGGAAGATTGCCCGAGGCGTATCGGATTGCCGTGGGCCAGCCTGTTCCGCAGGCTATCAAAGCCCCTCTTTCGCCGCCTCCGCCAGCCGCGCCGCGTAGCGCGCCATGGTGTCGATCTCGAGATTGACGCGGTCGCCGGTCTTGCGCTCGCCCCAGGTAGTGACGGTCAGCGAATGATGGATCAACAGCACGTCGAAGCGGGTGCCCGCGACGCTGTTGACGGTGAGCGAGGTGCCGTCGAGCGCGACGGAGCCTTTCGGCGCGATGAATTTCGCCAGATGGCGCGGCGCGTCCAGCGTAAAGCGCACCGCATCGCCCTCATCCCTGCGCTCGACGATCCCGGCGGTGCCGTCGACATGGCCCGAAACGATGTGGCCACCGAGCTCGTCGCCGATCTTCAGCGCCCGCTCCAGATTGATCCTGGTACCTGATTTCCAACCCGCCGCCGTCGTCAGCCTGAGCGCCTCCTCCCAGGCCTCGACCTCGAACCAGCGCGCATTCGAGCCGCTGTCGGGCAACGCCGTGACCGTCAGGCAGACGCCGCCGCAGGAGATCGAGGCGCCAATGGCGATGGTCCCGGGATCATAGACGGTGTCGATGCGCAGCCCCACCCCTTCCCGCAGCGGCTTGACGGCGGCCACGGTGCCGATATCGGTGACAATCCCGGTAAACATCGATCGCTATCCCTGAAAATCCCTGATCCATTCGACGTAACCGTCTTCGCCGAACCGCATCTCGCGCAGCTTGCGAAAACCCGCCGGGATATGGTCGGCATCGACAGGCGATGCAATGCCGTCTTCGCCGATCGCTTCCGGTCCCTGGAAAAGCACGATGCGGTCGACCAGCCCGTCGGCTAGGAAAGCGCTCGCCACCTTGGCACCGCCCTCGACCAGCACGCTTGCCATGCCGAGCGCCGCCACATCCTCGAGCAGTTCGGGTAATGCGACGCCGCCCTCGTGCGTCTCCGTGCCGATGAAGCGCACGCCGGCGCGTTCGAGTGCCGCCCGGCGCTGCGGATCGGCCTCCAGGCAAGCCGCGACATAAAGCGGTACGCGATCGACACCGGACACCAGCTTCGAGCCCTCCGGCAGCCTAGCCTGGCGGTCGAGCACGATGCGTGCGGGTGAACGGTTCTCCAGTCCGGGCAAACGCACCGTCAGCGCCGGATCATCTTCCAACGCCGTGCCGACGCCAACCAGGATGGCGTCCGCCTCGGCGCGCATCAGGTAGACTTCGCGGCGCGCCATGTCGCCTGTTATCGCGACCTGGCCGGCGCCTTCCATGCCGATCTTGCCGTCGCTGGAAAGCGCAAGCTTCAGGATAACTTCCGGGCGTTTTCTCAGAGAGCGAATCAAATAGCCCGCCATCTGTTCGGCAGCTTCGGTGGCCAAGACCTTTTCCACCACTTCGACACCGGCGTCACGCAGGATGGCATAGCCCTTGCCGGAGACCCGCGGATCCGGATCGCTGGCAGCGCCCACGACACACGCGATGCCGGCGTTGACCAGCGCGTTGGCGCAAGGCGGCGTGCGGCCGTGATGGGCGCAAGGCTCGAGCGTGACATAGGCGGTGGCGCCCCGCGCGAGTTCGCCGGCCTCCGCCAGCGCCTCGGTCTCGGCGTGCGGCCGGCCCCCAATCGCGGTGACGCCGGTACCCACGATCATCGGGCCTGAGCCGTCGTCACGCACGATGATGGTGCCGACGGATGGATTGGTCGAGGTGCGACCGGCGTTCTTGCGCGATAGCCGCAAGGCAGCGGCCATGAAACGGCGGTCCAGGGCCGCTTGCTCGGCCTCGCTGCGTTGCGGTGCTGCCATGCTCAGCCGGCGTCCTCTTCGCTCTTTTCCTCGTCCCCCTTCAGCTCGCCGAGCAGCTCGTGGAAATCCTTGGCCTCGCGGAAATTGCGATAGACCGAGGCGAAGCGCACATAGGCGACATCGTCGAGCGACTTCAGTGCATCCATGACCAGCCGGCCGACCTCGCCGGAAGCCACTTCCGTTTCGCCGGAACTTTCGAGCTGGCGCACGATGCCGGTCACGGCGCGATCGATGCGCTCGGGGTCGACGTTGCGCTTGCGCACCGCGATCTCGACCGAGCGCAACAGCTTGTCGCGGTCGAACGGCACTTTTCGCCCTGATTTCTTGACCACGACGAGGTCGCGCAACTGCACGCGTTCGAACGTGGTGAAACGGCCGCCGCAATCGGGGCAGACACGCCGCCGGCGGATCGCCGCGCCGTCCTCGGCGGGGCGCGAATCCTTCACCTGCGTATCTTCGGACTGGCAATAGGGACAGCGCATGGAGAGCCTTGGGTTCGCGAATCTGGTGGGGTGAAAGGCTTAGAACCTTTCCGGTGCGGATTGAAGCAGTTCCGCTTTTCCACGGCCTGCGTACTCAGAGATAGCGAGGCGCGAGGAAGATTGCCAGCACGCAAGCGGTAGCGCCGGCCAGCCCGCTATGGCGCCACGTCCTTGGTTGGGAAGCCGCAAGACGTGCCGAGATTGCGATAGGCCTTTGTGAAACCGTCCATCGGAATGCTGGCGACGGCCTGCTTGCCAAAGGTGACGTCGAGCGACGTGACTTTTCGCATGGCCCGCAGCAACGCCAGACTTGTCTTGGCCTGGTTGTCGATCGTCCAGGTGGGACGGCCATTGACGGCATCGTTGGAGTAAACCGTCGCGGAAACCTTGACGCCCGGATCGCCGAAGATGGCCGCGATCTTCTTGTCGGCCGGCAGGGTCCGGTTGTCGATGGTGATCATGATGGCCGGATAAGCATCGGGCGGCAGCACGTCGCCGGTCGAGATCGACAATGTCAGCGTGCCCGAATTGCCACCCGCGTCGAAGAACGCCGTGGAGGCCGCGCAGGTCTTGTGCGCATCCTGGCCGGTGTCGAGCGTATCGACCATGGTCGTCCATCGGCCGAAACTGCTGGTGGCGGGCATGTCCGGAGCGGGCTGCGTCTGCGCCAAAACGGACCCGCAAACAGCCAGCCAACCGAAGGCGCCAAGTGAGGCAAGACAAAAATCGCGCATCATCAATTCTCCAGTTCCATGCGTCACCCGATCAGGGGTGACGCACCGCCGATGGATAAAAGATGACGCGTCGCGCCCGGTCAACCGAGATAGGATGGTCAACCGGGATAAGGATGGTCAACCGAGATAGGGATAGAGCGGGAATCGATCGGTCAATGCAACGACCTTGGCCTTGACCGCTGCCTCGACGGCGGCATTGCCTTCGTCGGAATTGGCGACCTTAAGCCCATCCAGCACCTCGGCGATCAGCTTGCCGATCTCACGGAATTCGGCCTGGCCGAAGCCGCGCGTGGTGCCGGCCGGCGTGCCCAGCCGCACGCCCGAAGTGACGAAGGGCTTTTCCGGGTCGAAAGGGATGCCGTTCTTGTTGCAGGTGATGTTGGCGCGGCCAAGGGCCGCTTCGGCGCGTTTGCCGGTGGCGTTCTTGGGCCTGAGGTCGACCAGCATCAGGTGGTTGTCAGTGCCGCCGGAGACGATGTCGAGGCCCGTTTCCTTGAGGCTGGAAACCAGCGCCTTGGCGTTGGCGGCAACGCTTTCGGCATAGACCTTGAAGCTCGGCTTCAGCGCTTCGCCGAAGGCCACTGCCTTGGCGGCAATGACATGCATCAGCGGACCGCCCTGCAGGCCGGGGAACACCGCCGAGTTCATCTTCTTGGCGATGTCCTCGTCATTGCACAGGATCATGCCGCCGCGCGGGCCGCGCAGCGACTTGTGCGTGGTGGTCGTCACCACATGGGCGTGCGGCAAGGGCGAGGGATGCACGCCGCCGGCAACGAGGCCAGCAATATGCGCCATGTCGACCATCAGATAGGCGCCGACCGCGTCCGCGATCTCGCGAAAGCGCTTCCAGTCCCAGATGCGCGAATAGGCTGTGCCGCCGGCCAGGATCAGCTTCGGCTTAGTCTCGTGCGCGGTCTTCTCGATGGCGTCCATGTCCAGCAGGTGGTCGTCCTTGCGCACGCCATAGGAGACGACCTTGAACCATTTGCCGCTCATGTTGACCGGCGAGCCGTGGGTGAGATGGCCGCCGGAATTGAGGTCGAGACCCATGAAGGTGTCGCCGGGCTGCAGCAGCGCCAGGAACACCGCCTGGTTCATCTGGCTGCCGGAATTCGGCTGGACGTTGGCGAAGTTGCAGCCGAACAGCTTTTTCGCGCGCTCGATGGCCAGTTCCTCGGCCACGTCGACGAACTGACAGCCGCCATAGTAGCGCTTGCCCGGATAGCCCTCGGCATATTTGTTGGTCATGATCGACCCCTGCGCCTCGAGCACGGCGCGGGAGACGATGTTCTCCGAGGCGATCAGCTCGATCTCGTGGCGCTGGCGACCGAGTTCGTTGCGGATGGCGCCGAATATCTCCGGATCGGCATCTTCCAAAGTGGTTTCGAAAAAGGATTCGAGCTTGTTGGACGCCGCCGCTGCTGTTGCCATGGCCTGAGTTCCCCCGGGGGTTGGAAGGGCAAATTCGTGGATGCAGTCGTCCCAAACCACTTGGCGGTTCTGGGCGACATGCATGCGTTCGCCGGCCATTAACACAGTTGTTTTGGGCTCGCCACGTTTGCGGCGCGAAATTTGCTGGCCGGTTTGCGGCAAAGGATCGGGCGGACCGCTATTTCCTGTCCCGCCGCTGCTTCAGCAAGGCCTCGGTCAATGTGATTTCGGAAAACAGGGCGCGCATCGTGTGATCATTGATCTCTTGGCTGCGGAACATGTCGCGTAGCGCGGATCGCTCGGCTTCGATGCCCGCCGCCCTGAGTTCGAGCTCCAGCCTGCCGGCCTCACGGGCCTCGGCGCGGGCCTCGTCGGCTTCGTCGGAAGCCGCTATGCGCCGCCGGTAGCCGGCCACGATGCTGTCGGCGACGGCCAGCCGGGCCTCGACCGCCTCGCCCTCGCCTGCCTCGTTGGCGATGCTCTCGATCCTGGCGATCGCCGCACTGGCGGCGCCGACGCGCGCCCGGCGCTCCTCCGCGGCGGCCGGATTCTCGCCCGGCTCGACCAGTCCCCGCGCGATCCTGGGCAAGGCAAAGCTGGCAATGACGAGCGAGCAGATGATGACGCCGGCGGCGAGGAAGATCACGACATCGCGTGCCGGGAAGGGCGAGCCATCCTGCAAAGCCAGCGGCAATGACAGGATGCCCGCCAATGTGATGGCGCCGCGCACGCCGGCCACGGAGCCGGCAAGCCGGACGCGAAATCCGAACGGCTCGGCCTTGCGCTTGCCCACACGCGCCGCGATCGCTTGGGCGATGTCCCCGACCCAGATCCACAGGAAGCGCAGCCCGATCAGGCAGAGCGTCAGGATCAGCACCGTCGCCACCGGCTCGATCAGCCAATGCCGGCTGGACAACTCTGGCGGGACCTTGCGGATGATGTCGGGAAGCTGCAGGCCGAGCAGAATGAACAGAGCGCCATTGAAGACGAAAGTGAGCGTCGCCCAGAGCGACAGAATCTGCATGCGCGCCGACACGCCGAGGAAACGGTACATGCCGCTGACCCCGGTCAGCAGACCGGCGGTGACCGCCGCCATGATGCCCGAGGCTCCGACATTTTCGGCGCCGAGATAGGCCATGAAAGGCAGCAGGATCATCACGAGAACCTGCGCCTCGGCCGGCACGCCGCCGATGCGGCTGAGCAGTTGCAGCGCCTTGGCGGCGATGTACAGGGCCGCGACACCGGCCAGGATGCCAGCGGCGACGGCGTAGAGGAAGCTGAGCGAAGCTCCCGCGAAAGAGAAGCTGCCGGTCAATGCCGCCGCCACCGCAAAGCGGAACATGACTAGGCCCGACGCGTCGTTGAGCAACGACTCGCCCTCCAATATGTGCATCAGCCGGGCCGGAACCACATTCCTGTCGACGATCGAGGACACCGCCACGGCGTCGGTCGGCGACAGCACGGCGGCCAGCGCGAAAGCGACGACGAGCGGAATGCTCGGCACCAGCCAGTGCAAGGCATAGCCGAAGCCGACAATGGTGAAGAAGACCAGGCCGATGGCAAGATCGAGTATGGGTCCGCGCAAGGCGACGAGTTCGCGCTTGGGCGCCGCGAAGGCGTCACCGAACAGAAGCGGCGGGATGAACACCAGCAGGAAAAGTTCCGGATCGATCTCGACATGCAGGCCCCCGGCGGGCCAGGCCAGGGCCGCGCCGATGGCGATCTGCAGCACCGGCAACGGCACCCGAACCAGCCGGACGAGCGCGCCGGACAGCGCCACGAAGACGAGCACAACGAGAATGAAGATGGCGACGTCCATGGCACGATTCCGGCGGTCTGCCGACCATGCGCAATAGCCGGAGCTTCGTCCAGCCGGTCGAGCGGCTGGAAATGGCGGCGTCCGCAATAAAAAAGCCGCCCTGAGAGCGGCTTTTTTGCAAAAATATCAGCTCGTTATAGCGAAGACGTGATCTGCAGTTCGCTGGCACCGTCGAGCGCGTAGACGTCGTCGCGGAACTGGACGACGCCGGGTCCTGTCGACCACGCCGAGAGATAGAGGAAATGCACCGGCACCGGATTGGTGACCTGGATCGGCGTGTTCTGGCCGGTCTTGATAGCCGCCTCGAAATGCTGGCGATCCCAGCCGGGCGTGTCGCGCAGGATCCACGTGACGAGATCACGCACGTTCTGGACGCGCACGCAGCCCGAGGAATCGAAGCGCATCATCTTGCCGAACAGGCTCTGCTGCGGCGTGTCGTGCATGTAGACGCCGTCAGGGCTCGGGAAATTGATCTTGACCGACGCCATGGCGTTTTCCGAACCGGGATCCTGACGGAAACGGTACTTGGCGGCATCGTCGGTCGACCAGTCCACATTCATCGGGTCGACTTCGCTGCCATCGGGCGCGAACAGGCGGATATGGCTGTTCTTGAGATAATCGGGATCCTTCCGCATCAGCGGAATGATGTCCTTGCGCACGATCGAGACCGGTGCGTTCCAGTACGGATTGACGATGATCTCGTTGATCTTGGAATTGACGATCGGCGTCTGGCGATCGATCTTGCCGACGATCGCGGTGTGGCGAAGCACGACGCGGTCGTTCTCGACCGCTTCGATCTGTGCGGCAGGAATATCGACCAGCACATAGCGGCTGCCCAGCGTGCCGGCCTTCTCTTTCAGCCGCTGCAGATTGGTCTGCAGCTGGCCGAGCCGAATTTGCGCCGAAACGTTCATCGCGGCGTAGGTATACTTGCCCATCGAGCCGTCAGCCGGCAGACCATGGCGCAACTGAAAGCGCTTGACCGCCGAGTCGACATAGGAATCGAAAGCCGTCGAAATGCCGGCGCTCTGCGACAGGTCGCCCGCCATCATCAGGCGCTTGCGCAACGGCACCACGTCCGGGTCATCGACGCCAAGTTGCAGTTTCTTGGTCGCGGGAACGTCCGTCCAGCCGCCCTGGGAGACGATGTTCTGATACTGCGCGACCGCCTGCTCAGTGAAGGCAACGGTCTGCAGGCTGAAGATCGGCAGCGTCGAGGCCACCTTGCCGCCTTCGCTGGCGCGGGCATCGAACTGATCATCCCAATTGCCGCGGGCCGAGGATTTCAGGATATCCCCGATCACATCCTGCGCACTGGCACGGCCGGCCACCATGGCGGCGGCGAGCGCGGAGGCTCCGGAAAGGAAAAAGCGGCGGCTGGTTCTCATGGACGTTCCAGACATTCTTGTAGCGTTCGATCACTTTGCTGCGTCGATTATCGCGCGATCTCGCCCGCACTCTAAAATCGGCAATCTTAACAATTAGCCAACCATGGTCCGTATCACATTGGCGACAAAAGCAAGAGGCGCGATGCGGCTGCGGATGGACGCATGGTCTTCACCACAGCATCACTGCCACTCTCGGTTCCACTGGAATATGGCGGCAACGTGGCCTTGGCCCGTAATTTGCTTTGGCCGGACGCAAGAAAGAAAAGACCGGTGCTTTTCGGCACCGGCCCTGACTGGAGGTCGCTGTTATGGCCACGCTTCTGCGGCGCGGCTCCGTTTCCTGGATGGTCTTACATCCGGTAGGCGATGGTGTCGTTCCAGAAGCGGTCGAGCCGCTGCAGGGCGCGGTTCATCTGCTTGAACTCGTCGGTGTTGATGCCTCCGACCTGTTCGATCGAGCCGACATGGCGCTCATAGAGACCGGCGACCACATCAGCCACTTCATTGCCTTTCGGCGTCAGCGAGACGCGGACCGAACGGCGATCGATGCGTGAGCGCTGGTGGTTGATGAAGCCGAGATCGACCAGCTTCTTCAGATTGTAGGAGACGTTCGAGCCGAGATAGTAGCCACGCGAACGCAGCTCGCCGGCGGTCAGTTCGGAATTGCCGATGTTGAAGAGCAGCAGCGCCTGGATGGCATTGATGTCGGAACGGCCGTTGCGGTCGAATTCGTCCTTGATCACATCAAGCAGACGGCGGTGCAGACGCTCGACCAGCTGCAGCGATTCCATGTACAGGGAACGGATAGCCTCGCGGCGATCGTCGGAAACGTTGGCGGTCTTGGCCGCCGGACGCGAATTGATCATTGTCTTTGCCTCTCGTTTGTCGCCCTGGTGATTTTTTGTCTTTCACCTTGATCGCGACACTATCGAATACTCATAAAATTCGACTTAAACGCTAGGGCTAACAAGAGCTTACCGGTAAGAGGTTTCGGAAGACGCTTAACGAACGGTCACCCGGGCAAGGATGATTAACCTAAAGATTTAGGCAATGATCGCCGGGGCGGATTCGAGCGGTCGCCAGGTCGTCAACACGTACAATGGCTTAGTGTCGTGCCGGGCGTTTCTGCAGGTAGATGACGACGCGAAAGACGATGTAGAGCAGCGCCACGCAGGCATGCGAGACGATGATCAGGAGACGATGGCCGAAAAGCTCGGGAAAACCAGCATACATGACCGTCTCGGTGACCGCGCATATGAACCAGATCACCGGGCCCCAGGACGCCAGCATCCACAGCCCGGCCGCGGCGAAGGGAAAGAACACGGCGAGCATCACCGCCGCCACCTGCCAATGCACCGGCATAAGGTCGAAGCGCCACAGCGAGCCCGGATAGAATCCGATCAGCTTGATCCAGTACAGGATGCCGAACATCAGGCAGTAGCCCGCGATGACGCGCTGGAACCAGGCGAAGATCACCTCGACCGTCGAGGGCTGCAGGACGACGCGTCTCGATGTCACTTCGCTCACAGCCCAAGCTCCCGATCGCCGAGCGGAGCGAAATAGGCCTCGACTTCCGCCTCGCTGACGGCATCGATCTTTGCCGGCCGCCATTGCGGCTTGGAGCCCTTGTCGATGATAGCGGCGCGGATGCCCTCGTAGAAATCGTGGCCAGCCAGCATGCGGTTCAGGATGCGGAACTCCATCCTCATGCAGTCGTCCATCGACAATGTCTGCCCGGCGCTGATCTGCCGCCAGGCGACGCGAAGGCTGGTCGGCGAGCGCATGCGGATCGTCGCCAGCGTCTTGGCCGCGAATTCGTCCTTGCCCGCGCGATCCAGGCTGTCGATGAGGTCCGGCAGCGAGGGTTGGGCGAAATGGCGGGAGATCGCCTCCAGGATGGGCCTGTCGGTCTCCCGCTTGGCCGGAACAAAGAAACCGCGCAGCACCGATTCCGGATCGCCCGTCAGCGCCAGCCGATCGAGGAAGCTCGGCTGGTCCTCGGCCTTGATGGTGTGGGTGGCCAGCCCCGACCACAGCGCATCGCCATAGCGGATGCGGTTACCGGTCAGCGCCAGGTACATGCCGAATGAACCGCCAAGGTCGGGCAGCAGATGACTGGCGCCGACATCGGGGAAAAAGCCGATGCCGACCTCCGGCATGGCGAACTGGGCATTCTCGGTCATCACCCGGTGTGAACCGTGGAAGGAAATGCCGACCCCACCGCCCATGACGATGCCGTCGATGAGCGCCACATAAGGTTTCTTGAAACGGGCGATGTAGGCGTTGAGCCGATACTCGTCGGCGAAGAACTCGACCGGCGGCTTTCCAGCCCGGCCGGCTTCATAGATGTGCAGGATATCCCCGCCGGCCGAAAACGCCCTGCCCTCTGCCTTGACCACGACGACATCCACGCCGTCGTCCCGCTCCCAGGAGCGCAGGGCCTCGCCCAGCGCCTTGACCATGCGATGGGTGACGGCATTGAGCGCCTGCGGCCGCGTCAGGGTGACGACGCCGGCCCTGCCCAACCTTTCGAAGCGAATTTCGTCGCCTCCACCAAAATCCATCGCCAGAGAATCCTTCCCCGCGCCTGCGGGACTGAAGTGCTAAAGGCGGCGCATGGGTGCGTCAATGGCAGCAGTCTGTCCGCCGCGGTCTTGGCGGCAAGTGGCGGCCGATGCTAGACGTTGGCGGCCATTACGGCAGGCCAAGAGCCGGATAGTGAGCCATGCCGCAGTTTTTGCGCCTTGTCCTTGTTCTGAGTTGCCTGTCTGCGTTGTGGGCAACCAATGTTCCCGCCAGGGCAACCGACCTTGGCGATCTTTACCAATCGCAGACCATCGTCACCGGCCAGGGTGAAGAAAACCGCCAGCTCGGCTTCAAGACTTGCCTCGACAAGGTCCTCGTCCGTGTTTCGGGCGATCAGCGGCTGCTTGCCAGACGCGAAATGGACGCGTTGCGCGACAAGGCCGGCAGCTTTGTCGACAGCTTTCGCTACCATGACCGGCTGGAGGGTATTCCGATCCATGACGAGCAAGGCACGCATGACCGGCCGCATGACCTCACCTGCCTCTACAAGCCTGATGTGATCGACAAGGTGCTGGCATCGCTTGGCAGCAGGCCCTGGCTTGGCGAGCGGCCGACACTCGCCGTCTTCCTCACGACTGAACAGGGCACTCGGCATTTCGTGCTGAGCGCTGAGGAAGGCCACGGCGAAACGATGCGCGAATCCTTCATCAATGCCGCCGGTCCAACACTGATACATGTCGTCTTTCCGAAGGCTGCGGAGCTTGGCGACCTGGGCGAAGAAGCGTTGCGCGCGGCTGACATGGCAAAGTTGGATCGGCTGGCCAAACAGGCAGGTGGCGACCGAGCGCTCGCCGGCAGCATCGTATGGAGCGATGAGGAGCTAGGCTGGATCGCCGATTGGCGACTGGCCGATCAGGGCAAGACCTGTCGTTGGCAGGTGCGCGGTGTCAGCTTCGACGAGGCGTTCCGCGTCGCGATCCGTGGCGCGGCACAGATCCTTTCGGGCAATGGGCAGCCCTGATCAATAGGCGTGGTGGGACAGCGCCGTGGCAGCTTTGACCCCTGGCACAAACGTGTCGCATTGGTCAGCACCAAGGGCTCGTGCTAAAAGCCGCCGATCCGGAGTTTTGGCCATGAACAAATTCACCCCAGCAAAACCTGCCGGCGCGCGCAGCGTCGACGACGTCACCGGCAGCCGCCGCCTGCGCCGCATGCGCAAGGCCGACTGGTCGCGCCGGCTCGTGCAGGAGAACAGGCTTTCGGTCGACGACCTGATCTGGCCAATCTTCGTCGTCGAGGGTAGGAATGTCCGCGAACCGATCGCTGCCATGCCCGGCGTCTTCCGCCTGTCGGTCGACCTTGCCGTCAAGGAGGCCGAACGCGCGGCCAAGCTCGGCATCCCGGCTCTTGCCACCTTCCCCAATGTCGATCTCGGCCTGCGCGACCAGACCGGCTCGCACATCCTCGACCCGGAAAACATCATCAACCGCGCCACCCGTGCGATAAAGGAGGCGGTGCCCGAGATCGGCATCATCACAGACGCGGCGCTCGATCCGTTCACCAGCCATGGCCATGACGGCATTCTGCGCGACGGCATCATCGTCAATGACGAAACCGTGGAACAGGTCGCGGCGGCGGCCGTCATCCAGGCGGCTGCCGGCGCCGACATCATCGCGCCATCAGACATGATGGACGGCCGTGTCGGTGCCATCCGCGACGCGCTCGACGCCAACGGTTTTCAGGACGTGGCGATCATGTCCTACGCCACCAAATTCGCCTCGGCCTTCTACGGCCCCTATCGCGAAGCCGTCGGCACCGCCGGCCTGCTCAAGGGCGACAAGAAGACCTATTATATCGACCACGCCAATTCGGACGAGGCGGTGCGCGAGGCCGAGCAGGACATCGCCGAGGGCGCCGACATGCTGATGGTGAAGCCCGGGCTGCCCTATCTCGACATCATCCGCCGGCTGAAGGACGAATTCCAGATGCCGACCTTCGCCTATCAGGTGTCGGGCGAATATTCGATGATCAAGGCGGCCGGCGCCAATGGCTGGATCGACGGCCAGAAGGCGATGCTGGAATCGCTGCTCGCCTTCAAGCGTGCCGGCTGCGACGGCATCCTGACCTATTTCGCTCCCGAAGTGGCGGAAATGCTGAAAGGGTAGTCTCAAGGTCCCGGGCAAGGCCTTTCAATAGATGTCACCACTCTTTCGAGCGGTCGGCGGTTCCTTCGAATTCCCGCTGACAAAAACCGGCAGCTGCAGCTAAAATAACCGCGCGGCCGGAGGCGGCCGGCAGCCCGCACCTCGGCCAAGAGGTATGGCTAACGCCTCCAGAGGATGCTTCCTGACCCGGTTCCCTGTCGGGGTCGGGCGTCGTCAATGCGGGCACCACATCCGTTTCGTGAAATTTACAGGCGAATGAGTTGATATCGCGGCTGACTCGACGGCCGCCACTGGCCGTCCGTGCCGACCGCTACACAACAGTCTGGACATCGCTTGGTGCAAAGGTCTGGATAGATGTCTTTCGATCCGAAAAAAATACCGCTTGCAATTCACAATCAGTTTGCTAGAAGAAAACCACTTGCAAAATACAACTGGTTACCGAGGAGGTCTTCATGTCCAAGCTTCGCGTCAACGCTTTCAGCCTGTCCCTCGACGGCTACGGCGCCGGGCCTGATCAGAGTCTGGAAAATCCGCTCGGCGTCGGCGGAATGGCCCTGCACAAATGGGCTTTCAGCACCCGCACCTTCCGCAAGATGTTTGGCGAGGAAGGCGGCGAGACAGGCGTCGACGAGGACTTTGCGGCGCGCAGCTTCGAGAACCTCGGCGCCTGGATCCTCGGCCGCAATATGTTCGGCCCGATCCGGGGTGAATGGCCTGACGACAAGTGGAAGGGCTGGTGGGGCGACAATCCGCCCTATCATGTGCCGGTGTTCGTGCTAACCCACCACGAGCGGGCGCCCATCACGATGGAAGGCGGAACGATTTTCCATTTCGTCACCGGCGGGATCCATTCGGCGCTAGAGCAGGCAAAATCAGCGGCCAGCGGCAAGGACGTGCGGGTCGGCGGCGGCGTCTCCACCATCCGGCAATATCTCCAGGAGCGGCTGATCGACGAGATGCACCTGGCAATCTCACCGGTGCTGCTGGGCAAGGGCGAAAACCTTTTTGCCGGCCTCGACATGCCCAACCTTGGTTATCAGTGCACCGAACAGGCGGCAACGGCACTTGCAACACACGTGGTCATCAACAGGGCTTAGGCCGAGCCCTTTTGGCGCAGCTCCTTTCTCCCCGTCACTATACCAGGAGAAAGGTCCGGCAGGACGATGAGGGGCGGTGCTGCCGAACGAAGATGATGCTGGCGTAGTCCTGCGAATGGCGGTCTAACCAGTTAGCCCTGCGCCCCTCTCATCCGCCCTTCGGGCACCTTCTCCCCGTGAAGCGGGGAGAAGGAAAGGTTTCTCAATATTTCTCCGGCACGTAAAGTTCGCGCGGCAGGACCTGGCGTTCGTATTCGGGGTTGAAGACGCGCTCCGGCAGCGTGATCTCCTCGTGCGGCACGTCTTCGTACGGCAGCTGCTTCAGCAGATGATCGATGCAGTTCAGGCGCGCGCGCTTCTTGTCGTTGCCCTCGACGATGAACCAGGGCGCTTCGGGGATGTTGGTGCGGGCGAAAGTCTCCTCCTTGGCCTTGGTGTACTGTTCCCAGCGCACACGTGACTGCAGGTCCATCGGCGACAGCTTCCACTGCTTCATCGGATCATGGATGCGCATCAGGAAGCGCATCTGCTGTTCTTCGTCGGTGATCGAGAACCAGTATTTGACCACGGTGATGCCCGAGCGCACCAGCATGCGCTCGAACTCCGGCACGTCATGGAAGAACTCCTCCACCTGCTCGGGGTTGGCAAAACCCATTACCCGTTCGACGCCGGAGCGGTTGTACCAGGAGCGGTCGAGCAACACGATCTCGCCGCCTGCCGGCAAATGCGGGACATAGCGCTGGAAATACCATTGCGACTTCTCGCGTTCAGTCGGCGCCGGAAGCGCCACGACGCGACAGATACGCGGGTTGAGCCTCTGGGTGATGCGCTTGATGACGCCGCCCTTGCCGGCGGAGTCACGGCCCTCGAAAATCACCACCAGTTTCTTCTTGTGATAGGCGACCCAGGATTGCAGCTTGATCAATTCGGACTGCAAGCTGATCAGGTCGCGAAAATATTGCATGCGATCGATCGAAGGCGGATGGGAGTTCTTGTAGATCTTGGCGATCTCCATCGACAGCGCCGGCTCAGACATTTCGAGCTCATAGTCTTCGTCAAGCGTGTCGGCGAGCTCGGCTTCGAGCCAGTCCTTGGCAGGGGAATTCTTTTTTAGCTCGGTCATATCAGCTGCTCCGCTTGCAAGCCCTGTCGGTTACCACTGGGCGCCCCAAATTAGTGGCCAGCGGCCGAGAATGGAAATACCTGAGCCGACTTCAATATAGGCCGGCGGTGACGGTTTTATTGCAGCCCGGGCGCGATTGCCGCCACGGCGGATTCGGCGATGTGTGATCGATCCAATGTCATTCTACGGCGACAAGCCGGCCGAATTGTCCTACAAATCCGCGGTCGCGTTCCAGGCCTGCCCCTTGGCGGCACGCCTCTTCAACAAAATCGTGAGGATCTGACATGGAATACCGCACCCTTGGCCGTTCGGGCCTGAAGGTTTCGACACTGACGCTTGGCACCATGACCTTCGGCGGCTCCGGGCCCTTCGCCGCGGTCGGCAACAGCGATCTCGCCGAAGCCAAGCGGATGATCGATATGTGCATTGACGCCGGCATCAACCTCATCGACACCGCCAACGTCTATTCGAACGGCCTGTCTGAAGAGATCATAGGCGAAGCGCTCGGCGGCAAGCGCAAGAACGATGTGCTGATCGCGTCCAAGGCGCGGATGCGGATCGGCAAGGGCCCGAACGACGAAGGCCTGTCGCGCCACCATCTGATCCGCGAATGCGAGAGAAGCCTGAAGCGGTTGAAGACCGATGTCATCGACATCTATTTCGTCCACCAGTGGGACGGCCTCACCCCGCTCGAGGAAACCGTTGCCGCGCTCGACACTTTGGTCAGCCAGGGCAAGGTGCGTTACATCGGCTGCTCCAACTATTCCGGCTGGCAGGTGATGAAGGCGCTTTCCATCAGCGACAGCCGCCACCAGCAACGCTTCGTCACCCAACAGATCCACTACACGCTGGAAGCGCGCGAGGCCGAGTACGAGCTGCTGCCGATCTCGCTCGACCAGGGGCTGGGCGTGCTGGTCTGGAGCCCGCTCGCCGGCGGCCTGCTGTCGGGCAAATACCGCCGCGACAGCCCGACCGCCCGCCAGCTCGCCGGCTGGTCCGAGCCGCCGATCCGCGACGAGGACCGGCTGTGGCGGATCGTCGATCTGCTGGTCGACATCGGCAAGGATCGTGGTGTGTCGGCGGCGCAGGTGGCGCTTGCCTGGCTGCTCGGCCGCCCTGCCGTCTCGTCGCTGGTGATCGGCGCCCGCAACGACGTCCAGCTGAAGGACAATCTCGCGGCCGCCGCCCTGGAGCTCGGCGCCGAGGAACGCCAGCGCCTCGACGCCGTTAGCCGACCGCCCCTGCTCTACCCCTACTGGCACCAGCAACTGACGGCGAAGGATCGCTTCGGCCCCGCCGACATGGTTCTCGACCGCAGCGACATCTGATCAGCGGCGTCGGGCCGAGCACAAGAGCTAGGTCCCGATGAACCGCCAGAGCTCGGGATCGGGTTCGATCTGGCCGCTGAGCACGAAATATTTGTAGAGGACGAGCAGGCAGATCGCCTGCTCGTCCCGTTCATTGGAAAATTTGCGGCAATAGGCATTGACCGCGGCGATGATGCGCTCCGCCGCGGCCGGATGCTGCTCGAAATAATCTATCTTTTCACGAAGATCGGAGAAGTCCGGGTCGAGCGGCGCGTAGTGGACACCGGCCTCGAGCTGGCTCTCGCCAAACCATGTTTCGTAGGTCGGCGGCGGCATCAGACAGAGCGAGTTGGAATTCATGATCCATTTGAGGTTGGTCGCCACGTCATTGCCCTCCAACGAGACGATGTAGCGATAGCGCAGATGCTGGCTGATGCTGAGGAAAGGCTTGCTGTACTCAGCCGGTGCACTGCGCTTGTGCGAACCGACGTCGCAGAACGGCAAGCCGCGCGCGACATCCAGGAACCGTGTCCTGATCGGATTTGTTGAGGTCGCCGCGCCAGACCACGACCGGGCGTTTGTCGGCGAAGGCGACGGTGTCGACGGGCATGTGGAAGTGGCGAAACTTGTTGAACTTCATAACGACAGCGTTGCCGTTGTCGACGCTGATCGGCCGATCCTTGACGAGCGTCGGCAGCTTGGGCACGCCTTTGACGTCGCCGAACTTCAGGTCGATGAGCAATGACGGATCGAAATAGCGGGCAAATTCCTTCAGGTCGTAATAATACATGCTCGGTTCAAAAGGCATCTTGTCGATGCGCACGGCATCCGGGCTTGGCATAAAATCGTTCTGCAGCTTGTTGTAGTGATTCAGCCGTCGGCGCACGGCTTCATTCGAGAGCCTGGCCTGTTCCAGGCGGCCCGCCAACCGTCGTCGAAGATCGCCTGGGGTGCGATATCGCGCATGACGTTTCGCGCGTAGTAGAAGACCCTTGCCGTCGTCCGTTGTATGGTGGCCATCGTTCTCGTAGTCTAAAACAAGCGCCACTAAACAGACAACAGCCGGGATGGTTCCCGCAGCGTGATTGCGCATCATTAGTGCACGCATTCCGGCAGTGCCCGAACACGTGATGGCCGGCCTCGACGAGACGCGCCGGGGGTGCCGCGGCAACTACAGCATGTTGCGGCGAACAGGATTCGCCCGACCTGCTGTAAGCTTCTGATTTTATGCATGTCGTTATCCCGGAACCGAGGACACTTCCGGGCGACATGCATTAGCCCGTTATGTAGCGCCACACCTCGGCATCAGGTTTGATCTGGCCAGAGAGCACGAAGTATTTGTAGAGCACCAGCAGCGAGATCGCCTGTTCGGTCCGCTCGTCGTCGAATGTCCGGCAATAGGCGTTCGCGGCGGCGATGATGCGCTCTGCCTTGGCCGGGTGCCGCTCGAAATAGGCGACGTTTTCGGCAAGATTGGAGAAGTCTGCCTCTAGCGGCACATAGTGGACATTGGCTTCGAGCTGTCGCTCGGCAAACCATGTCTCGTAGGTTGGCGGCGGCATCAGGCAAAGCGACTTCGAGTTCATGATCCATTTGAGGTTGGTCGCCACATCATTACCCTCGAGCGAGACGATGTAGCGATAGCGCTGGTGCTGGCTGATGCTGAGAAAAGGCTTGGCGTATTCCGCAGGCGCGTTCGGCTTGTGCGAGCCGACATCACAGAACGGCAGGTCGCGCACGGCTTTCAGGAATCTTGTCCTGATCGGATTGTTGAGATCGCCGCGCCAGACCACGGCCGGCAGCTTGTCGGCGAACGAGATGGCGTCAGCCGGCATGTGGAAGTGGCGAAACTTGTCCAGCTTCATGATGATCGCATTCTTGTCGTCGTCACGAATCGGCCGATCCTTGACGATCGTCGGCACCTTCGGCACACGCCTGACGTCGCCGTATTCCAGGTCGATGAGCAAATCCGGATCGAAGTAGCGGGCGAATTCCTTCAGGTCATAATAGTACATGGTCGGCGTGAAGGGCAGCTTGCTGATGCGCTTGGCATTGGCGCTTGGCGCGAAACCTTCCTGCAGCTTGTTGTAGTAATTCAACCGCTGGCGCGCCGCCCCACCGGAAAGCCGGGCCCTTTCGAGACGGCCGGCCAGCCTGGCGCGAAACAGCGCTTGCGGAGCCACGTCGCGCGCGACGTTTCGCGCATAATAAAAAACTTTTGCTGCGGTCCGCGAAATTGTGGCCATCGGTCACTTGATCAAAACAAACAGGCAGCTCTCAATTCATTGGCGCCCCGGGTTTCCTACATCATTGTGGCGCCCATCTGGCAAGCCCCGCATCTCTTCGACACCAGCGTCCACGCATTGTCGCTTCGGCTGTTGTGTTTGACGGCTAATGCTCCTAGGCAGGTCCAGGGCCGCAAGGCAGTGACAAAAGGAGCCGATATGGCGCGAGCACCAAACTACGATCAGGAACGCAAGGAGCGCGACCGCCAGAAGGCGGCCAAGAAGGCTGAAAAACTGGCGGCCAAGGTTGCCGCGCGCGAGCGTTCGAAGCCTGAGACCGAGACGGAGAACGAAACCGAGGAATAACGGCATGCGGCCCGCGAATGCGGGCCGTGCCTCAATCCGAATTGTCGGTATCAGCCTATGTCAGGCTGGCGCCTTGTCGCTGATGAAAACATCCACCTCCCGCGCCGCGGCGATGAAAGCGCGTCGGGCATTCATCGCCGGCTTGTCGCCGGCGAGTGCGTCGTGGCAGGCCTGCAGCGCCGCACGATGCTTGGCGCTGCGCTTGCCCGGCCAACTGTTGAGGAGGTAATCGGAAGCCTCCCTTGCCGAACGCAAGAGCTGAGTGCTTCCCGCCGTGACGGATTTGACGGTCACGGGTGTTTCAAAGCGATTGTTTTCCATCGCCGCTCTTACGCCATCGGCTTGCATGAAGCGAGGCTGAAAGTGCGCTTCGCGTCGGATGCCGCCTGTTTTCCGGCGAGCGCGCTGCCGCGCATAGGCCGTACTAAGCGGCGACGACGGCAAATCCCCTCGCGCGAAGGCCACGTCGGTCGTTGGCAAGCGACGTCACCAGCCGGTCGCGGCTGCCGACGATGTGGGCCGACAGGAGCCGCGCGGCTTCATCGGCCTGAGCAAGGCGTGTAGCGGCTAGGATGGCGCGATGCTCGAGCCAGGCACGGCCAAGGGCCGTTTCGTCACGCACTTCCAGCCAGCGGGCGCGCGACAGGCGCGTCATGGCGTCACGAACCGCCCGGAACAGGAATTCGTTGCCGGAGAGCCGCGCCAGTTCGATGTGAAAATCCATGCCGACACGATGCCATTCCTCGCGCGGGGTGTTTTCGTCGCAGGAATCGAGCATCGCCTCGATGACATCGACGGCGCTCTTGTCCGCTTGCCCGCATGTCAGCCGCAGCGCCGCGACCTCGACCGCCTCGCGATAGACCGCAATCTGCTCGAGCTCGGCCAGGTTGATTGGCGAGACCGTCCAGCCGCGCCCGTCCCTGCCGACCAGCCCCTCGGTCTCCAGCCGCAGAAGTGCCGCCCTGACCGGCGTGCGCGAGGCGCCGAAACGGCCTTCGATCCAGCGTTCGGTCAGCCGCTCTCCCGGCCCGATCTCGAGCGCCAGGATCATCTCGCGAAGCTGCCGTTCGACATTCTGCATCTGCGACATCGCGCACCCTTTCCGAAGCCGCATTGACAGTGACCGGCTTGAAGTTCATGACGGATACCAGATTGGTATCCCAAAATGGTATCCGCAACAAGCACTGATACCGGGCAGGCAGGACATGACGCAGGAAGACACGCGGCAAAGCGGCTACAACATCCATTGGCGGCGCAATCTCGCCGTCTGTTTCGCGGGGTCGTTCAGCACGCTCATCGCCATGACCCTGCTCCTGCCCTTCTTGCCGCTCTACGTCGAACAGCTCGGCGCACAGGGTCATGCCGCCATCGTACAATGGTCCGGCATCGCCTATGGCGCCACCTTCTTCGCCGCGGCGATGGTCGCGCCGTTGTGGGGACGCCTGGGCGACCGCTACGGCCGCAAGGTGATGCTGGTGCGCGCCTCCTTCGGCATGGCGATCTGCATGTCGCTGACGGGCATGGTCGAGACGGTCTGGCAGTTGGTGCTGCTGCGCCTGCTGATCGGCTTCGCCGGCGGCTATTCCTCGGGTTCAACCATATTGGTGGCCATGCAGACGCCGAAGGAGCGCTCCGGCTGGGCGCTTGGCGTCCTGTCGGCGGGCATCACGGCGGGCTCGCTGGTCGGCCCGCTGCTCGGCGGCGTGCTGCCGCCGGTGATCGGGATTCGCGCCACCTTCCTCTTGTCGGGCGGGGTGATCTTCCTCGCCTTCCTGGCGACGACCTTCCTCATCAAGGAGAGTCCGCGCCCGAGCCCGAGGGCTGCCAAAGCCGCGTCGGCGACAAAACCGAAAAGCGGCTGGTCGCAGATCCCGGACAAGCGCCCCGTCGTGGCCATGCTGACCACCGGCATGCTGCTCGCCTTCGCCACGATGTCGATCGAGCCGATCATCACCGTCTATGTGCAGCAGCTCATCGAGGACCAGAACCGGGTGACGCTCGTCGCCGGCGTGGTAATGTCGGCGGCCGCCCTCGGCACCATCTTGTCGGCGTCCTGGCTCGGCAAGCTCGCAGACCGGATCGGGCACTGGAACGTTGTCGTGGGAGCGCTGGCTGTCTCGGCGCTGTTGCTCATCCCGCAGGCTTTTGTCACCAAGAGCTGGCAGCTTATCGGCCTGCGTTTCCTGATGGGCCTGGCGCTGGGCGGCCTCCTGCCCTGCATCACCAGTGTCATCAGGCACAACATCCCCGACGGCGTCGGCGGCAACGTGCTTGGCCTTGCGATCTCGGCGCAGTATGTCGGACAGGTGGCGGGGCCGCTGGCAGGCGGTTTTGTGGGCGGCCATTTCGGAATGCCGGCGGTGTTTCTCGGCACGTCGGTGCTGATGGCGCTCGGTGCCGCCTACAACTGGATCGTCCAGTCGCGGCGGACGCGGCATATGGCGCTGGAAGCGGGCAAGCCCTGAGCTTGCCTGGCCTGCAAAAGAAGGAGCACGCCGACCATGAACCTCGCCAATCCAAACGGCAGCCGGCTTCTCGTGCTTGCCGGCGGCCTCGTCGGCGCGGCGGGGGTGGCGCTTTCGGCAGCTGCCGCGCATCGCGGCGGCGCCTTCACCGGCACGGCCGCGTCATTCCTCCTGATGCATGCGCCGGTCTTTCTCGCCATTGGTCTTATCGGAGCAAACCGCTGGCTGCGCATCGCAAGCCTCGTTCTGCTCGCCGGGCTGCTGCTCTTCGCGGGTGATCTTCTCGCGCGCGATTTCTGGGGCTCAAGGCTGTTTCCGATGGCGGCGCCGATCGGCGGCACCCTGCTCATTGCAGGCTGGCTGGCGATAGCGATCTCGGCCATGGCGCGTCCACGACCCTGAGATGATTGCTTGAGGTCAATCCCGGCGACGTTCCGGGCGGATCCAAGGAGCACGGCCCTCAACAGCGGGTTTCACCCGGCGTCGCGCCCCCGGTCGTTCGATGGCCGGTGCGATGCCCCAGTAGTTGCGGTAGATATCTTCGAACAGATGCTTGATGGGATGCATGACTCATCCTCCTTGTCTTTGAATCGATCCAATCATTGGGCGCGAAAAGAGCCGGTTGATCAGCTCCGCTTGCGCGCCACCAAGAAGCGCAGATCGCGAATCCATGGGCCCGCCTCACCACGATGCCTGGCCTTGCTGGTGGCTGACCCGATATTCCAGTCGTTGCGATAGATGTCGGCGAACAGGTAGTTGACGGGATGCATGGCGCTCCTCCCTTTGCCGGTTCAGCAGAACAAGCTGCCACTTGGATCGATTCAAACGTAGGACTGGAACCGGCGTGGGTCAAGCAAAATTTGAATCGATCCAACGAAAGTGCTAGATGCGGCCCAGGAACGTGCTAAATGCATGTCAGGAGGCACGCGCAAATGGCGTCACTCACCGCAGGCAATCGACGACCCGTCCGACTGGCCGATATCGCAAAGGCCGCCGGTGTTTCGCACGGCACCGCGTCCAATGTATTCAGCCGCCCCGAGATCGTGCGCGAGGAAGTTCGCGACCGGGTTCGCGCGGCAGCCGAGGCAATGGGTTATGGCGGACCCGATCCAAAGGGAAGGCTGCTGCGGGCCGGCAAGGTCAACGCCATCGGCGTGGCCACCGCCGAGCCCCTCTCCTATTTCTTCGACGATCCGTTTGCGCGCGTTATGATGGCAGGCATCTCGCAGGCTTGCGATGCGACGGGAGCCGGCATTTCCCTGGTCTCGGCCGCCAACAACGAGCAGCTTGCTTGGAACATCCAGAGCGCCCTGGTCGACGGCTTCATCGTCTTCTGCATCGAAGGCGGCTCGCGCCTGGTGGAGTTGGCACGCGAGCGCAAGCTTCCCTTCGTCGCGCTCGACCTCGATTCCGAGGACGGGTCGGTCGCCGCGATCGGTGTCGACAACATCGCCGGCGCCGGCATGGCGGCCCGCCATCTCACCGATCTCGGACATCGCCGCTTCGCCGTTCTGGCCCTGCCCTTCGTCGACAACAGGACAGGCCTTGTTTCGGCCGAACAGGTCCGGGCGGCAACCTATGCAGGGACGCGCGACCGCCTCACCGGCTATCTCCGGGAACTTTCGCGGGTTGGCGTCGATACATCCAAAGTACCCGTCTACGAGACCGCCAACGACGTGGCGAGCACGAAGGCAGGGCTCGAAGCCATCTTCGCCTCCGACGCACCGCCCACCGCCATCCTGGCCATGTCGGACAGAATAGCCCTGGTGGCGCTCGAATGGCTGAGCGCACGCGGGCTCAACGTGCCTGACGATGTTTCCGTCGTCGGGTTCGACGGTGTTCCGGAAGCAGCGGTGTCCGAGCCGCCATTGACCACGATCGCGCAGCCGATTGCCGAGATGGGCCGCCTCGCCGTCAGGGCGATCCTGGAGAGCGACGCGCCGGTCAGCCGGCAGCAACTGCCGGTCGAACTGATCGTGCGGGGCTCGTCGGGTCCGCCCCGCGGTTGAGCCGCACGCCCGAACCGACTACCGATTGGCTCTTGCCATGGCAGAGAGGCCCAAAGGCGCACGAACCGGCGCGAGATCCTTTTGGGCCGTGCGGGCCTTGCCCGAACCGCCGATGGCCGACAGCCATTCGAGATAGAAGGCGAGCGCGAACTGCATGGCAATGCCGGCCGATATTAGCAGGCTGTCATAGACGAACCCGCCCGGATTGATCACCTTCATCACCTGAGCGACCATGGCGATCACCGTGCCCGCGATGAAGACCGGCAGCGATCGTTTGCCCAGTATCGCCAACGGATGATCGGGGCTGGTGCGCAACAGGCCGGACAGCGCCGGCAGGGCGACGACGAGATAGCTGACCGCCAGGATGTGCAACAGCCGCGGCAGCGACAGGAAGGTCTTGTCGAAGCCGCCGATCACCACCGGCAGGTTGAACCACGTTATATGTCCCCAGAGCGGGCTATGCACCCACACCAGCGCCGCCAGCACATAGGCGGCGGCCGCGCCGATCAGCCAGCGGTTGACCGGAATGACACCGCCGCGCCTGACATGCAGCATGGCGGCAAGGCCGATGTTGAACAGGAACTGCCAGGACAGCGGATTGAGGAACCAGAAACCGGGCTCGGGATAATTGGGCGGCGCGATCTGCCAGATTCCGGCAACGAGCCACAGCATGCCGGACAGGAGAAGGGCCGCGACGGGCCTGTAGCTGACAAACAGCACGAAGGCCGGCGCCATCAAAAGCAGCGCGGCATAGACCGGCAGGATGTTGTTGTAGCCGAGCTGGTGGCCAAGCGTGACGATGCCGACCAGCACTTGCGGCGTGTCCTTCATCAGCGGCTCGATATTGATGAGCTTCAGCAGTTCCGGCCGCTTGGCAAACACCGCCACGGCGCAGAACAGGGCCATCACCACCATCGTCGTGACGATATGGGCGACGTAGAGCACGCCCGCCCGCCGCCACATCTTCAAGGTCGCCAGAAGCCGGCCTCCCGGCCGGAATTTCGTGCCGTAGGCGAGCGCGACCGAGATGCCGGAAATCAGCACGAACGCTTCGGCCGCATCAGAAAAACCGAAATTCTTGTAGGTCAGGGCCTCGAAAGCCGTGCCCGGCACATGGTCGATGAAGATCGTGAGCAGGGCCAGCGCGCGCAGTACATCGATACGCGTGTCGCGTTCCAAGATACGCGAATTGCGATCTGGGATACGCAACTCGCGATCTGGGATACGCGAATCGCGATCTGGGATACGCGAATCGCGATCTGGCGAAATAGGGGTGGTCATCGACAAAAGGCCTCAAAGCTGGTTGTTCATGTCCAGCAATGCGACCCCCGACGCACCGCTTCGATTCCTCCCACAGAGAGTATATCGGCGCAGAAACGGGCTGGAATGCGCCTGGTTCAATCAACTTTCGCGGAGCATGAAAATATTGCGTTTTGAAGCCGGCAAATTGAGCGAAACCTCATATAATCAACGGGATGCGATATGATTGGCGCCAGTGTCGAAAATGGTCCGCCGATGCTGGACCTGGCCTTTCCCTATCGTCTCCTCGGCGCCGGCGGAGGCGGCCGTGAATGCCTGTTCCTGCTGCATGGATCGGGTGTCGACGAGACAAGCATGGTGGCGCTGGCGAGACGCATGGCACCAGATGCCGCACTGGTCGCGGTGCGTGGCCGTATCCCCCAGGAGGACGGTTTTCGCTGGTTCGAGCGAATCTCGCCGACGCGCTTCGACCAGGAAAGCATCCGTGTCGAAACCGCCACGTTCGCGGCATTCGCAAGAGAAGCCGCCGCGCGCCACGGGCTTGATCTCGATCACGCGACATTCCTTGGCTATTCGAACGGCGCCAATCTGGTTTCAAGCCTGATGCTGCTCCATCCCGGCATGGTCCGGAGCGCCGCGCTGCTGAGGCCAATGCCTGTGCTCGACAAGGTCCCGGCGACGGACCTTGCGGGAACACGGACATTGATCATTGCCGGAGCCGCCGACGAGACCTACGGGCCTTTCGCGCCGGCGCTGGTGACGCTGCTCAGCCGGCACGGCACGGAAATCGACGCCCGGATTGTTCCATCGGGCCACGAAATCGGCAACCCGGACGCCGCGATCGTCGGCCGATGGCTGGCGGAATCGGTGGCGGCTGCGCAGGAAGGGTCCATCGGACGCACAAGTTGAAGAATAGCGTTTATCTACGGCCTTGGGCTGCCTCCAGCTTCCATTGTCCACAGCGGCGACATATCACTGTTACAGATTGCCTATCGAGATACTGTTCACTGAGGGGAGGTCTGCATGGCCGACAAGAACAGCATCACTTTGCTCGACGACACTTCGACATTGCCGGCAATCGTAGCCAATCCGTCCGACATCGCCAGAATCGAAAGCACGATCGACGTCAGAGACCGTGCCGGCATTTCTGTCTATGGCGACCGTGCCCAGCAGGCAGTCAGCGACTATGCCGACAAGATATTGTCCCAGTTGCGCAACCGAGACCTCGGCGATACCGGCGACCTCCTGACCGACATCATCATGAAGGCCAAGAATCTCGATCCGGCCTCGCTCAAGGACCAGGGTTTCCTCAGCGGCCTGTTCTCCTCGTTCAAGGAGCGGCTCGAGCGCTTCAAGGAGAAGTACGAGGACGTGGCGGGACAGATCGATCGCATCGGCCTCGAACTCGACCGTCACAAGGACACGCTGCGGCGCGACATTGCCGTGCTCGACGAGCTCCATGAGCAGACAAAGGGCTCCATCCTCAAGCTCGATGCCTATGTGCAGGCCGGCAAGAAATTCGTCGATGACTACCGCGGCAACGAGTTGCCGAAGTTGAAGGCCGCGGCGGATGCCGCTAGCGGCGACACTGGAGGCACGCTGGAGGCGCAAACCTATCAGGACGCCGTGCAGGCGCTCGACCGCCTGGAAAAGCGCATCTTCTACCTGGTGCAGGCGCGCCAGCTCGGCATCCAGCAATTGCCGCAGATTCGCATCGTCCAGTCGGGCGACGAGACGCTGATCGAGAATTTGCAAGCGACCTCGGCGCTGACCGTGCCGGCATGGAAGCAGAAGATGGTGATCCTGCTTGGGCTGACCAACCAGAAGTCGGCGCTCGAGCTGCAAAAGACGGTGACCGACGCAACCAACGAGATGATCCGCCAGACGTCGAAAATGATGAAGGACCAGGCGATTTCGGTCGAGGAACAGGCGCAGCGCGGCATCGTTGACGTCGAGACGCTGGCGCAGGCCAATCGCGATCTCATCGACACGGTACAAGGCGTTCTGAAAGTCCAGCAGGAGGGCCGCCAGAAGCGGGCCGAAGCCGAAAAACAGATGGACCAGATGACGATCGACTTGAAGAAAGCACTGACCCAGTCCTGATCGGAACCGCCATGCCGAAGACGCTGACGTCCGTTCTGCTGCTCGCCTTCGCGGTGTTTTTGACGGCCTGCAATTCCAGCCAAGTCAAATTCTCGATCGTCTCCGGCTCCGAGAATACGGTGCTGGAGCCGATCGTCCAGGAATTCTGCGCCAAGCAAGGCGCGACCTGCACCATTTCCTATCAAGGCTCGCTCGACATCGGGCTCGGACTGCAAAAGCCTGGCGGCCTCGACCAGGACGCGGTTTGGCCGGCCTCCAGCGTCTGGGTCGACCTGTTCGACAGCGGCCGCAAGGTGCGCAACCTGACGTCGATCGCGCAGATGCCGGTCATTCTGGGCGTGCGCAAATCCAAGGCCACCGAACTCGGCTGGGTCGGCAAGCCGGTGTTCATGAAGGACATCCTGGCCGCGGTGAAGGACGGCAAGCTGAAATTCCTGATGACGTCGGCGACGCAGTCCAATTCGGGCGCCAGCGCCTATCTCGCCATGCTGTCCAGCGCGCTCGGCGGCAAGCAGGTGATCGAGCCGGGCGACCTCGACAATCCCGCCGTGCACGATACGGTAAGTGCCTTGCTGCAAGGCGTCGAGCGCTCGTCCGGTTCGTCGGGCTGGCTCGCCGATCTCTACGTCGACAGCGCCGGCAAGGGCACCGTCTATGACGCGATGTGGAACTACGAGGCGACGCTGAAGGAGACCAACGACAAGCTCAAGCAGATGGGCAACGAGCCGCTATACGCCGTCTATCCGGCCGACGGCGTCGCTGTCGGCGACTCGCCGCTCGGCTTCATCGATCATGGACGCGGAGCCGATGTCGAAAAATTCTTCACCGACCTCCTCGCCTATCTGCAGTCGGACGCGGCGCGCAAACGCATCGCCGATACCGGCCGGCGGCTGCCGCTCGGCGGCGCGGCCATCCCGGCCACCGCCGAGCCGGATTGGAATTTTGATCCCGGCAAGCTGGTGACATCGATCCGCATGCCGGAGCCGGCGGTGATCCGCAAGGCGCTCGACCTCTATCAGGAGGCCTTGCGCAAGCCTTCGCTGACGGCGCTGTGCTTCGACTTCTCCGGCTCGATGGAAGACCAGGGCGAGAAACAGTTGCAGGCGGCCGCGCAATTCCTGTTCACGCCGGAAAAGGCAAGCGAGGTGCTGGTGCAATGGACGCCGTCCGACCGCATCTTCGTGCTGCCTTTCGACGCCGTCGTGCGCGACACATTCGAGGCGAAGGGCGATGCGGCGGGCCAGAGCGAGCTGCTGACGGACGTTGCCCAGCAACGCGCCGGCGGCGGCACCGATATGTATGCCTGTGCCGACCAGGCCCTGCGGAAGATCGTTGCCACGGCGGACCTTTCGAAATACCTCCCGGCCGTCGTCATCATGACCGACGGCCGCACCGATGGCGGCGCGGACCTGTTTCTCGCACGCTGGCGCAACGCCCCCGTGCGCGTGCCGGTCTTCGGCGTCACCTTCGGCGACGCCGACAAGAGCCAGCTCGACAGTCTCGCCAAGGCGACGTCGGCACGGGTCTTCGACGGCAGCGGCGATCTGGCCGGCGCCTTCCGCGCCGCCCGCGGCTACAATTAGAGCCTGCCGGGATGCGCGGCTTGTTCGGCAATGACTGGAACTGGATCGCGGCGGGCGTGATCTCGGCGGCGCTTCTTGTCGGCTTGGGTGTTCTGACCCAGTTCCCGTTTCTGGTGTCGGCGATCATCGCTGCCCTCGTCTTTGCCGGGCTGGTGTTTGTCCTGGCGCCGCGACAGCTTTTCGAAGGGCTCGACCTCAGCACGCTCAGCGGCAGCAAAGTGGCCTTCGCCCGCGAACTTCTGGCGCAAGCGCAGCCAGCCGCGGACCGGCTGTCGGCAGCGGCCGGTTCGATCACCGACAAGGACATGAAGGCCAAGGTGAAGAACCTGTCCGACATCGCCGCCGACGTGATTTCCAAAGTCGAGACGAAGCCGGAAACCGCGCCCTCGGTGCGGCGTTTCCTCACCTACTACGTGCCGCAGGCGGCGGAAGTGGCGGAAGGTTACGCGACGCTGGCGAACCGGCGTGCACCCAGCCAGGTCCGGCTCGCCAATGTCGGCGCCGTCATCACCAAGCTGCAGGACGCGTTTGTGCATTATGCCGACAGCCTGGCCGATAGCGAACTCGGCACGCTCGACGTCGACCTGCGACTCATTCAGGAGTCGCTGAACGAGGATATCGGACGCTGATGGCCATTTCGCGCCGCGCTTTCGGACTGGGTCTGCTGGGTGTCGCCGCTGCCGGCACCGGCGGCTATTTGACGCTGAAGGATCGTCCCGAGTTTCGTGGCTATCTTGGCAACAAAGCGCATCTGTTCGGCTTCATCGGCGGCGAGAAGCAGGCATTCCTGGCCGATCTGGACGTCGTGCATGCGCTTGGCGGCTACGGGCTGGAACTCGATGCGCGTGTCGCCGGTTCGGTTGAGATGGTGCGCGAGCCGGCATTGCTCACCCAAAAACCGCAATTCCTGTGGCCCTCTTCCTCGATCATGGTCGATCTCGCGCGCAAGAACGGCGTCTCGATCCGCAACGACCAGGTGGTGCTCAACTCGCCGATCGTCGTCTACACCTGGGGACCGGTGGTCGAAGGGCTGAAGAAGAGCGGGCTAGTCACGGTCGCCGCCAAGGGCGGCTACAACCAGCTCGATCTCAAGGCCTTGCTCGATGCCGTCCTGGCCGGCAAGAACTGGGCCGATCTCGGCATTGACGAGCTTTATGGCCGCGCCCGTATCGTCTCCACCGATCCCAACCGCTCCAACTCCGGTTTCATGTTCGCCGGCCTGGTGCTCAGCCTGATGAGCGGCGACGTGGCGACCCAGGAACTGCTTGCCCAGCACGGCGACCAGGCCAAGGCGATCTTCCGCGGCATGGGGCTGAAGTCGTCCTCGTCGGGAAAGCTGTTCGACCAGTACATCGCCGGCGGTCTCGGCGCCGAGCCGATGGTGGTGGGTTATGAGAACCAACTGGTGGAATGGGCGCTCGCCGATCCCGCGCGCTGGCAAAGGGTGCAGGCCGGCATGGGCGCCAAGCCCGAGATTCTCTACCCCAGGCCAACCGTCTATTCGGCGCATCCGCTGATCGTCGTCGATCCCTCGGTTGACAGGCTGCTGGAGGCGCTGACCAGCCCCAAGCTGCAGGAGCTTGCCTGGTCAAAGCACGGATTCCGCGGGCCGCTCGGCACCGTGGCGGGTGACGTCGGCGCGATAGCCGGCGTGCGCCCCGCTGAAATCGAGGCGGTGCTGCCGATGCCCTCCGCCGACGTGATGCTGGCGCTGCTGTCGGGGTTGGAAGGCTGATCTACCCTCTTCCCATCCTGTTCCAGGCGTCGAGGCCGGCGATCTTGTAGGCTTCCGCGAGCGTCGGGTAGTTGAAGGTGTTGTTGACGAAGAAGTCGACCGTGCCGCCGAGATTGATCACCGCCTGGCCGATGTGAATGAGTTCGGTGGCTCCCTCGCCGACGATGTGCGCGCCGAGCAGGCGTCGCGTCTCGATCGAGAACAACAGCTTCAGGAAGCCGGTGTCGACGCCCATGATGTGGCCGCGCGACGTCTCACGGAAGCGCGCGACGCCAACCTCATAGGCGCCGCCGCTTTGGCGTACCTGTTCCTCGGACTGGCCGACCGTAGATATCTCCGGCACCGCATAGATGCCGTAGGGAAAGGTCTCCGGCGGCGCCGGCAGGGTCACGCCAAAGGCATGGCAGGCGGCCACCCTGCCCTGCTCCATGGAGGTCGAGGCGAGACTCGGAAAACCGATGACGTCGCCGGCCGCGTAGATGTTGGGCACGCTGGTCTGGAAGGTCTGCGGATCGACCTTGATGCGGCCCCGCGAGTCGGCTTCGATACCAACCACATCGAGGCCGAGGCTGCCGACATTGCCGGTGCGTCCGGCGGCGTAGAGCACGACCTCGGAGCGGATGGTGCGGCCGTCGGCCAGTTCCACCTCGGCGGCTTCCGGCTTGGAGCGGATTTCCTTGACCGCGCTGCCCAGCCTTATCGTCATGCCGCGGTCGCGCATCTGGTGGATGAAATCGTCGACGATCTCCCGGTCGACGAAATCGAGGATGGAGTTGCGCGGCTCGACCAGCGTCACCGGTACGTCGAGCGCGGAAAAGATCGTGGCGTATTCGACGCCGATGACGCCGGCACCGATCACCGTCAGCGTGCGCGGTAGCCGGTCGAGTTCAAGCATCTCGTCGCTGTCGAAGACACGGGTCTTGTCGAAGGGCACGTCGCGCGGCCGATGCGGCCGGGTGCCGACGGCGATCAGCGCGTTGGCGAAGCCGACTTCGCTGTAATCGCCATTGTCAGATGTCAGACTGACCTTGTTGTGGCCGAGAAATTTCACCGCCGCGCGCGCACTTTTGACCGTGTTTCGCATGAACTGGTGTTGCAGCACCTCGACCTCGTGGTCGAGCGTCTTGTGCAGGCGCTCGATCAGGTCGCCGACCGAGATATCCTGCTTGACCCGATAGCCGCGTCCATAGAAGCCGCGCTCGCGCCAGCCCGAGAGGTTGAGCACAGTTTCGCGCAGCGTTTTCGATGGGATGGTGCCGGTGTGCACAGAGACGCCACCAAGACGCCGGCCCCGGTCGACCACCAGCACCGATTTGCCGAGTTTGGCCGATTGCACCGCCGCGCGGCGGCCCGAAGGGCCGCTGCCGATGACCAGCATGTCGTAGTCCATATCACCCCGTCCCCTCGGCGTCTTGTTGCGCCGCAGCAAGCTAACGCCATCCACGCTGCAAATTCAACCGGTTCAGACCGTCAGCCCGTTCTACCCTGCCCGGTGCGCGGCGAAACGGTCCGATCTTGATTCCACCATCAGCCTTCACCATTTCTGATGAGGTGGGCCCAGGCTAAGCAGGCCCCTGTTACGAGGAAATGACATGGACGCTCGCGTTCTCGATGGCGAAATCATCGACACCCGGCTTGACGATGTCAGGGCTTATGAAGGCGTGCGCACAAGGCGCATCCTGGCCTTCGTGCTCGACTATATCATCGTCGCCCTGCTCACCATTCCGTTCGCCATCCTGGTGTTCTTCCTCGGGCTTTTGACCCTCGGTCTTGGCTGGATGCTATTTGGCGTCCTGGTGCCGGCTGTCGCCATCCTCTACATCTGGAACACACTTGGCAGCGCCGACCAGGCTACTACGGGCATGAAGATGATGGGCATCCGCCTCGACCGTCTCGACGGCAGGCCGATCGACGGCCTCACGGCGGTCGTCCATTCCGTGCTGTTCTGGGCCGGCAACGTCATCCTGTCGCCGCTGGTCCTGCTGGTGACCCTGTTCTCCGACCGCAAGCGCACGCTGCACGATCTTTTGCTCGGCACGGTCGTCAGCCGCACTGGCCGCTAAAACCGACCCTCAAGAGAAACCGCAGCCCCTTGAGCGCAAATGTGAAGGTGTTCAGTCAACCGCACCTTCACTATCCTATTGAATTTTTCGCCGCCGGAGCCAAAGGTAGAGCGATTCGAAGGAGTGTTTCCAAGGCTCGATGACGCAGCACCCGACCCAGTCGCCGCAGTTTTTCCTGACCGCGCCGTCGCCGTGCCCCTACCTCGAGGGCCAGTTCGAGCGCAAGGTGTTCACGCATCTGGTCGGCGACAAGGCCTCGGAGATGAACGACCTGCTCACGCAAGGCGGCTTCCGGCGCTCGCAGAACATCGCCTACAGGCCAGCCTGCGAGACCTGCCGTGCCTGTGTATCCGTGCGTATCCTGGCCCAGGAGTTTACCGCCAGCCGCAACATGAAGCGCGTGCTGCAGCACAATTCCGACCTCGTCGGCGCCATGCACAATGCCGAGCCCTCGACCGAACAATATTCGCTGTTCCGCGGCTATCTCGATGCCCGCCATCGCCGCGGCGGCATGTCCGACATGACGGTGCTCGACTACGCCATGATGGTCGAGGATACGCATGTCGACACCAAGGTGATCGAATACCGGCGGCGCGGACCCGATACTTTCATCACCGGCAAGGGTCAGGGCGAACTCATCGCGGTGGCGCTCACCGACAAGATGGCCGACGGCCTGTCGATGGTCTATTCCTATTTCAATCCCGATTTCGAAAGCCGATCGCTCGGCACGTTCATGATCCTCGACCACATCGCCCGTGCCAAGGCGATGGGACTGCCCCATGTCTACCTTGGCTACTGGGTCAATGGTTCGCGCAAGATGAATTATAAGATGCGCTTCATGCCGCAGGAGCATCTCGGCCCAAAAGGCTGGGAGCGCTACACCAACGAAGCGGTCTGACGCTGAGTTTTCCCACGATCCACGCTTAACTGTTTCAAGGCAGGGGATGCTGGTCTTTCAGCCGCTCGGCTGGAGAGAGTGCGCGATTGCGCCGATCGGCCATCGCCTGCAATTCAATTGCGAAAGTTCCTGCATGTCCTCTCACCATGACCACCAGAAGGGTCTTCTGATAACCGCCATCGGCGGACTAATACTGACTGTCGACATACCGTTGATCCGCCTTGCGGATGGCGGCGCGTGGACCATCCTTTTGCTGCGGACCGGAACTACTTTCATCGCCGCGATGATCATCTGGTCGGTCTGGCGCGCGCTGAGCCGGAATGTGCCGCCGCTCATCCCCGGCTGGTCCGGGCTGATCGTGGCGATATGCTATGGGCTGACCTCGATTACCTTCGTTACGGCGGTCTTTCATACCTCGACCGCCGATCTGGTGTTTATCCTGGCCTTCAACACCGTGTTCGCCGCACTGCTGTCCTGGATATTCCTGAAGGAAAGACCGCGGGCGGTGACGATCGTGGCGATGCTGGTCATGATCCTCGGCGTGCTGGTCATCGTCGGCGGTTCGGTCGGCACCGGCAAGCTGTTCGGCGACTTCATGGCGCTCTGCTCGGCTTTCTTCATCGCGGTCGCCATCACCATCTCGCGCGCCAGCGGCAAGGATATGGGATTCACCTCGCTGATCGGCGTCCTTCTGCCGCTTGGACTGGCCGCCTTCATGGTGACAGGCGAAGGCTTCCACGTGAACGCGCCGTGGTGGATCATCTTCAACGGCGCCGTCATCATGCCGATCTCGTTCTTCTGCCTCGCCGCAGGGCCGAAATATATTTCGGGACCCGAAGTGGCGATGTTCTACCTGCTCGAAACGGTGCTGGCGCCGATCTGGGTGTGGATGATCTTCGCCGAGACGCCGACGCGCAACAGCCTGATCGGCGGCGGCATCCTGATCGTCACGCTGGTCGCCCATTCGCTCTGGCAGCTGCATGACGGGCGCAGGCGCCGGGGCGACCTTGCGGTGCACCATCCGGCCTAGATTTGTCCGAAATCCCTATCCGGCGCTCGCCTTCTTCGCGGCGCTTGGTTCGGGCAGGACGTCGATCTGCGGACCCGCCTCGATCTGGGCGGCAGAGCCGTCCGCCGTCTCGTCTGCCATTTCCACCTCGCGCAGCCACTCGCGCCAGATCGCGACCAGCAGCGCCATCAGCACCGGGCCGATGAACAGGCCGAGAAAACCCATCGTCTTGACGCCGCCGATCAAGCCGAAAAAAGTTGGCAGGAAGGGCAGTTTTATCGGTCCGCCCACGAGCTTGGGGCGCAATGTTTTGTCGACGATGAACAGCTCGACCGTTCCCCATATGAACAGCACCAGGCCGGCCATCGGCGAGCCGCTGGCGGCGAGGTAAATCGACACCAAGGTAAAGGACAGCGGCGCACCGCCGGGGATGAGCGCCATCACGCCTGTCAGCGCGCCCAGCGTCACAGGCGACGGCACGCCGGCCAGCCAGTAGGCGATGCCCAGCACCAGACCCTCGCCGATGGCAATCACGGTCATGCCGGTCACGGTCGAGGAAATGGTCGCCGGCACGACGCGGGAGATCCGCTCCCAGCGGGTCGGCAGGATGCGTTCGCCGAGGCGGTCGATCTGGCCGGCGAAATTCTCGCCATCGCGATAGGCGAAAAACAGGGCGATCATCATGAACAGCAGCGTCAGAAAGAGGCTGAAAGCGCTGCCGCCGGCGGCGAGCGCGCCGCGGTAGATGCTGCCGATATTGGCGCCGCTGACCAGCTGGATCAGTTCGCCGATGCCGCCGGGATGGCCGAGATTGGCCGTCCACTGCTCGTTCAGCCACTCACCCACCACAGGCAGGGTGGCGATCCAGTGCGGCGTCACCGCACCGTGCCGATTGGTCTCGATCGCCCAGCCGACCCACTCGCGCACCTCGTTGATTGCATAGGTGCCGGCAAGCGCGATCGGTATCACCAGGAAGGCGAGGATGAACAGGATGGCAAATGTGGCGGCGATGGTTCGGTTACCGCCGACGCCGACCAGCAGGCGCCGATAGAGCGGCCAGCTGGCGAAAGCGATGACGAGCGCGGCCAGCACTGGGAACAGGAAGCCATGGAAGAAATAGACACCAGCGGCAACGATCAGCACCAGCAGCCAGCGCGCCGCCGACAGCGGCGGTATGACGGCCGACCGAAGCGGTGTGGACAGCCCGAAGAGGCGCTGTTGCCGTTCCGGTTTCTGGATCTTTGCTTCCTTCAAATGCCCTGTTCTCCCCGACCCGTCCGGTCAGTTATGCACTGATATAGTGCAGCAATCGTGACGATAGTCCAAATAGTGATGGTGGCGCTGCCAATCCCCCCTCGTGAGGAGATGTCCGGCAGGGGGCGTGAAGGATCGCCAGCCTCTGATTTGATCTTGAAGGACCGAGAATTGCGACAGGTGTAACCAGTCATTTGATGCGCTGGCGGGACAGCGCGCCCCCTCTGGCCTGCCGGCCATCTCCCCCTCGTGGGCAGGGCTATCGCATATGAGTGATGGCATTGATGAGATAGTCGTCATTCCAGGCGCATTTCTTGATGCGGTGGCT
>NZ_VFVQ01000011.1:0-201146 GCF_006442195.1 Mesorhizobium sp. B2-3-13
GATCTACACCGAGCGCGGTTCCGAAGGCATCACCATGGGTGCCATGGACGTGCTCTACAGCTATGGCTTCCAGTACGAAAACTCGAAGAAGCCCTACGAGATGGAAGGCCTCGTCAACTCCGAGAAATCGGTGAAGGGGCTGGAATTCTACAAGGCGCTCTACGACTGCTGCACCCCTCCGGGCGCCTCGAACAGCTACATGGGTGAAGGCGTCGATGCCTTCAAATCCGGCCAGGTGGCGATGCACATGAACTTCGCCTTCACATGGCCGGGCCTGCAGAAGGACGAGAATGTCGGCGGCGACAAGATCGGCTATTTCGTCAATCCCAAGGGGCCGGACGGCGACCAGTTCGCGCAGCTCGGCGGCCAGGGCATTTCGGTGGTGTCCTATTCCGACAAGCAGGAAGCGGCGCTGAAATACATCAAGTGGTTCGCCAACAAGGACGTGCAGGCCAAGTGGTGGTCGCTCGGCGGCTATTCCTGCCTGAATGCGGTGGTCAAGGATCCGAAATTCCCGGCCAGCCAGCCCTATGCTCAAACCTTCCTCGACTCGATGGCCATTGTGAAGGACTTCTGGGCCGAGCCGAGCTACGCACCGCTGCTGCAGGCGTCGCAGAAGCGCTTCCACGACTATGTCGTCGCCGGCCAGGGTTCGGCCAAGGATGCGCTCGACGGGTTGGTCAAGGATTGGACGCAGGTCTTCCAGGACGATGGCAAGATGTAGCCGCGAGGCAATATCCAGGCTCCTCCCGAGCTGTGACCGCCGCGTCCCGTGCCGACCTTGGCACGGGACGCGGTTCAGATAAATTCCATCACAGAGACGCCCAAGTGACCGAAGCAGGACTCACCATGCTCAATCGGACCGCGGAGAACGTTGCCCGGGCAACCCCGGAACCGTTGGCGCGCAAGGTCCGGGGCATCAGCGACAAGGGCCTCGCCTGGCTGTTCATCTCGCCGACGATCCTGTTGCTGCTCGCCATCAATATCTTCCCGCTGTTCTGGGCGATCTATCTGTCGTTCACCAATTTCCGCGCCAACCGCCCCAACGAAGTGGTGAAGAACCTCGGTTTCGCCAACTACCAGCGCATCCTCGGCGACCAGGACATCTGGATCGCTATGCAGACGACGGCGCATTTCGTGTTCTGGACCATCCTCTTGCAGACGCTGATCGGCTTCACACTGGCTTGGCTGATCGACAGGAAGTTCCGCGGCCACGCCTTCTGGACGACGCTGATCCTGGTGCCGATGATGCTGTCGCCGGCGGTGGTCGGCAATTTCTGGCGCTTCCTCTACGAGCCTCAGATCGGGCTGTTCTCTTATGTGATCTCGTTCGTGTCGGGCATTCCGCCGACAAGCATCCAGATGCTCTCCAACGTCTCGCTGGCACCGTGGTCGATCATCATCGTCGACACCTGGATGTGGACGCCATACGTGATGCTGATCTGCCTCGCGGGCCTGCGTTCCATCCCTGAATACATCTATGAGGCGGCCGAGGTCGACCGTGCCTCCAACTGGCGACAGTTCTGGTCGATCACCCTGCCGATGGCGCTACCCTTCATCATGCTGGCGGTGCTGTTTCGCGGCATCGAGAACTTCAAGATGTTCGACATGGTCAATCTGCTGACCGGCGGCGGACCGGGCTCCACCACCGAGGTGGCCTCGATCACGCTGAAGCGGCAGGCCTTCGAAAGCTGGCGCACCGGCTATTCGTCAGCCTTCGCCATCATCCTGTTCGTCGCGGTGTTCGGTCTCGCCAACATCTACGTCAAGGCGCTCAACAAGGTGAAGCAGAGATGAGCCTGACCACTGCCCATTCGGTCGTCGCCCCCTCGGCAGGTTCGAAGCGCATCGCCGGCGCCATCATCATCGCCTACGCGCTGATCTCGATCGTGCCGCTGTTGTGGATCTTCGCCACCAGCTTCAAGACGCCGCCGGACTCGATCGCCTATCCGCCGAAGATCGTGTTCCAGCCCAGCATCGAGGGCTACTGCAATTTGTTCACGACGCGGACCAGGCAGACGCCGGAATACATCAACTCGCTCGGACCGGCGACCGGCTTCTGCGACGAGACGGTGCGCAAGCGCAACATGGTGATCGCCGGCCCGTCCAACTTCCTGCCGCGCTTCATCAATTCGCTGGTCATCGCCTTCGGCTCGACCTTCTGCGCCGTCTTCCTCGGCACGCTGTCGGCCTATGGCTTCTCGCGCTTCAAGGTGCCGCTCGCGGACGACCTTCTGTTCTTCATCCTGTCGACACGCTTCATGCCGCCGATCGCGGTCGCCATCCCCATCTATCTGATGTACCGCGAGCTTGGGCTGTCGGACACCGCGCTCGGCATGATCCTGCTCTACACGGCGGTCAATGTATCGCTGGCGGTTTGGCTGCTCAAAGGTTTCATCGACGAGATTCCGCGCGAATACGAGGAAGCCGCCATGATCGACGGCTACACGCGGCTGCAGGCCTTCTGGCGCACCGTGCTACCGCAGGCGACCACCGGCATTGCCGCGACCGCCATCTTCTGCCTGATCTTCGCCTGGAACGAATACGCCTTCGCCGCGCTCCTGACCTCGGGCACGGCGCAGACGGCGCCGCCCTTCATCCCGACCATCATCGGCGAAGGGGGACAGGACTGGCCGGCGGTGGCGGCCGGCACGACGATCTTCCTGGTGCCGATCCTTGTCTTCACCATCCTGCTCCGCAAGCAATTGCTGCGCGGCATCACCTTCGGCGCGGTACGCAAATGAGCATGACCAAGCCCATCAAACGCAAGTCGCGCTGGCCGCGCTGGGCAAGGCGCGGGCTGATGGAAAACATCGCGACCGCACTGATCGCCATCGGCTTCCTGATGCTGTTCCAGCCCTTCGCGCTGTCGCTCTACACCTATTCCTTCATCACCATGCTTGCCGGCACGGTGATGTTCATCGTCGTCTCGAAATTCCCGGAATAATCATGGCCGAAATCCGCGTCCAACATCTGAGAAAGGCCTTCGGCGATTTCGTCGCGGTGCAGGACTCCAACTTTGTCGTCGAGGACGGCGAGTTCTTCGTCATGCTCGGGCCATCGGGTTGCGGAAAGACGACGACCTTGCGAATGATCGCCGGGCTCGAGCTGCCGATGCGCGGCCAGATCCTGCTCGGCGGCGACGACGTCACCATGCTCCGGGCCCGCGAGCGCGACATCGCCTTTGTCTTCCAGCTGTTCGCGCTCTATCCGCACATGAATGTGCGCAAGAACATCGGTTTCCCGCTTTTGGCGCAAGGCATGCCGTCGGCCGAGATCCGCACCCGCGTCGAGGAGACCGCGAAGCTTCTGCGCATCGACCATCTGCTCAACAAATCGGTCTCGGGACTGGCGGGCGGTGACCGCCAGCGCGTCGCGCTCGGCCGCGCCATCGTGCGGCGGCCGAAATGCTTCCTGATGGACGAACCGCTGGGGACCCTCGACACCGAATTTCGCGATTTGATGGTCCATGAGTTGCGCGAGCTGCACAACCGTATCCATGCGACGACTGTGTACGTCACACATGACCAGATGGAAGCGATGTCGATGGCCGACAAAATCGCCGTCATGAACCACGGCGTTATCGAGCAGTTCGGCACACCGCGCGAGATCTACGACCGCCCCGCTACCATGTTCGTCGCCGACTTCATCGGCTCGCCGCCGATGAATTTTCTGGGCTTCGGCGGCGGGCTCGCCAAAGGTGCCAAGGAGATCGTCGTCCAGGGTGCCAAGGTAGCGGTGCCGGAAGTGCGCGAGGACATCGCGCCGGCCGACATGGCGCTCGGCATCCGGCCCGAGCACATCCGCTTCGACGATGCCTCCAAGCTGCGCGGCGCGATCTACGGCACCGAATATCTCGGCACCACGCAGATCGTGGCGGTGGAGACGGCAGACGGCATCATCAAGGCGCGCGTGCCGGCCGAAATTCGGCTCAACACCGGCGACCATGTCGGCCTGACGCTGAACAGCGCGCGGCTGTCGCTGTTCGACAAGGGCTCCGGGCGCGCGGTGAGGACGGCGATCCACGATACTGCTTCGGAGCGGAGAGTGCAGTATGGCTGATGTGCGCATCAAGGGCGTGACCAAGAATTTTGGCGAGCAGACCGCCGTCAACAGTCTCGACCTGCATATAACGGACGGCGAATTCGTCGTGCTGCTCGGACCGACCGGCGCCGGCAAGACGACGACGCTGCGGCTGATCGCCGGGCTGGAGCGGCCGGATGCCGGAACGATCGAGATCGGCGGCCACAATGCCACGAACCTGTCACCGGCCGAGCGCGACACCGCTTTCGTCTTCCAGCAATATTCGCTCTATCCGCATTTGTCGGTGTTCGACAACCTCGCCTTCCCCCTGCGCTCGCCGGCACGGAAAATACCGGAAGACCAGATCCGCCGCCGGGTCGAGGAGGTGGCGAAGATGGTGCGCATTCATCACAAGCTTGCCAACCGGTCGACGAAATTGTCGGGCGGCGAAATGCAGCGCGTCGCCATCGGCCGCGCGCTGGTGCGCAAGCCGTCCATCTACCTGATGGACGAGCCGCTGTCGTCTCTGGACGCCAAGCTGCGCGCGGATCTCAGGCTCGAATTGAAACGCATCCAGTCCGAGCTCGGCGCCACCATGCTCTACGTCACGCACGACCAGATCGAGGCCATGACCATGGCCGACCGGATCGGCATCCTCGCCGACGGCGTGATGGTGCAGATCGGCTCACCACGAACCATCTATTCCGAACCGGCAAACCTGCATGTCGCGGCACGGCTTGGCCAGCCCGCGATCAATCTTCTGCCGACCGGGCTTCTGCCTGATAGCGGCGCGCCGGCCGGCACCAGGACGATCGGCGCACGCACCGAGCATCTGGCTATCGAGAAAGCCATGCACGGCCATGCCGACGGCGTCGTCGACTGGGTCGAACATCTCGGCGACCAGAACCATCTGCAAGTGACAGTGGGGCCGAAGAAACTGGTGACGCTGACCGATCCCGACACGGATCTGGCGCAAGGCGACAAAGTGATGATCCGCTACCGGTCGCCGCTCTATTTCGGCGCCGACGGACAACGACTGATGTGAATGGTTTTCGGCATCCCCGCCAAGGTGATGCCAGCTTCTGATTGACGATTGCGAAATACGGGACGAATTCGATGAAGCACTTTTTCAACCGCAGGGAAACGATCGTCACCGAGGCGCTGGACGGATTGTTGCGCACCATTGGCTCAGGCGACCTCGCGCGCCTCGACGGCTATCCCGAGATCAAGGTCGTGCTGCGCGCCGATTGGGACAAGTCGAAGGTTGCCATCGTCTCCGGCGGCGGCGCCGGGCACGAGCCGTCGCATGCCGGCTTCGTCGGCAAGGGCATGCTGACGGCTGCCGTCTCGGGCGAGATCTTTGCCTCGCCAAGCGTCGAAGCGGTGCTGGCGGCCATCCGCGCGGTCACCGGGCCGGCGGGTTGCCTGCTGATCGTCAAGAACTACACCGGCGACCGGCTCAATTTCGGCCTGGCGGCCGAGAAGGCGCGCGCCGAAGGCTTTCGTATCGAAATGGTGATCGTCGCCGACGACATCGCGCTGCCCGATATCGCCCAGCCGCGCGGTGTTGCCGGCACATTGTTCGTGCACAAGATCTCAAGCCATCTGTCTGAAGCCGGCCGCGATCTGGCCGAGATCGTGTCAGCCGCACGTGCGGCTGCGAAGGATATCGTCTCGCTCGGCATGTCGCTGTCGTCCTGTTCGATCCCAGGCCAACAGCACGAAGACAGGTTCGGCGCCGACCATGGAGAGCTTGGACTAGGCATCCACGGCGAGCCCGGCGTTGAGCGCATCGCGGTGCAAAGCGCCGACCGGCTGGTGGCTGTTATGGCGGAGCGGCTCGTGGTGCGGCTCGACCCGACGGCCACCTATGCCTTGCTGATCAACAATCTGGGCTCGGTGCCTCCGCTCGAAATGTCGCTGGTTGCCAATGCGGTGCTTGCCTCGCCGCTCGCCAAGACCGTCAAGCTGACGATCGGCCCCGGGCCGCTGATGACGGCGCTCAACATGAACGGTTTCTCACTGTCGCTGATCAAGCTCGATGCGGCGCGAGAGGCTGCCTTGCTGGCACCGGTCGGCCCGCATGCCTGGATGCCGGCAAAGCCGGTCGTTGCGCCTGCTGTCGAACCTATGACCAAGGCAGCCGGACAAGGCGCGGCGCGCAAGGCCAGCCAGGATGCAGGCACCAGGCGCTTGATCGCCACTGTCTGCGAAAGGCTGATTTCGCTCGAAGCGACATTGAACGGACTGGACGCCAGGGTGGGCGACGGTGACACCGGCTCGACCGTGGCGACCGGCGCGCGCAGCATCCTCGAACGGCTCGATACGCTGCCGCTTGCCGGGCCGGCCGCGACCCTTGGCGCGATGGGCGATATCCTGAGCGCCTCGATGGGTGGCTCCAGCGGCGTGCTGCTATCGATCTTCTTCACGGCGGCGGCGCAGGCAATGGACAGCGATGCGAAGCTATCCAAGGGGCTGCTCGCCGGGCTTGAACGAATGACCTTCTACGGTGGCGCAGAACCGGGCGATCGCACCATGGTCGACGCGCTGGAGCCGGCCTTGAAGGCGCTCGACGGCAAGGGTCTGGAGGAAGCCGCGATAGCGGCCCGACGCGGCGCCGAGGCCACAGCCGCGATGGACAAGGCCAAGGCCGGACGGTCCGCCTATGTCGGCGCCAAATTGCACGGCGTGGTCGACCCCGGCGCCCATGCGGTGGCCGAAGTGTTCGCGGCCGCCGCCACGCTGCTAGTCACGGCCTGACGCATGCACCAGTTGTCGAACGACCGTTCTTTCGCTACTGCGGGCAAGGTGGAAACCGGGAATTCGGGCGACATGACGGCGCTGGACCTTTCGAGGCTGATCACGGCGGCCGCGGACACGATTGCCGCTCACGCCGAGGAATTGACGGCGCTCGACCAGGCGATCGGCGACGGCGACCATGGGCTGAACATGAAGCGCGGCTTCGAAGCCGTGCGCGCCGAGGCCGATGCGTTCGCGGCAAAGCAGCTGCCCGACGCCCTGAAGGCGATCGGCACCAAGCTGGTGATGACGGTGGGCGGTGCCTCCGGCCCGCTCTTCGGCACGCTGTTCATGGCGCTCGGCAAGGAGATTTCGGCGGAGCCCGACCATGCCAACCTGACGGCTGCCTTCGGCAAGGCGATCGAAGCGGTGGCCGCGCGCGGCAAGTCACAAGTCGGCCAGAAAACAATGCTCGATGTGCTGCAGCCCGTGCGTGACGCGTTGGCCGGGGGAAAGACGGCGGCTGAAATAGCCGACATCGCCGACGCCGCGGCCGAAGCGACCGTGCCGATGAAGGCGCTGCGCGGCCGTGCCTCGTTCCTCGGCGACCGCTCCATCGGCCATATGGATGCCGGCGCGCGCTCGACCGCGCTGCTGGTGCGCACGGTGGCGCAAATCATCGGGGACAAAGCATGAGCAATGTCGGGATCGTGATCGTGTCGCATTCGCCGCTGGTCGCGGAGGGCACGGCCGACATGGTACGCCAGATGGTGGGCGACGAAGTGCCGCTTGCGTGGTGCGGTGGAAATGGCCATGGCGGGCTCGGCACCAATGTCGAGGCGATCATGGGCGCCATCGACAGGGCCTGGTCGGAAGCTGGCGTTGCCGTCCTTGTCGATCTCGGCGGCGCCGAGACCAACAGTGAAATGGCGGTCGAGATGATCGGCGAGCCGCGTGCGCACAAAATCATCGTCTGCAACGCGCCGATCGTCGAGGGCGCGGTGATGGCGGCGACCGAGGCATCCGGCGGCGCCTCGCTGCGGGAAGTGGTCGCGACGGCGCACGAATTGTCGCCGTCGTGAGTGAACGGGATTTTTGAAGACATGTCGGAAACCGCCGAAGCGACCGTCCTGATCACCCACGATGTGGGCCTGCATGCGCGTCCTTCGGTGAAGTTCACCAAGCTGGCCAAGAGCTTTGCCGCCGACGTGGAAATTGCACTCGCCGCCAACGGCCCATGGTTCGATGCCAAGAGCATCGTCAAGGTGATGGCGGCCAAGGCACCGAAGGGCACGGTGCTGCACATCAGGGCCAAAGGCGATGGTGCCGATGATGCTGTCCGCGCGCTGATCGAACTGGTGCAGCGCGATTTCGACGAGGATGCCGGCCATGTCCGCTCGGCTTGAGTGCGATCCATGCCTTGGCCTGCCCGCTGGGAATGCGGGCCATGCGCATTGAGGGTGTTCCAGCCTCGGCCGGCTATGCCGAGGGGCCTCTGTTCGACCTCGGCCGGCCTGCAAGCATCTACGCGAGCAAGGCAAGCGCCGCGGAAGAGAAGATGTCGCTGGAGGCAGCGATCGGCAAGGCGGTGAACCGGCTCGTGGTCATGATCGAAACCGCCGACAGCGATGCCGCCGGCATACTCGAATTCCACCTCGCCATGCTGGAAGATGACGCGCTTAGCGGACCGGCCTTCGCGTCGATCGCTTCCGGAAAACCCGCCGACGTGGCCTGGCGGCAGGCACTCGATGCCGAGATCGCCGGCTACGACGCCTCGGACCAGGATTATTTCCGCGCCCGCGCCACGGACCTGCGCGACATCAGGGATCAGGTGCTGCGCGCCCTGACCGAGGACGGTGGCAGCACGGCACCGGCCGGCGCCATCCTCCACGGCGAGGACATCGCGCCGACGCGCTTTCTCGAAACCGACTGGAGCAATGGCGGCGGCATCGCGCTGGAGGCAGGCAGCACCGCCAGCCACGTCGCCATGCTGGCGCGCTCGCGTGGCGTGCCGATGGTCGTGGGTCTGCGCGAGCCGCTCACCGCTGTTGCCGGCATCGCGCTGCTCGACGCGGAGCACGGCAATATCGTTCTGGCGCCCTCGCCTGTGGAGATCGGCTCGTTCCGGCAGGCATCCTCCGCCTTCACCGCCCGCCAAGGCGACGCGCGCACCTTTCTGGCACGGCCTGCGGCGACGAAGTACGGCACCGCGGTGCGGGTGCAGGTCAACATCGCCGACCCCAGCGATGTCGAGGCCATCGACATCGCGACTTGCGACGGTGTCGGCCTGATGCGCACGGAATTCCTGTTCGGCAAGACGCTGCCGGATGAAGAGACCCAGTATCGCGCCTATCGCAAAGTGCTGGAATGGGCCGGCGAAAAACCAGTGACGATCCGTACCGTCGATGCCGGAGGCGACAAGCCGGTGCCGGGCTTCACCGTCGAGGAAGGCAATCCGTTCCTTGGCCTGCGCGGCATCAGGCTGTCGCTGGCCAGGCTCGACATATTCCGTGTTCAAATCAGGGCATTGCTGCGCGCCGCACCACACGGCAATCTCAAAGTCATGTTTCCGATGATCGCCACATCAGAAGAGTATGAACGCGCCGCCACCCTGTTCGCCGAGGAACGGGCAGCCCTTGCCGCGCGCGGCATCGCGCAAGAAATGCCGCCGCTCGGCATCATGGTCGAAGTGCCTTCGGTGGCCATCGCGCCGGAGGCGTTCGCCGGCGTCGCCTTCCTGTCGATCGGTTCCAACGATCTGACGCAATATGTAATGGCGGCCGCGCGCGACAATGCCGCTGTGGCCCACCTGAATTCTGTTCGTCATCCCGCGGTGCTTAGGCTGATCGGTTCGGTCTCGGCCTTCGGACGGGAAACCGGGATTCCCGTCAGCCTGTGCGGGGATGCCGGCGGCGACCCCGCCTCGATCCCGTCGCTGCTGGAGGCCGGCCTGCGCGATCTCTCGGTCGCGCCGGCGCAACTCGCCATGGCCAAGGCGGCCATCGCGGACGTCCCGGTCTAGGCGGCAGGCATGATCGATATCAAACCCGAGCCCGGCTCCGAAGAAGCGATCCGCGCCTACAAAACGATCCTGTCGCAGGTCATCGACCAGCGTCCGTCCGGCATGCGCCAGCGCCTTGCCGACGCGCTTGGCAAGCACCGCAGTTTCGTCACGCAGATTTCGAGCCCCACCTATTCGATCCCGATTCCGTCGAAGCATCTGCCCGCCATTTTTTCCGTCTGCCATTTCAGCCAGGCCGAGCGGGACCAGTTTCTCGCCGCCTACCATCAGGCCCATCCAGGGAAGATCTCGATCGCCGCGGGCGCGCGCAAGACAAGGCACGTTTCGCTCATCGTGCCGGATTTCGGCGACGACAAACAGAATGCGGCGCTCGACCGCGCGATCAACGAATTCATCCAGAAGGTCACCAGCATCACCGGCAAGAGTGGCTGATTGCCCCTTGATGTCAGGCTATTTCGGGAGGAGACGGCCGTGAAGAAATTCATGAACTCGGTGGACACGGTGCTGACCGAGAGCCTCGACGGTTTCGTGGCCGCTCATGCCGACATCCTGGTGCTAGGCGAGGAGCACAAATTCATCCGCCGCAAGATGCTCAAGCCGGGCAAGGTGGCGCTGATCTCCGGCGGCGGCTCCGGCCACGAGCCGCTGCATGGCGGCTTTGTCGGCCATGGCATGCTGGACGCCGCCTGCCCCGGCCAGGTGTTCACCTCGCCGACGCCGGACCAGATGCTGGCGGCCGCGCAGGCTGTCGACACCGGCGCCGGCTGCCTGTTCATCGTCAAGAACTATGAGGGCGACGTGATGAACTTCGACATGGCGGCGGAAATGTCGGAAGGCGTGCTTCAGGTGGTGACCAATGACGACGTCGCTGTCGAGAATTCGTCCTACACGACCGGACGGCGCGGCGTCGCCGGCACGCTGGTGGTGGAAAAGATGGTCGGCGCCGCCGCCGAGCACGGGCTGGCGTTGCCGGCGTTGAAGGCGCTGGGCGAGCGTGTCAACGACGCGACCCGCTCGATGGGCGTGGCGCTGACCAGTGGCACCGTGCCGGCGGCCGGCAAACCGACCTTCGACATCGGCGATGGCGAGATGGAATTCGGCGTCGGTATCCATGGCGAGCCCGGCCGCCGCCGCGACACCTTGAAGAGCGCCGATGCGATCGCGCAGGAGATCTGTGCCACGATCCTTGGGGATCTGGATGGCCAGGCGAAAGGCCCGGCGCTGCTGTTCGTCAACGGTTTCGGCGGCACGCCGCTGATGGAGCTCTACTTGATGTACAACAGCGCTCGCCGGATTTTCGAGAAGCATGGCATGACGATTGCCCGCTCGCTGGTCGGCACCTATGTCACCTCGCTCGACATGGCCGGCTGCTCGATCACGCTGACCCTGCTCGACGACGAACTGACGGACTGGTGGGACGCACCTGTCCACACGGCCGCGCTGCGCTGGGGCCTATAAGGCTGGCTTCGGCCGCGCTTTTCTGCAACCATTCTGGACAATCCACTTAGCCATGGATTTGCCCGGGTTGATGCTGCCCTCCCTCACCTTCGCCGAAGAAAGACTGCTGCTGCGCTTGGCCGATCCGGAGGCCGCGGCGGTCGAGGACAATTTGTCGGCGAAGGCACTGTCGGCGTTGCTCGACAATGCCGAATTCCACGGTGTCCTGCCGATTATGCTGCGTAAGCTCAGGGAGCGCGGCGACGCGCGCCTGTCTCAAGATTCAGGCCTGCAATCCAAGCTGGATGATCTGCGCCAGAAGGCGACGATCGCCACCGGCCATTCGATGCTGCTGCAGTATCATGGTGACCGCATCATGAAGGGGATGGCGGCGGAAGGCATTCCGGCGCGGATCGTCAAGGGACCGGTCTTCGCGCGAAAACTCTATCGCAACATTTCCGACCGGCCGTTCACCGACATCGACATCCTCGTCGAGCCCGCCAACCTTGCGCGGGCAAACCAGGTGATCGCGGCGTCAGGCTTCGAGCTTGGCAGCAACGAAGCCGAATCCTACCAGCTGCAGGAGTTCAAATGGCAGGAGAAGGAGAACTCCAGCCTGCTGGTCGAGCTGCATGGCGACCTTGTGCACGACACCGGCATGCGGCGGCGCCTGTCCCTGGGCTTTCGCGAGCTGGGCATCATTGACGGCGAGGCGACGGACACGCCGGCAGCCCTTTTGACGATCGCCATCGTGCATGCGGCAGGGGGGCATAAATTCCACCGGCTGCAGCTTTGTGTCGACGTGCTGCAAGGCGTACGGGCGCTACAGTCGCCGAAAGCCGAGGAACGCTTGCTCGACGCCGCCCGCATGACCGGCATCGAACTCGAACTGGCGATCGTGCTCAACGTGACCGGCCAGTTGTTCGACGAATCGCATGCGCTCGAACTCGCCGCTCGGATCAAGCCCGACCTGTCGATACGGCTGGCCAAAAAGCTGATCACGACGAACACGCTGCTCAGGGTCAATTCCCGGGAGAAGATCGGCTCGCGCCTGCGTCGCGATGCGTTCCGCTGGATCCAGCGGCTGGCCAAGGCCAGGCCATACGCGGCTTGAAGTGGCCGTCAGTCCCGTGACGTCAATGTGGCGCTTATCAGCGCCGCCGCATCGGCCGGACGCGCGCCCACTTCCAGGGTGAAGGCCGGCACCGAGGAGACCAGCTTGCCGATCGTCGCCAGCCGGCGCTTCTGCAGCGGCAGCAGGCCGGTCATGCCGGTGCGGACATTGTCCATCGCCAGCGCCACCGTCGCGTCGGTCCGGGCCATGGACGTGAGCCGGGTTTCTTCGTCGGCCGATCGCGCAAGGTGCAGGAGTGCTGCTACCGGACGGGCGGTCGGGTTCTCGATTTTTATGATCCCACCCAGCTTTTCCAGCGAAACAGCCTGTTCGCCGTAACGGTCCCAGGACGGCCCGAGACATGGCGCCACAAGCGGGATCATCCGCGCGGTCTTCTCATGGATCTTGACGTGGCGGGGCAAACCCCAGGCAACAGGCCTGGCGGAAGCGACATCCAGGATCATGGCATCGTCGGAGCACAGGCCGAATCCTTGCGTTGCCAAGGCCAGCGATGTGGTGGTCTTGCCGGTACCGCTCGGGGCATGGACCAGCACGACGGCGTCGCTGCCCGGCAGCGTCAGGCCCGCCGTGTGCAGCATATGTTGGCCGCCGGCATCGAGTGCTGCGTCCAGCATCAGCATCGATGGCGTCCAGGCGGCCTTGCTGTCGGGCACGATGCGGAGTCGAGCCCAGCCCTTCTCGTTGATCTCGACGGTCTGGCGCCCCGGCAAGACCAGATGCACGCTGGCGCCGTCCGTGATCATCCGGCAGTAGCCGTCGTCCGGTATCTCGCCGTCAAAGACCAGGGATCCGGCGGGTGTCTCGTCCAATGTTTCCGCCTCGACGATGTCGAGATGAAAATCCGCTTCGGTCGAACCTTCGACGCGCAGGCTGGCGAGCATCCTGTCGAAGCCCAGCCATAGTCCGGCGCGGTCGGCCGAAATGCCGAGGACATGGCCGTTGAGATCATAGAAGGCGCAAGGTCTGGTCAAGCGGCGCGCACTTTCGAGGCGCGGTCATGGTGGCGATAGATCTCGACCATGCCGGGAAGGCTGTCGCTGACCACCGGCCCGCCGTCGAGGCAGACCCAGCAATGCGCCGACAGCCGCGACGCTTGCAGCGACTTCGGATCGACGCCGAAGCGCAACTCCGGATCGAAGCCGGCAAGGCGCAGGAAACGGTGGCCGAGCAGTCCTTCCCGCAGGCATCTGCGGTCGCGCATCAGCCAGGGACGGCGCACGGCACGGTTGACACGGGCGATAATGTAGGGGGCTGGCAAGCCGCGATAGGGCGTCGGCGAAGCGAGGGGCGCCCATTTCAGCACCTCCTCGAAGCTGCGGTTGGCAATGAGGACCGGCATCAGCCGCGCGCTTGCCCAGAGATGGCAGCGAAACAAGGCGCGCAAGAGAGGACTGTCCGCCATCAAGCAGTCCTTTCAGCTATCGAGTCCTGGAGCGGCGAGAATGCCTTCCGAAACAAGATCGGTGGCCAGCGCCGCCATGTCCTCGTCAAGCGTGCCCTTGTCGACCTCGAACTCCTCGCAAAGCAGGCCGACGATCTGGCCGAGGTTGCGCGCGCCATCCACTTTGTCGAGAAAAGCTTCGGTCGTGCCGTTGCAGGTATAGAGTTGACCGCTGCGCGCCAAAAGCACGACCGCGCCGTCGCCGACATGCTGAACCGAGGCATCGTCCGCCAGCCGCAGAACCGTTCCAGAGGCAATTTCCATCACGAACCCCAAAAGCGATGCAAAACCCCGAAATGAGATAGCGCGGTGGTGGGGCGCTGTCTATCGGCCGGCTGGGTAGGGCCCGCAGGCCTCTATGTTTGCGACAGGCTCTCGTCAGGCCGCAACGTCCATCCACGGCCGAAATCGTCCCAGAAGCAGTCGTCGGAATGACGCGGCAGGCGAGTGCGTTGACCGGCAAGACCGTTGCTTTTCTTCCCTTGGGTAAGGTAAGAACTCCCCGGGACCTGGGGAGATAAGCGTATGCGTTACAATTGGGAGCGGGCTCCAACGACTTTCGAACGTCATCGAAAAGCTCTTGCGACAGCCATTTTGATCTTCGGCGGTGTCGGCCTCATGCTGGTGGCCTTGCCGATCTAGTGCAATCCACATTTCCAGCGAATCCTGTTCGTTAGACGGCTATCGATGGATCGCTCAGCGGAGCTGTCCGGTCACGGCGATGAAGCGGCGATCACGCCCTTCAAAGCCTTGGCTGAAGCGCTGCACCAGCACGACGATCACCGCCGGCTTGCCAGCCGGTGTGTATTCATAGGATTCCGACAGGCTGTAGGAGCTCGGGCAGTTCCTCGAGCCCGGTACGGCCTTGTCCTCATGCAAGGTCCTGAAAGGCTTGCCGTCCTGGCCTTGCAGCGTCAGCCGGAAACCGAGCGCCTTGCCCGATGTGTCGCCTTGCTGGGTGTCATCGAAGCTCGCCGATCAATCGGCCGTGCTGCCGGCCAGAATCTGTTCCAGCTGGATCGTCGAAACCCCGGTTTCGTCATAGAGCGGCGAAAGCCATTTCCGTGACACCTGCTCAAGGCGAGGAATGTCGTTGTAGGCGACCATCTCACCGGGAAAGGTGAACTTGTCGGAAGCCGTCTGCTTGCCGCGCGATGCGATGGCATATTTGGCAAGGGTGGGTCCTGCCTTGGCGGCCGCTTGCGCCCTTGCCTAATCAAGGCTCAGCGTCGATTCCTCGGATTCGTCGACAATCAGGATCGGCTTGCCACCGACGAACTCGTCGGTTCTGATATCAATGATATCAATCTCGGAATAGCCGGAGGCCGAGGCACCGGCGTCAAGCGTTCCATATTGTTCGAAGGCGAAATAAACGCCATCGGGCGAGAAGCCGATGATGCGCCGTGCCGCGGCATCTCCGGCATGGGCGCTCCCGGCTGAAACCGCCAGTGCCACGCCAATTGCCAGCCCAATCGCCGGCCTTGCCGCGATAGACCACCGATGGTGCATTCGTTCCCCCCTCAGGTACCGCACTTCACGACACCGCGCGTGTCAGGTCAAGACGCGGCCGACTGAGACGAAAATGCAGGGAGACATCGCCCGAAGAAACAACATAGGCTATTGCCGAGGACCGCAAATCGTTCCTGGGGAGGTTACGGATGGCTTCACGCTATCACGAGGTCTATGACGGCTGGAAACGCGACCCGGAAAAATTCTGGGCGAAGGCGGCCGAGGCCATCGACTGGTATTCGCCTTGGGACAAGGTGTTCGATACGGCCGCCGGCGTCTATGGCCGCTGGTTCACCGGCGCGACCTGCAACACCTGCTACAACGCCCTTGACCGGCATGTCGCCGGCGGGCGGGCCGACCAGATCGCACTGATCCATGACAGCGCCATCACCGGAACGGTGAAGAAGTTCACCTATGCCGAGTTGAAACGCGAAGTGGTGGCGCTGACCTCGGTGCTCAAGAACCGCGGCGTCGGCAAAGGCGACCGCGTCATCATCTACATGCCGATGGTGGCGGAAGCGGCCATCGCCATGCTCGCCTGCGCCCGCATCGGCGCCGTGCATTCGGTCGTGTTCGGCGGCTTTGCCTCGCATGAGCTTGCCACCCGCATCGACGACGCAAAACCGAAACTGATCATCTCGGCCTCCTGCGGCCTGGAGCCGGGCCGGGTGGTCGCCTATAAGCCGCTGCTCGACAAGGCGATCGAGATGTCCCGCCACAAGCCGGACGCCTGCCTGATCCTGCAGCGCGACCAGTTGCGCTGCGATTTGAAGGACCATTTCGACATCGACTATGCCGATGCCGTCGCCCGCGAACGGGCGGCCGGCGCCAATGTCGACTGCGTGCCGGTGCTGGCGACCGACCCGCTCTACATCATCTACACGTCGGGCACGACCGGCCAGCCCAAGGGCATCGTGCGCGACAATGGCGGCCACATGGTCGCGCTGAAATGGACGATGGACAACGAGTTCGGCGTCAAGCCGGGAGAAGTGTTCTGGGCGGCGTCCGACGTGGGCTGGGTGGTCGGCCATTCATACATCGTCTACGGACCGCTGCTGCATGGCTGCACCAGCGTGATGTTCGAAGGCAAGCCGATCGGCACGCCCGATGCCGGCACCTACTGGCGGGTGATCTCGGAGCATGGCGTGGTCGCGTTGTTCACCGCGCCGACCGCCTTCCGCGCCATCAAGGGGCAGGACCCCAAGGGCGAGTTCGTGCCGAAATACGATCTGTCCAAATTCCGCACGCTGTTCCTCGCCGGCGAGCGCGCCGACCCCGAAACCATCAAATGGGCGGAACAGAAGCTCAACGTGCCGGTGGTCGATCATTGGTGGCAGACCGAGACCGGCTCGCCGATGACGATCAATCCCGCCGGGCTCGGCCTGCTGCCGGTGAAATACGGCTCGCCCGGTGTGCCCATGCCGGGTTACGACATCCGCGTGCTCGATGATGCCGGCCACGAGGTGCAGCGCGGCACGCTGGGCAATGTCGTGGTCAAGCTGCCGCTTCCGGCGGGCTGCCTGCCGACGCTGTGGAATGCCGATGCCCGCTTCCGCCAGGCCTATCTCGATGAGTTCCCCGGCTTCTACAAGACGGCCGATGCCGGCATGATCGACGAGGACGGCTATCTCTACGTGATGGCCCGCACCGACGACATCATCAACGTCGCCGGGCATCGGCTGTCGACCGGCGCGATGGAAGAAGTGCTGGCCGCCCATCCCGACGTCGCCGAATGCGCCGTCGTCGGCATCGCCGATGCGATGAAGGGCCAAATTCCGCTGGGCTTCGTTGTGCTGAACGCCGGTGTCGCGCGCGAAGGCGGCGCCATCGAGAAGGAGGTCGTCGCGCTGGTGCGCGAGCGTATCGGCCCGGTCGCCGCCTTCAAGACGGTGGTGACCATCAAGCGGCTGCCCAAGACGCGGTCCGGCAAGATCCTGCGCGGCACCATGCAGAAGATCGCCGACAAGGAAGCTTGGACGATGCCGGCGACCATCGACGACCCCGCCATCCTCGAGGAAATCACGGCGGCGCTGAAGGCGCGTGGCATCGGCGTGTAGGGAGCACTGCCGGCATCTGGGTGGCGCTACCGTTCCGCGATGTTGCGGCGCTGCGAACTTTTGTGACGGCCGCAGGGCGGGACGGCCGAAACTTTGCGCAATCTCGAAATGAGAGCGGCGGCCTATCTCAGGCCGCTGTCTTCGACCGCACTTCCGACTTGTCGAGATAGTAGCTCGAGTACTTGTCGAAGAATTTCTCCGACGCGCCGAACGATCCGTATTTGGCCAGCTTCTTCAGATCGACCTTGTTCAGCACCGCGCCGACGATCTTGTTGGCGACATAGGGCTCGGATTCCAGCATGGAGCGCACCATGGCGCGCGGCGTGCGGCCCCATTCGGCGACCAGAACGAAGCCGTCGACGAGCGGCGCGAAGGCCTTGGCGTCGACCACCGGCCCCAGCGGCGGCAGATCGACGACGATGTATTCGAACGTCTCCTTGGCGTTCTCGATGAAGCGCCGCATACCGGCCGAGGAGAGAAGCTCACTGGTGTGCGAGAAATGCCCACGCGACACCGCCGGAATGATCGCCAGCTTGGTCTGCCTGTCGATCTTGCCTACGGACTGCCAGGTTTGACCGCTCACCACGGCTTCCATCAACCCTTGCTCGGCTTCCATGCCGAGGCTGCGGCTGAGGCCCGGATTGCGCAGGTCGCCGTCGATGAGCAGCGTCCTGGCGCCGTTGGCGGCGAGCAGACCGGCGAGATTGGCCGCGACCGTCGACTTGCCTTCGCCGGGCAGGACCGAGACCACGCCGATGACGCGGCTGGCTTGCCCTTCCATGACGACATCGAAAGCGATCTTGGCGCTGCGCAGCGTTTCGGAGAACATCGACGCCGGAGCGTCGATGCTTACCCGCATTCGCGCGCGCCTTTCAATGGCGGCCGGCGATCTGGCGACCTTGAGATCGGGCTCGTCCGGTTTGTCTTCCTTCGTCGGTTTGCTGCCGATGGTGGGCAGGTAACCGAGGAATTTGAGGCCAACGCGGTCGCGCACCTCGTCGCCGGTCCTGAAGAACCGCTCGTTGAACTCGTTGAGCCCGCCGAAGCCGGCGCCCATCAGAACGCCGAGCACCAGCGAAAGGCCGAGCACGATGACGGTGCGCGGGCTCGAGGCGGCAAGCGGCGTCGACGCATCCGAGATGATGCGGATCTTGCCGACCGGGAAGGATTGCTGCTGCGCGGCTTCCTCGTAGCGGCCGAGGAACGTCTGGTAGAGTGTGGTCAGCGCCGTCGCCTTCTGGTCGAGCTCGCGCAGTTTCACCTGCGACTGATTGTCGATGGAGCTCTTGCCTTGCGCGGCGGCGACATTGGCCCTGAGCGCGGTCTCGCGCGCCAGCGCCACCTCATATTCGTTGCGATAGTTTTGGGTCAGTTGCTTCAGTTCGCCGAAGATCTGCGCCGATATGTCGGCCTTCTCCTTGGCGAGCGCCACCGCCTGCGGATGCTGCGGGCCGAAATTCGCCTCCACATCCTGCTGCCGCTTGGCGACGGTGAGATAGCGCGTCTTCAGCGCCGCGATGACTGCGCTGCTTGGCTGGTCGCTGGATATGGCGGCGTCCTTGAAAGCGTTGTCCGAACCGCTGTCGACGATCGACTTGTATTGCTGGTAGCGGGCGCTGGCACGTGCCGTGTCGGCCTGCGCCACGATGAGCTGGGCGTTCAGGTCGGCGAGCTGCTTGTCGCTCATCAGCTGGCCGTCGCTGTTGGCGGACAGGCCGTGTTCGGCCCTGAATTTCTCGACCGCCAGCGATGCCTGCTGCGAGCTCTCGCGCAGTTCGGTCAGCCGGCCCTGCAGCCAGACCGCCGCGCGCTCGGTGGCGTCGAAGCTGGCATCGAGCTGATCGGCGAGATAGGCGTCGGCATAGGCCTTGGTGATGGCTTTCGCCAAACCCGGATCCGTCGCTTGATAGCCAAGCGCGATGACGTAGCTTCGCCCGACGCGATCGGCCCGGATCTCGTTCTGCAGCTTGAGGATGGCATAGTCGCGTCGCGACGTGGCGATCAGCGCATCGCGCGCGGCGGGGTCGAGCTTGGAGATATCGCCGACGCCCGGCGTGGCCTGGCTCGGATGGACATACTGGATCAGACCGCGGATCATCCCGACGCCCTGGGCAAGCGCCGACTGGGGCGGGTTCATGAACGCGTCGTTCTGGTCGAGCTTGAGCTTGTCGACGACCACGGCGGCGAGCCGGGTCGAGGTCAGGATCTCGATCTGGCTCAGGATGGCCGAATCGGTCTGCATGGTTGTCGATGCCGCCGAGATGTCGTCGACGATCTTGTTCAGGCCCTCATCGATCAGCACGCTGGAGACCGACACAAATTTTGGCGGCGTCGTCTGCAGATAGAGCAAGCCCAGGAAAAGACCGATGATGGCGCACACGCCAACCACCTTGGCCTGCCGTGCGGCCATGCCAAGCAGCCGCTCGATATCGATGAAGTCGTCGCCGTCTCCTGCGTCCGAATTCGGCAATGGCATCCTCTTGTCGAGAGGAAAATTGGCATAATTCATCTTCGGTCCAATTCTGGCTTGTCTCGCTCGCGGGCCCCAGAAAGATCGGGAGCATTGGCGGACGCGACACACGCTTGGTGCCGGACAGCGAGGAGCCGACCGGCCCCTCCGCCGTCAGCCATCCGACAATGCTCCCGAAAGATGGGCATTATGCGGCTTCTTCCTGGCGTTCATGCGTCCGGACGAACTCCCGGAGCATCTCGAAAACCGGGCCCTTCATGTCGTCGCGCGCCAGCGCGAAGGCGATATTGGCCTGGATGAACCCCTCCTTGGAACCGCAGTCGAACATGCGGCCCTTGAAAGGCTGGGCAAAGAATGGCTGCTCCTGCGACAGGCGGACCATGGCGTCGGTCAGCTGGATCTCATTGCCGGCGCCGCGTTGCTGGTTGCCCAGAAGCTGGAAGATCTCGGGCTGCAGGATATAGCGGCCGTTGATGTAGAAGTTCGACGGCGCGTTGGCCGGCGCCGGCTTTTCGACCATGGCCGTCACCTCGAAGCCGCCGCCAATGTCGGCGCCACGGCCGACGATGCCATATTTGTTGGTCTCGGTCGGATCGCAGCGCTCAACGGCGATGACGTTGCCGCCGGTCTCGGCATAGAGGTCGGTGATCTCGGCCAGGCATCCGCGCCCTCCGAAGGAGACCATGTCAGGCAAAAGCAGGGCGAAAGGCTCGTTGCCGATGACCTCGCGCGCGCACCAGACGGCATGTCCGAGGCCTTGCGGCGATTGCTGGCGGATAAAGGAGGTGGCGCCGGCCACCGGAAGCAGGCTTTCCAGCGACTGCAATTGCGCCTTCTTGCCGGTCTGCTCCAGGGTTCCGATCAATTCCGGATGGAGGTCGAAATAGTCCTCGATGACCGCCTTGTTGCGGCCCGTCACGAACACGATGTGTTCGATGCCGGCCTCGAAGGCCTCGTCCACCGCGTATTGCACGACGGGCTTGTCGACTACGGGAAGCATTTCCTTCGGCATCGACTTGGTCGCCGGCAGGAACCTTGTTCCAAGCCCCGCCACCGGTATCACGGCCTTCCTGATTTTCTTCATCGCAAATTCCTTCTGAGGAGATCGACTTCAGTCCATTCACAGGCCACGAGAAATCCCTTCATGTGCCTGCATCTTCACCTCCCCACCCCAACGGCAAACTGTGCCGCTACTCTTCGCAACCGCACGGCGATCGGCATGCCCATATGCCCGACCGCCGCCGGGTCGCTGAGCGCAGTCCGTATCGCCTTGAGCGGGGACCGCGCCTTGATGTGCTGAACCATCGCCAGGAACGAGGCTGCCTTGCGCAGGCTGCGGCCGCGCCGGGCGAACGCTGCCTGCGCAGCCTCATCCATCTGGTGGGTTTGAGCGAATACCGCATCTGCTTTGCGCATCGCTTCGACGTGATGAAGCTCGAGCACACGGGAGATGGAGCCGCTACGAATATGATAGGCATAGCCGATAGTAGGCTCGACCACGCATCTGCCGCCCTTGGCGAGAGCGTCGGCAAACAGGATGTAGTCCTCGCCGATCCTCAGTTTCTCGTCATAGCGCAGCTGGTTCTCGTCGAGGAAACTGCGCAGGAAGATCGGCTTGAGGTAGCCGAAATTGAATTTCGATTCGAACACGACGTTGCCGGCGATGTAGGTGGCGAGCGTTATCTCGCGCAGACCTTCCAGATACTGGCGCGGGAACATCGCGTCCTCGACCACACCGTCCTCACGGACGACCTGGAGATTGTCGACGGCGATCTCGGCGTCCGCCTTTTCGGCGCGGCCTATCATGGCGGCGATGCGGCCGGGAAAGACGGCGTCGTCGGAATCGAGAACCGCGATCCACCTGCCGCGCGCGGCGTCGAGCCCGGCATTCCTGGCCCCACCGGGGCCTTTGTTCTTTTCGAGCGCCACGACGCGCACGATGTGCTCGGGGTAGGCCCGCGCCACATCGAGTGTGCCGTCACGCGATTTGTCGTCGACGACGATGATTTCAAGGCTGACACCCTTCTGGGCGATGGCGCTGGCGATCGCCCGATCAAGGGTTGCCTCGGCATTGTAGGCGGCAATCACAAAAGAAACGTCGGGGACGAAGGCACCATCAGGCTGCATGCTTGCCCCCTTCCTCTGGTGAAGGCTGGCCGTAGAGGCGCAGTTCGCGGACACCGACAAGGCCGCTGACGACGCCGACATGCATGATGCCGCGCAGTACGCTGCGGTTCCTGCGCATCGGGCTGGCGGCAACCGGAAGTGCGGCGGCAAAGCAATAAGCGGCCTTTGCCGCGGCAAGGCCGGCCTGCTTCACCCGAGCGATGCCGCTGGCATTGCGGCCCAGGAGATGGCCGTGCGTCTGACCGACCCGGAAACGACGGCGGCTGAGCCAGTCGAACGCGGCTCTGGCCCTCGGCACCGCCTCGTCCACCCATGCTTCCGGGGCAAAGGCGATCTGGCCGCCTGCCTTGTGCATCTGGTCGAAGAATTCGGTGTCCTCACCGCCGGTCTGGCCGCGCGCCAGGCTGAAGCGGCGGTCGCGCAGGCTGTCCGATCCCATGCGCAGCAGGACGTTGCAGGTGTACCCGGTGCGGATTTCGCCCCGCACGCGAACCGGCAAGGTGGAATGGAAATCGCCGCGGCGCATCCAGTCCGGCGCATCCGGGCGATAGAGCGCGCGCACCGGGCCGAGAACCGCGGCGGCGCCGCTCTGTTCAGCCATTGTCACCAGTTCGGCGAGCCAGTGGGCGGTGGCGGTCTCATCGTCGTCGATGAAGGCCAGGAAATCCGCCTTGCTGGCGTCGAGGCAAGCGTTACGGGCAATCGAGATGTTACGCGCCGGGCAATGCCGGTAGCGGACCGGCAGCTTCAATTCCTGCGACAGCGCCGTCACCAACGCCCTGGCGCTTGGCGTGTCGTCATTGTCGGCGACGATGACGCCGACCTCGAAGCCGTCAGGCATGGCAAGCGCGGCGAGCGAGCGCAGCGTGTCGGCCAGTTCCGGCCGCCGGAACGTGCACACGCCGATGTCGATGCTGCGGTTCCTGGCCCCAGCCACCATTATGCCGCCCTCCGCCACGCGCCGAGGCCGAGAAGCTGCAGCCAGAAGCCGACGGACCAGCCGAAATGCATGACCATCGCCGAGACGCCGGCAAGCGCGATATCGGCATTGCGCTGACTGATGGCCGTCACCAGGCCGTAGCCCAGGCACACCGCCACCCACAGCAACAGCGGCAGCGCCGCAATCCAGTGCACGAAGGAGAAGGCCGCCAACAGAACCACCGGGAAGACCGCCAACGGCACCATCTGCCGAACCTTCGGGATCACCCGGTGCTTCAGCACATTCTTGGCCCGGCCACGGCCATAGCCGAGGTACTGGAAATAGAGGCCGCGCAGCGAAGTACGCGGATAGTAGACCATCTGCGTCCTGCCGCTCATCCAGATCTTGTAGCCGGCCTGCCTCAGCCGATAGTCGAGTTCCGCATCCTCGTTGTGGCTGAACGTCTCGTCATAGCCGCCGACGGCCTGGAAGGCCGATATCCGCATCAGCGCGTGATGGCCGTGGTCGACCCACTCGCCGGCGGAGAGGTGGCGATGCTTGGAGCCGCCGGTGCCGAGCTTGGAGTTCTGCGCCGCCGCCGCCGCCTTCTGCACGGTGCCGCTGCCGCTGGTCAGCATCGAAACCACCACCGAATCGGCGCCGGTGGCCTGCGCCTCCTCGATCAGCCGGTCGCAATAGTCGTCGGGATAACCGCCATGGGCATCGATGCGGATCAGATATTGCGCGCCCTCGCCGAATTTGGACACCGCCAGGTTGATCGCGGCACTCTGGATGCGCCTTTCATTGTGAAGCAGGATGATGCACGGATCGTTCTTCTGGCGCTCGCCGACAATTGCCAGCGTACCGTCGGTGCTGCCGCCATCGGCAACAAGGATCCGCGCGCCAAGCCGTTCCGCCGCCGGGCAGAGCTGGTCGAGCAGCGCACCGATATGAGTTGCCTCGTTGAGGCACGGGATCACGATCAGGCTGGCGGCAGGCGCTTGCGTCATCGGGCGATGTTTCTCCTAGGCCAAAACTTCGGTTGTGAAAGGCTCGCGCCCGATGGTCAGTCGGCGAAGTTTCTCGACCAGGGCGCTGCAGTCGCCGCGATCGTAGCTCCACATCCTCGGATTGTGGGCCAGCACGCGCGCCTTGAGCCTGCCGAAGCGGTGTTGTTCCATCCTGCCAAGTGCTGTTTCCAGCGCCTCGGGCGTGGCCTGCGGCAACAAAACGCCGATATCGCGATGCCGCAGGAACCGTCCGGTCTCGGTGTTGTCCATCGAGATCGGCACCGCGCCGAAGCGGCAGCCTTCATAAAGGCGGTTGGGCAGCAGCCATTCGGAGTTCTGTCCCTCCTCGAAGAAATCGATCGCCCAGGAGAAATGGACGTCCTGATAGATCGCCGCCATGTCCTCCGGGTTGCGATACGGCCCGCGAAACGACAGGTAAGGTTCGGCATCGACGAAGGCATGGAAATCCCGGAATTCGGAAAGTGCCGGGCGGCCGCGCAGTACGATCTCGAACCGGCCCTCCATACGGCGCGTGAAGCCGGCCAGCAGTTCGAGCGAGCGGCGGCACCGAAGCGCCCCGAACCAGCCGATACGCCATGGCGGCGCGCCAGGTGCTTCCACCGCCTCGCGTTCGCCAGGCAGAACAGCCGCTGCCTCGAAATACTTGTTCTCGACCAGTTCCACCGGTGCCGCGACCTGGCGGAAGGGTTTGAAATAATTGGCGATGAAGGCGGGCGAACTGGTTACCAGCAGCTTCACGTCCCGCGCCAGATGGCGCTCGGTGGCGCGCAGCGCCTTGCCCAGGAAATCGTCGCGGAGCACCAGGCGATGAATGTCGAGGCATTCATAGACGATCGGGACCGCGGCGCCGAAAGCCGACCTTGCCCGGCGCGCCAACGCCAGCATTTCCAGGTTGCGCGCGATGATGATGTCGGGCTTCGGCATGCCCTTGAGCTTCGAACCTATCGAAACTGCTGTTTTCGCCACGGCCGCCAGACGCTGCGCGAATCGGCCGTCACGCGTCGCGCCAAGGTCGACCGGCCGCAATCCTTCGATATCGGCAACCGGGGTGGCGGTACGGCGGAAGCCAGCCAGGATGACCTGGGCGCCACCTGTCCGGAGCATCGTGATCCGCCGGCGAACCGCCGGATCGGAAACATCGTGTACAAGGTACAAGACATGCAGCATGAAAACTCGACCGCTGTTTGACCCACCCGAGGCGAGCCTAGTACAGCTCTTGCTGCATCGCAACATTTTTGCTGCGGCGTAGCAAAAATCGACCCGGTGCGTTGATCAAGGCGAATGCCAAGCAGTCAGGAGAACCACACGCTTCGGATGGATTTGTCACTTCATTTCAAAGGCTTGCTGGCTCGGGAAGCTTCCCTTGGGGAGTCAGGCCGCGGAAGACCATCGACTGGCGATAAATTTGTCCACGATGCATATTGCGCTGCAGCATAAAATGCGTGGATCGAGACGAAGCAGGATGGCGCCCTAGGTATTGGCCGAGCCCCGAGCCAAATTCGGTTTCTTGAATAGGTACTTAAGCCACATTTTGATGATGTCTCGATACCTGATGTTCTCTTTTCGCATGACCTCCCCGGCGAATCCCGACCGGAGCAGGTGCTTCCAATAAAGCCACGCAAACGGGTGCCACTCTCCAGCCTTCCACGGCTTAACGCTCTCCGTAAAGTGGATGATTTTCGGCACGGTATGCCTATCTCTCGACATCACGCGCCATGCGGCTAGATCATCGTACATAAACTCTCTCTGGAAATTCCACGTCGCATCCACCTGCTTCCACTTACCCCACAACATAACATTCAGGGCGTCCTGATCGGCATATTCAAACTTGGATGGATGCTCCAGCAACAGATTCAATGCACCTCCCAGAATTCCATCAATACGAGCGCGCTGCATGTCAAGTACCATCATCCCCGCGTTAAAATATTGACCGGGAAGGGTCAAATTATACTTCTGCGCGAACGCTTCGGTATTTATACCAGGATCAGGAACAGCCGCACAAACACAGTGACCCAAATCACATTGCCAAAGCTCTTTCAGACTGCCCGTCACAACCATATCGATATCCAAGTATATGAGACGAGATATCGATTCATCCAGAACCTCGTCCATGATAAGACGCAAATAGGTAGCGCGGCTTATTTGCAGAAGAGGAGGCAATGTCAAAGCATCGTGACCAACAATTGAATACCAGCGAACCTCCATCCCTCTCAATTCGGCCGATATTAATTTTTGCAAATCTTCACTTATAGCATCGTGTATAATATGCACATTGAAGGTGTCATCATGACCAGAATTTGATTGGACTGATTTCAATAGTGTAACTAGATGCGGTACATAGTTTGTATCTGACACGCATACTATGTTGATATTTTCATCAACAGAATTTCTCATCACCGTTCCTTAAACAAAAAAAGCCGTTCTGATCTCTCGAACGCCAAAAATGCCAGCCACCACGACCCGGGAGATGCTCCACGGCTCAAAAATATCGCGACTTTGCACTTGGTTGCTTGAAATTTGCTTTAGTCATAGCCCAGGCAAAGCCGAAATGCACTCGAGCTTTTTCTGGTCGGCGGCGCAAAGTGGCGAGAATACCTCGCAGAAGCCGAGCGATGATCCTGTCCGGCAAAAGTAGCCGCCGATTGACGAAGTATCCAATTGCCAATTCCTCCCGCAGAAGCTTGGTCTCGCTCCATGTCTCGGCGTTGTGGTTGGGATTGCTGTAGCTGACATCCCTGGTGTCGATGCGCAACATCGCGTGACGGCGGGATGCCAAATAGTACTTGGTCCATTCCTGGTCCTCGGCCGAAAAGACCTCCTCCCGGAAGGGACGCTCTCGCAGCAGTCGAGTAGGGATCATGGCCATGGTATTGGACAGGCCATTTCTGCCGTTGAAGTTGTGATTGGTCATAACGGTATGGCACTCGTGTGGGGCATCCTGTGCTGGTGGATGCCTCCAGTAGACAATCTCCATGCCCCCACTAAGACCAGCGTCCCATCCTTTCGCTATCAGGTCAGGCGCCCGAATGAGCATGTGGCTGCTGATGATGAGCGTGAGAGGCTGGTCGTTGACTGCGACACCGAGATTGATCGCTTTCGAAAAATTGAAGTCCTCGGAAGGATATGTCACGATATCCGCACCAAGCTCTTCAAACGCGCTGGATACGGCCGGATCGCGCGATGAATCCACGATGATCAACCGTTTCGGAGGCACGCTTTGTCTTCGCAGCGCTTCTATCACTTCGATCAGGAGCGGCGTGCATTGATATGCGCGGATCACCGCCGCGTAATGCGGCGAAGAGCTGCAATCCGGCATTCCAATGACCTGGCTCATTTCGGCGGCATCACGGCTTGGACAGCATGGACCATGTCGGAGGGACCATCAGCTAGCCGGCAGATGGGCGCCGCATGTGTCCAGGTGTCGTAAAAAGCAGCAGCTTTGGCATCGAAGGATCTGAAAACGACGTTCGGGATTCCGAGAAGCGTGCTCAGAATATGAGCATGCAACCGATCGGTGACCACAATACGCCCGCGACTCAACAGGTCGATACCCACCCTCAGCCGGGTCTCCGCGTAGCGTCGGCGTGCGATAAGCGCCAAGGGCGCCAGCAGCGGATAGGCGGCAGGAAACTTACGCGTGAATTTGGAGAACAATATGTCCCCCAATCGAGCCGCGGTTCTGGGATCATCCAACCAGTCTCTCGCCTCCGCGGAAAGCCCCATCTGGTTCAGCTGCCTCTTGATTTCTTCATGCGGCGCCACCGCTTCCTTGTCAGTGCGCAACAGGCAGAACGCGTCCACATTTGCCGGCTTGCGGACGATCCGGTCCATGGCGAATGCCATGTCCGGACAGAGCACCACTTGGCAATCGAAATTCGCCCTGGCAAAGGCTTCACTTTTTGTGTCACGAGCCAGCAATGTGAAATCGGAATGCGCGGCGATGGCGTCACGCGTCTCCTGCAACACCGCCGGTGAGTCGAAATGGATGCTTTGAGACAGCTGGATGGTCGGTCGATTGGGAAAGCGTCGAAGGATTTTCAAACGAAACTCGTGGTGGTGAGGATATATATCCCCGAAATTGCCCCCGCCATGCATCAAGAGAACGGATGCGCGCTCGATGTGTCGGTCAGATGACGGGCTGTAGGTACTCCAGTCGTGGAATGCCACTTGGCTGCCGGGAAGCTCGCGTTTGAAAAAATCCAATTCGCCCAACAAGATCGCGCAGTCGCCGACGTTGGGATGCTCCGGTGGATCAATAAGGTGGATGCGCTCGCCGCGTCCGGCTATCAGCGGGAGCAAGACTTCTCTGATACGATGCCGCAAGGCAATTTGAAGATCTTCGGTCGTTCGGCTCCCTTGCGGGGGGTCTTCCAGCCATTTCTGGTGCGTCATCAGAAGTCGATCCTTTTGTGTGTCGCTCTTTCCATCTTGCCCCACCGACTGCGGTGCACAATAGCCATATCCGTTTTAATGCTGCACTGCGGCATAAATGCTTGCGCCCTGACCAGACGGGGAATAAAAACGATCGCATCGGACATTGATCGAATATCGATCGCGGGCGGGGATGTGTCGGTTCTGAGTGTACTGGAGGCGCCGGCGCGTGGATGGAATCAAGGGAAGACTGGCCAAGGGCGCGGCATGGATCACCGCGGCTCGGCTCATCACCAATCTCCTGGGCTTGGTAAGCACGCTTGTCCTAGCGCGGCTGCTCACTCCCGGCGATTTCGGAATTGTCGCCCTCGGCTGGACCGTGCTCGCGATCTTGAACTCAGTCACCGAAATTTCGATCGGCGCTGTGCTCATCCATCATCCAAATCCCACCAAGGAACATCTTGATACCGCCTGGACGCTAAGCGCGGTGCGTGCCGCGGCGGTCGCCGCGATGCTTATGGTCGTCGCGATGCCGGCCGAATCGGCGTTCGCGGAACCGCGCTTGCCGCCGGTGCTGGCGGCGTTGGCAATTTCGACACTGATAGGAGGGCTTGGCAGTCCGCGTCGAATCCTCCTCACGCGCGACCTGGTGTTCTGGCAGCAATTCCTGGTCGAAGTTTCCCAGAAGCTTGTCGGGCTCATCGTGTCGGCCGTGTTCGCGTTCATCTTCAAAAGCTACTGGGCGCTTGTTGCGGGAACGTTGGCATCGGATTTCACTGGCCTCGTCATTTCCTATATAGTCGCGCCCTTCAAGCCAAAGCCCGGCTTGCGGCACTGGCGCGAGATGTTCGGCTATTCCATCTGGCTGACTCTTGCACAGGCTATCAACACACTGAACTGGCGGTTCGACCATCTGTTGATCGGAGCCTTCCTCGGCAAGACCCCGCTTGGATATTATTCGGTGGGCGACAATCTCGCCGCCATGCCGACGCGCGAGGCGATCGCTCCTTTGACCTCGGTGCTGTTTCCTGCATTCGCCCATGTGAAGAACCGCGACGACGGCGGCCTGGAGAAGGTCTACCAGTCGTCGCAAGCGCTCGTCACGATGATCGCATTGCCCGTCGGTGTCGGAATGGCGCTGATCGCCGAACCATTGGTCCGGCTGACGATGACGGACAAGTGGCTTCCCGCCGTAATCGTGATCCAGGCGTTGTCTGCCGTGTTTGCCATTCAAACCCTGGGAAGCCTGGCGCAACCGCTGGCGATGGCAACGGGGGACACGCGATTGCTGTTCAAGCGTGACGTTCAGGCATTCATCCTGCGCGTCCCCTCGGTCATCGTGGGACTTTGGCTTGGTGGACTTGCCGGCGTGGCAATCGCGCGAGCGGTGGCGGGGGTCATCGGCATCTTTTTCAATCTTCAGGTCGTGCGGCAACTCACCGGCATTGGCTATCTTGCACAGGTGCGCCCCAATCTGCGAAGCCTGGCAAGTGCCGGAGTCATGATCGCGGCCGTGCTCGTCTCTCGGTCGGCGCTTCCATCCGGCGTCGAAATGTCCGAGATGATTTTGAACCTCGCGTCACAGATCGCCATTGGAGCGATCTCTTTTGCCGGAGCGCAATTGCTGCAGTGGAATTTGATGCGACGACCTGTAGGACCCGAAACTGAACTGATTGCCCTGGGCAAGCGGCTTTTGACGGGCAGGGGCGCACGCCTGCTTGGACGGTGGGCATGACAGGGAAAAGGCACGACACCGCGGTCGTCTTCGTGACCGACAACGGATATCTCGGTCCGTCACTCCTGGCGGCACTTCAGTTGACGGCGCAAGGCATCGACGCGTTGACCGACATCATGATCTACACGGTCGGTGTCGATCCAGCACTGATCGACACACTTCAGAACCGTGCAGGTCGGGCGATATCCTTCATCGCGCTGCCCGACACGTCCTATGTGCCACCGGATGGCGTGGCGTTTGCCAAGAACCACGTGCCAGTCACCGCTTTGGCGCGGCTCGTGATAGCCGACCATTTGCCGTCGCAGTATCGCAACATCGTTTACCTTGATGGCGATATCCAAATCGTTGGAGACATTGCGCCGCTCGTCCGGCATCGGGTCCGGGACGGTTGGATCGCGGCCGGCAGGGGTAGCGCCTGGCTCGATCCCGACGATAGATTGGGGCTTAATCCTAAAGGCTATTTCGATGTGTTGGCGGGAGCCACGCGTCAGAGCTACTTCAACTCCGGAGTGCTGGCATGCAACCGGGACACTTGGGCCATTTATGGTCCCAAAGCGCTAAACGCATTCTTCAGCAACGGCGACACATTCATTCGGCACGACCAGAGTGCGCTCAATGCCGTCTTTGAGCAAAATGTCGAACCGCTCTCGCCGGCCTATAATTTCCACAATGTCTACGCCAAGCTCAAATGCCACGGAATTCTCGCGCCAAAGATCATCCATTTCACCGGCCCCGCCAAACCCTGGAAGGCTGCCGTCCCGCCATGGGGATGGCGTTTCCACAAGTCTTATACCGATCTCATGGAGCGCTTTCCGGAGCTTGCGTCGGTCTTCAAAGTCGAACCTTACACGCCGCAGCCGACACCCGGCCTGCGTGCGAGGATTTCAACCCTTCGGGGCGCTCGCACTCGAATATCCCAGCGCCGGGCATTTCGTGCCTATGTCAAGCGGGACTTCTTCGCAGTTAGATGACCGCCGCTATGTCGATTAATTCAGGGCGCGAATATTGGCTCAAGACCGCTTCAATTCCCTGCATGCAATTCGTGGAATTGCCGCTATCGTCGTACTAACGAGCCACTTGGTGTTGGCAATTCCAGGTATCGATTTACTTGTGTGGGCAGACCCAAACGCGACACGCCATTTCACCTGGCGCTGGGAAAACGTAATTACCTATTCTCCGCTCCACATCTTCTGGAGTGGGCACGAAGCAGTACTGGTGTTTTTCATATTAAGCGGCTTTGTCTTGACGTTGGCTATTCTCAAGGCACGGGATTCTTTTGCCAATTATGCAGCAAAGAGAATAGTGCGAATTTGGATGCCCTTTGCCGTCGCATTGTTGCTGGCAATAATTGCATCAAAGGCTCTTTTCGTTCAACCCATCGGAGATGGATACAGCGAATGGCTCCAGCACATGCCACCTGGTGCGATTTCAATCAAGTCCGTCGTGGGTCATTTGTTAATGACAGGACTGACCCAACATATGACGCTATCGCCCATAATGTGGTCTCTCGTACACGAGATAAGAATATCCATCGCGATGCCATTCATAGTCTGGGGCGTTCTGAAATTTCCAAAGGCCATGGTAACTTTGTCGTTGGTCCTCTTGGTGCCCGGGGCGATCTGGCCCGAAGCATTTAGCCTTACCGCCAGCAGCGTAACGCAGTCTCTTCTGCAGACCTCCATTTATATCCCGATCTTTGTCGGCGGAGCTTTCCTGGCCGTCTATCGAGACACACTGAAAACAGCTATCGCCAAATATCCAACCGTTGTCGTTGCGTTGATGTGGGCCATGGGAATTCTTCTTTTGGAGGCTCGTTGGATCATCTATGACGGGTTACTTTTCAGCCACATCTCCTCCGGAGTTGGTGCTGGCCTCATAATTCTTATGGCGTTCGCTTCGCCCGGGAGCAGCCGTTTCCTCGATAAGCCGCCGCTGATATGGCTGGGGGATATATCTTACCCATTGTACCTCACTCATTTCACTGTGCTCATCGCTGTCGCGAAAATAGGTACGTTGATTGGTGCTCCTGCGTGGATCGTCCTGCCCATGGTTCTTGCAGTGTCGCTTTTGGTAGCCGACATTTTCCGAAGAATGGTCGATAGCCCTGTGCAAAATCTCAACAAGATGTTTTCGGCCAAGCCCCGAACCGCCTAAAGCGCGTCGCGTCGAAACGGATTCAGGCGACACGCTTGGTCTTTGTTTTTACGCATGTCGTCTTCCCGAACCGAGATCACTTTTGGGCGACGTGCATTGACCCGCGGCGTCCCATTGAAGTGGCATGGTGGCCAGCCCGTGAGCGTCGAGCGATCGACATGATCGCCTCAATTCACACACCACGATGACGCGCTGCTCAGCTGGAGTGATGGCGCGTTGGTGACGTTGCACGGGGCTACACGAATTCAAGGCCGGCTATCCAATTCAAGCTGGCCTATTTTCCGTCGACCTAATGCATGTCGCGCAAACTGCCCAGAGCGCGGAGCGCACAACGCCGGGTTAACAGCAGTCGTGATTGTATTCAGCTGCTCACGCGGCCAGCCTGCCAATCGAGTGATATTCGATGCCGTGGCGCGCCACGACCTTGGGATCGTAGAGGTTGCGGCCATCGAAGATGACCGGTGTGGTCAGTGCAGCCTTCAGCGCATCGAAGGACGGTGCGCGAAAATTCTTCCATTCGGTGGCGATCAGCAGCGCATCGGCGCCGCGCAATGCCGCTTCCTTGGTGCCGCACAACATCAGGTCGTCACGCAGCCCATAGATGGCCTGGCATTCCTGCATGGCCTCGGGGTCATAGGCCTGCACGGTCGCGCCGGCGCTCCAAAGCGCTTCCATCAGCACACGCGCCGGCGCCTCACGCATATCGTCCGTGTTGGGCTTGAAGGCCAAGCCCCACAGCGCGAAGGTCTTGCCCGTGAGATCACCCTTGAAATAGCGGTGCACCTTGTCGAACAGGACGGATTTCTGGTCGTTGTTGCGCTCCTCGACGGCGCGCAGCAGCTTGGCGTCGAATTTGACGCCCTCGGCGGTCTTGATCAGAGCGCGGACGTCCTTGGGAAAACACGAGCCGCCATAGCCGAGGCCCGGATAGATGAAGTGGTAGCCGATGCGCGGATCGCTGCCGATACCCTTGCGCACCTCCTCGATGTCGGCGCCGAGCTGCTCGGCGAGGTTCGCCATCTCGTTCATGAAGCTGATCTTGGTCGCCAGCATGCAGTTGGCGGCGTATTTCGTGAATTCGGCGCTCCGAACGTCCATCACGATCATCTTCTCATGGTTGCGATTGAAGGGCGCGTAGAGTTCGCGCATCACCGCTTCGGTGTCCTCGCTGCTGGTGCCGACGATGATGCGGTCGGGCTTCATGCAGTCGGCGACGGCGGAGCCCTCCTTGAGGAATTCGGGATTGGAGGCGACGTCGAAGCGCAAATCCTCGCGCCCCCTTTTCTTCAGCGTCTCGGCGATCCTAGCCTTCACCTTTTCGCAGGTGCCGACCGGCACGGTCGACTTGCCGACGACGATCTTGGCGGTATCCATCTCGCGCCCGATGGTCTCGGCGACCGTCAACACGTATTTGAGGTCGGCCGAACCGTCCTCGCCGGGCGGCGTGCCGACCGCTATCATCTGGATTTCGCCATGCCTGACGGCGGCCGCCGCATCGGTGGTGAACTTGATGCGGCCGGCGGCGTGATTCTCCCTGACGATGCTTTCAAGGCCTGGCTCGAAGATCGGGACTAGGCCCTGGTTGAGCCGCTCCACCTTGCTTGCGTCGATGTCGACGCAAACGACCTGGTGTCCAACCTCGGCAAGCACCGCCGCCTGCACGAGGCCGACATAGCCAATTCCAAACACCGTCAAGTTCATGCGGTTTGATTCCCATCAGGCAGCGGGCCTCGTCTCGGCCCTGCCGGTTCAATTCGTCTTTCCGAACTCCTTTATACTGCACACCAGCGATTCCGGAAATTGGCAGGGCTGGCCGAGCGCGGTGAAGGCGACACGTTCGACCTGCAGCGAAAGCTTGCGGCCCGGATCGGCGAACGCTCCCATCCAGCCCTTCATCGTGTCGCTGCCCCAAAAGCTGAAGAAAATCCTCTGCGCATGGCTGGGCAGCTTCGCAGGATCGGTAATGGTGTTCACAAGCTGGCCATTGAGATACCAGCGCAGACTATCCTTCTCCCAGACGAAGGCGTAGTCGTTGAAGGCACTGTCGGTGCCACCGGGCACGTCGACCAGCTTCTCGTTCTTGCCCTTGCCGGCGATATAGGCGTTGACCTGCACCTTGGACGTGTCCTTGGTGAGGACCTCGAAATCGATCTCGTCCCAGGGCTGCTTGTCGGACGGGCCGATATAGGAAAAGAAGGCCGCATTGAGGCCGGCGCCTGTATCGGTTTTCATTCGCGCCTCATAGGTACCATAGCCGAAGCGCTGCTTGGTCTGTATCTCACCGCAGGCGAACTCACGATCCTTGGTCTTCTGCTTCGCGAAACCGAGCGAAAGAACGCCGTCGGAAAGCTGGACCAGGCCTTTCGACCAGGTGCAATTCTGATGGCTGCCGTTTGTCCAGCCATCTGAAACGTACCAGCGCTCGCGGTCGAAACTCTTGAAGTCGTCGACGAAAGAGGGCGCGGACTGGACATCCTGCGCATGAGACGCGGTTGCCGGCAGGCTGCCAAGAGCGGCGAGCAGCAAAGCGACTGCCAGGCCGGACCGCCAGCCGAAATGCAGGGGGGTGTCGATTGCTGTCGTGGACATGATTTTGGGATCCGAATTCATGACAAACTCACCTTTGCGCTGTGCGTCCCCAACCCAAAGTCGACGCTTGAACCGCTTCCAAACGGGCCAACCTTGACCTCTTCAATCCCCCTCCCAACTTCCTCCAGTCTTGCATCACCTCCGTCGTAACGGTCCCGCGCCGCCGCCTTCACCCACGGCCCGCTCCTGCCCGCCAGGCCGATGCGACGGTGGCCGGCGAATCGGTGGCCGCGTTCTCGTCGAAGACCACATCCAGCGAATGCCGGAGCTCGCGCATCATGCCGCCCTGGCGCGACAATGCCGCGATGCGGCGCTCGCTGTTCAAGATCGACTGCGTCAGCGCGCTGACCTCGGACGCGCGGCGGTCGGAGGCGGAACCGTTTTCCACGGCTTCGACTGGGAAGGCCGCGTTGGTCGCCTCCTTGCGGTAGCGGCTCTCCAGGCTGGTTTTCTCGGCATCGATTTCAGCCGCGACCTGCTCGAACAGCTTCGCCAGCCGGTCGAGACGCGCAACGTCTGCCTGCCTGTCGCGGATAGGATCCCTTGATCTGAAGCCGAATATCGAGGCCATGAGCTTAAATTCCCGTCATCGCCGGCTTTCTGGACCGGCTTTCCGTCCGGGCCACTGGCCGATCCCCGCAACCGGGGCTCAAAAACTCGTACCGCGTCCACTTCTCCGAAGAAGAGAGACTTGGGACCAGTCCGATCGGGGGCCAATTCGGCTGACCGTTCAATTTGCTGCATCGCAACATAGACTGCCATCCTTGGAGCCGCGAGGCAACCACCCAATTCGTAAACTCATGAATCCGATCGAAATGGTTTGCGTGGCACGCTCCCGGGCGGCAGGCAGCACCGGACGGTCCCGCGCCTTACCGTCCCTTGCCCGTGCTGGTTCCGTCCATCAGGAAACGCAGCGTCGGCACGCGCTTGTTCCTGGACACGAGGCCAACACTGCGAAACAGCGCCTCGAGCTTGTCCGATGCCACCCCCTGGACGATAGGAATGAGGTTGGATTGGCTTGCGAAGGCGTAGGCCGCGGCCGAAGCCAGGCCTCGCTCGGCCTTCACGTCGAGGAAATTGCGCAGCCGGTATTTGTCGCGCACATGCCGCTCGTGCCGCCGCAGTACCGCCTTGGACCCTTCCGGCAGGCTGTCGATGGCCAGCAGCGCCAGATCGGCATCGGCCAGCCGCTTCAGGTCTTGCGTCTTGTGGCGGCCACTGAGCGAATCGGCGCGCACGATGGCGCCGTAACCGCAGGAGCGGATGACCTTGAACCGTGCCCCGTGGGCGACCGCCCGCGCGTAAAGCACATAGTCCTCGCCCAGTCGCAGGCTTTCGTCGTAGCGCAATCCGTGGCGGTCGAGGAAGGCACGGCTGATCACGGGCTTCAAGAAGCCGAGCTCGCCTCTTTGCACGCGGCGTCTGGAGATATTGCCTTCCACGAAGCTTTCGAAATCCAGGAATTCCGGATCGGCGGCAAAATCCGGGGCGACGATTTTGGTCGCGTCACCGGTCGCGTCATCTCTGATAAGCATGATGTTGTCGGCGGCGAAATCCCAGTCGGCGCCGGCAAACAGGTTGCGAAACCGGCCCTCGAGGAAGAAATCGTCGGCGTCCAGAATGCTGACGAACGGCGCTCGTGAGCGGGCGATCGCGGCATTGCGGGCAAAGGACGGGCCGCGGTTGACGTCGAGGCGCATGACGGTAAGCCGACCGCTGCCATCATCGGCGGAGCGGGCGACCTCGGCCGTAGTGTCGGTAGAGCCGTCGTCGACGACGACGACCTCCGCCACTTCCGGTTCGCGCAGCGCGGATCCGATGGCGACCGCGATGGTGCGCGCCGCGTTCTTGGCCGCGATGATCACGCAGACCTGGGATTTCGTCATCGACATGGAATTTGCCTCTTGCACAGGTTCCGTTCTGCCCTCGCCCTGTACCCGATACCCACTGCCATCATGGACTGGCCGGCCGTTCGAAGATGCGGCGGCTGATGTCCGCCGACGCGGCCCAGCCAACCTCGGCCAGATAGCGGACGGGAGCCCGCCCGCACAATTCCCACAACACCGTCCGCCGCTGCGGCCAACGCAGCGACAACAGCCATGGCGCAATGACCATGTTGAGCAGATCCTCATTGCCAATGCGCGACAGGATCGGCTTGGCCCGCTCCGACAGAAGCGTGCCGGTGCCGCCCAGCAGCACATCGGCGGCGCGCAGGCCGAACAGCAAGGTGTCTTCCAGTCCCTGGTTCACCGCGGCATCGAGCACGCGCTGCTGATCAGCCTCGTCGAGTCGGCTGGCGCTGGCCCTGATATCGCAGACATAGCCGGCGCAGGGCTCGCGGTTGAACAGGGCCTTGGCGACGCTGATGCAGGACAGCATCAAAGTGTCGGCGGCTGACGTGAAGGGGACTTCGGCGCCGGAAATCTCGACCAGCCGTTTTCGCCGCAGGAACCCGTCGGCATCGCGGGGACTGGGCGAGCCGGGCTGCTGAAGCCGGTAATGAAGATCGACCGTGGATGATTTCGGCCCATTGCCGCGGACCATGTGCTGTTCGCCGAGGAAGCGGACCCACCAGACCGAACGTGACTTGCCTGACACCTCGTAGCCGATCGAGCGCAACACTTCGCGTGCCTTCGAGAACCCGGCCGGCGAGACCAGGATGTCGACATCGCCTGCAGGCTTCATGAAGTGATCGTCGTAAAGCAGATGCTGCTGGAACGGCCCCTTCAGGAAGACGAAATCAATCCGCCTGTCGAGCAGTGCCTCGTTGATGGCCATCGAATCCATCAGGCAGGCGGCGTTCATCGAAACCGTGCTTCTACGATAGGTTTCAAGCCACTGGAAGAGCTCGGCCGGCCTGTCATTCGCCGGCGCACGCGACAGGGCCTTCAGAACGAAGGTACCGACCTTGTTGAGCCTGGCGATATCGGCGACGACAGCGACGGAAAGGCCAGGCGGCGACACCTCGCCCGCCGAGGCGGCCGTTCCTGCGAAATACAATCGTAAGCAGGCCTGCACATAGGCGATCTCATTGGCGCAGTCCGTGGCGCGCAATCTTTCATAAGAGCTTTCCGGCAAGGCCATTGAGCGCACAGTCTCCAAAAAACGGTTTGCGCATCGCGCTATGCTGCACCTGCGAAGCAAAGCATCCTTAAAAACCGCGGCGCCGTAAAGCCTTTCCTTTCGCAGTGCAAAATTTTGCAACCGCCGGGCTATCGGCGGCGGTCAGTTCAAAGGAGGGATATAGTCTAGTGTCATCTAGAATCAATCGCCTGCGTTATTTTCCCTTAAAATAGTAGAATCAAAGGTTTACAGGGCTTCTGGCAGCAGGGGCCGATTGCATGCGGCCTTATCTCAAAAGAGGCGAGTCTCTTATACCGGGTGACGTTCGCAACCCATAATTGATTAACGCAAGGTAAATGAGGCTTGACTCATAAATGTTGCCATGCAGCTATTGCAATGCAGCATTAAAGTGCTGACGGCAATCGACAGGCCGTTTCAAGTCCTAATGGAGAGTAAAATGGAACAGAATGTTGAAAAGCATGAGTATGAAACGCCAAACCTGACGGTACATGGTTCAATTGAAACCATTACGCAGGGCGGCGGTGGCAACACGGCACTCGACGCGTCGTTTCCCGCGCACACCCCGATCGGCGACCTGACTTTCTCCTGAGACCAGCCTGATGCTGGAGGAGTGACGTTGGGCCTCCAGGATCCAAGACCAAAATGGAGCCGGGGATGAAAATCCCCGACTTTCCGCCTTGAACCGACGACGTGTAGGCCGTGTGTTGCAAACGAGGTTTTAGGATGAACTGGAACCCCTCCGAGCAGGATTGCGTAAGGGCCACCAAGGACGCCGTTGCTTGCGAATTCGGCAGTGGCCTCGCGCTTCTCAACCTGAAATCCAATATTTATTACAGCCTCAACGGTGTCGGGGCCTTCATTTGGGAACTGATCCAGGAATCCAAATCGATCGCCGATATCCGCAGCGCGGTTCTCGCTCGCTACAATGTCGACGCCGAACGCTGCAAGGCCGACGTCGACGCATTGCTGAAAGGCTTGATTGAAAACGGGCTTGCGAGGCTTGAGCATGAGGCCCTCGTCTAGGCAGATGTCACAAAAGGCCGTGGTTCCGCAGCAAAGACCTGTGACACAGGGACATCCCCGGCCGATGAAGCAGCGGCCTGGCGGGCGGAGCCTGGCGAGGGTTTTGTCCTTGAGCGGCTCGGAAGCGTTTTTCCTGTGCCGCTGCCTGCTGGTGGTCGCGGCCGTCCGGCTCGGGCTGACATTGTTCTCCTACAACCGCGTCCGCGGGATGGTGACACGGCTCAACGCGCGCCAATGTGCCAGCATGGGCGAGTTGCGGCTTGTCGCCTGGGGGGTTGCAGCGGCCGCACGGTTCGTGCCGGGCGCCACATGCCTGACCCAGGCGCTTTCGGGCCAATACCTCCTGGCGCGCCAAGGCAATGCCTCGAATGTCCGCATCGGCATCGAGCGCGGCACGGGCGAGCGATTGAAGGCGCATGCCTGGCTGGTCAGCGACAACCACATCGTGCTTGGCGGATCCATCGATGGTTTCGCCCATCTGGTCGACCACGGCAGCCGATGAGCGGCGTGGCCGGAATCCTGCTGCGACAGGGCCCCGCGCCGGCTGAAGCGGCGAGCGGCATCCAGCAGATGCTGGCGCGCATGCGCCATCGTGGCCCAGACGGAAGCTCATGGTGGCTGGACAGCGGCATCGCGCTTGGCCACGCCTGGCTGAACACGACCGACGAAGCCGGCCCCGGCCCGCTGACCATGGCCGGCGGCAAGCTGGCCATCACCGCCGACTGCCGGCTCGACAACCGCGACGAGTTGCTCGCCAGGCTCGGTATCAGGGACAGCTCAGTCGCCGACGCGGTATTGCTGATGCGGGCCTATCTGCGCTGGGGTGAAGCCTGCCCCGTGCATCTGCAAGGCGATTTCGCCTTTGCCGTCTGGGATGCCGAGCGGCAACTTTTGTTCTGCGCGAGGGACCATTTCGGGGTCAAGCCATTCTACTACCACGCCGCGGAGCGACGCTTTGCCTTTGCCTCCGAGATCGGGCCAATGCTCGACCTCGACGGGGTCGATGCGCGCCTCAGCGAGCACCGGATTTCTGGATTCCTGGCCGGGCTTGCCGATGACCCGCAATCCACGCCCTATAGCGACATCTTCGCCCTGCCGGCGCGTCACAGTCTCACCGTCAGCGCGCAACGTCTGGTGCTGCGCCGGTATTGGCAGATCGAACCATCGCAGGGGGTGCCGCGGTCTGATGCCGCGGAAGAATTCGCCCATCTGTTCTCGCAAGCGGTCCGAAATCGCATGCGGGGAAGTCCGTCGGTCGGTGCGATGCTCAGCGGCGGCCTCGATTCCTCCTCGATCGCCTGCGTGGCCGGGCTGCAAAATGCGGCCGGGCGCAAGCCGAAGCTGCCGACCTTCTCACTGGTTTTCGACAGGGGTTCGTCGATGGACGAGCGCTCCTTCATCGATGCGGTGCTGGATCAGCAGAAGGCCGATCCGACGCTGATCCCTGTCGGCAACTATGAGCCTTTCGCTGAGTTCGAACGGGTACTGGAGGAGCAGGAAGGCACCTTCCTGGCGCCGGGCCTGACGCTGACCCGCGGCATCTACCGGACGGCGGGCGCCAAGGGCATCAAGGTGCTGCTCGACGGCCATGGCGGCGACGAAGTCGTTTCGCAGGGACATGGCCATCTGCACGAGCTTGCCAATGGCGGCAGATGGCTGGACCTCTGGCGCGAGGTCCGCAGCGCCTCCAACACCTATGGCGGCAGCACGCTCGGCCTCTATTTCCAGTTTCTCACCATTTACGGACCGGCCTGGCGCATCGCCAGGCTGAGACAGCTGGGGAACCGAGCCGTGAACAGGATAGGCAGGCCTGCCAAATCGCAGCGTGGCCGGAGCTGGCGCGACCTGATCAATCCGGACCTTGTCCGGCGAACGGAGCTCATCGACCGGTTCCACCGAGCCGGCTATATGCCGCCCAGCATCCAGGCCAGCGACGCGCTCAGCCACCGCTGGATCCTGTCCAACGGATATGTCCCGCATTCTTTCGAGGTTCTGGACAAGGCCGCCGCCAATTTCGGCGTCGAGCCGCGTTATCCGTTCTGGGATAAGCCGCTGGTCGAATTCTGCCTGGGGCTGCCGGGCGAGCAGAAGCTCAGTCACGGCTTTGGCCGCTACGTGTTGCGCCAGGCCATGGAGGGTATCCTGCCGGCGGCGGTCCAATGGCGGCGCGACAAGATCGATTTCACCGCCAATCTCGTCAACGGCATGGTGCGCAATCATCGCGACCTGCTGGAGCAGTTGCTGGTTGGCGATGCGGGTCGCATCGCACCTTATGTCAACCTGCCGGAAGTAAACGCCGCCTATGCGCGGCTGCTGCGCCAGCCGGACCAGGCGGCACCGCTCGACGTCCAGTATGTCTGGCGCTCGGCTTCACTGTCGCTGTGGCTGCGGCAGGTCCAGCATGGCGGGAGCCCCGCATGATGTCTCGCCATGAGCCGTTCGGCGGCGATCTCGACCATCTTGCCCAGCGCGGCGGGATCGCGGGAGAACGACGTTACTACCGCGCCTACGGCCTGATCATCGCATCCGATGTGTCACTGCCCGAACTGGAGCCGGCGGAACCGGCGGCGGCCGACATCGAGATCGCCATCGGCCCGATCGATATGCCCAAGCCCTCGGCGGAGGCCGCGACCGTCTTCCGCTTCGAGCCCGGCCGGCAGTATCTGGCCTGGGAGGCCGTCGGCGCATTCCTGATCAGCGACGCGCGCCGCATCGATGTCCAGCCGGCGCCCGGCGTCGACGACGCCTTGCTTGCATTCCCGCTGCTGGGGCCGGTGCTGGCGCTGCTTCTGCACCAGCGCGGCCTGCTGGTTCTACATGCCAGCGCCATTGCGGTGACCGGCAGGGGCGCCATCTTCATGGGCGACAAGGGCGCCGGCAAATCGACGACGGCAAGCGCGTTGGTCCGGGCCGGACACGATCTGCTTACCGACGACGTCGTGGCGATCGACCTGGCAGACCCGAACCAGCCGATGATCGTTCCGGGGTTTCCGCAGATCAAGCTTGCCGCCGATGCCGCGGCGGCGATCTCGCTTGGGCAGGCGCAAGTGCGGCCGCAAGTGCATCCCGCGATCGAGAAAATGCAGCATCGCCTGCACGGCGCCTTCTCCGGCAACAAGGTGCCGGCGGCCAGGATTTACATCCTCGAGCGCGGCGAAAGGGCTGGGATCACCCCCTTGCCTCACATCGCCGCCTTGCCGGCCATCATCAAATTCTCCTACGTGACGCGGTTCGGCCGCGCTGCACTCTCCGGCGATTTCGCGGCGATGCATCTTCGCCACTGTTCAGCAATCGCTAACCATGTCGGCGTGTGCCGGCTGGACGTTCCGACGGGCATCGACAGGATCGGCGAGGCCGTAGCGCTGATCGAGAAGGAACTGGCTGGAGATGCCTAGGTCATCGGTCTTCAGCCTGTCGCTGTTTCGCGATGTCGCGGCGTTCGGTGCCGTCATTGCCCAGATCGGCGGGCGGCGAACCTGGACGGCGCTGTTGTTCCTGATCCTCGGCAGCCTGACCGAAGGCATCTCCATCCTGCTGCTGGTGCCGCTGCTGCATCTGGTCGGGCGCGCCGACCAGGATTTCGCGGTCAGGCTGCCGAACATTGATTTTGTGCGCTGGCTGGTGCCAGGCGGAACGCTGCAGCTGACCACGGTGCTCTGTGCGCTGGTCGGGCTTATTGCCGTGCAGGCAGCTTTCAACCGCTTCAAGTCAGTCTATATGGCAAGGCTGCTCTTCGATTTCATCAACCGCTTGCGCATGAACCTGTTCGAGAGCATCGGCAAGGCGCGGTGGGGCGTGTTCACGCGCATGCGCGGCTCCGATCTCGACCATGCCCTGACCGGTGACATAGACCGCGTCCAGGGGGCGGCCTTTTCCCTGCTGATGCTGGTGCAGATCGCCGTGCTGCTGGCGGGCTATCTCGTGATTTCCATGTTCATTTCGCCGGTCATGACGGCGTTTGCCGTTGTCATCGGCATCGTGATGTTCATAGCGCTGCAGCCGTTCCGCTCGCGCGCCACCGCTTTCGGCCGGATCCTGACGACCAATCGCCAGGATCAGTACCGCACGGTCTCGGAATTTCTCGGCGGCATCAAGGTGGCCAAGAGCCTGAATGTCGAGGCCAGCTATTTCGCGCAGCTGCAGGCCACGCTCGAAAAGATGAAGGCCGACAACATCGCCTATGTCCGCAATTCTTCGATCGGCACCGCCGTGTTCCAGGTGGCGAGCGTCGTGGGCTTGAGCGTCTTCATCTACGTGGCGCTGGTCCGCTTCCACCTGTCGCTGGCCGAGATCGTCGTGCTGCTCCTGGTCTTCATGCGAATCGCGCCGCGCTTCATGGACATGCAGACGCAGGCCCAGCAGCTGCTGATCAACCTGCCCGCCTACACAGCAATGCGTAGCCTGCAGGCACGTTTCGACGCCGAGCGCGAACCGGGCCATATCGAACCCAGGGACGCCCGCAAGCTGTCGCTCGATACGGGGCTGAACATTCGTGATGTCTCCTTCGCCTATGACGACGGCACCGGCAAGGCGGTGGTGAGCGACATCACTTTCGGCCTCCCGGCCGGCAAGGTCACCGCTCTGATCGGCCCGTCCGGATCAGGCAAGAGCACGATCGCCGACATGCTGCTCGGGCTGCTCGAGCCGACCGCCGGCAAGATCCTCGTCGATGGCGTCGAGATCGATGCCGGCAATCGCCGCCGCTGGCGCGATCGGGTGGCCTATGTGCCGCAGGACGTGTTCCTGCTGCATGACACGATCGCGGCGAACCTGCGGCTTGCCGCCCCGCAGGCCGGCAACGACGAATTGTGGACGGCACTGCGCGCCGCGCACGCCGGCGAATTCGTCGAACGGCTCGACCTGGGACTGGAGACGGTGGTCGGCGACCGCGGCGTACGCCTCTCGGGCGGCGAGCGTCAGCGCATCGCGCTGGCGCGCGCGCTGCTGCGCAAACCCTTGCTGCTCATCCTGGATGAGGCAACAAGCGCGCTCGACTGGCAGAACCAGTCGCTTATCGCCCGGTCGATCGACGGCCTGCGCGGCGCGATGACGATCCTGACCATCGCGCACCGGCCATCGATGATCGCCTTCGCCGACTGGGTGGTGGCAATGGAAGGGGGCCGCGTCGTGGAAGTCGGGCAATATCAGCGGCTGAAGGCGAAGCCGGGCAGCCGGCTGTCCCGGATGCTGTCGGGAGAACAATCGGAGACTGAACCCGCCGATGTGGCCTGAGGACGGTGATATCCCCGTGGGATCTAATGCAGGCCCCGCCGGGCGCTGCCAAGCTTCTCGCCCTTGGGCACTTCGGTGGAGTTCTGCTTTCTCTCGGCTTCGCGCAGCCTGTCGGCTGGTGTCGGCGCACTACTGGCGATCATGGCATAAACAACCGCGAAATAACCGGCCTGGATGACCACGGCGCAGATGATGATACGCATCAGTGTCGTGCCAAGCGAAGCCCCACCTAGCCAGGACCAGGCAACGACGATCGCGAGCGCGAAGAGCATCCCAACGATGAATTTTGGAAGCGACATACCCAATAGCCCATAAACCGGCTCGGGTCATATCCAACGATAGCCCCACCCGAGCGCCGTCCCTTGTCATGCGGGCTTGTTGAGTCACCCGCTGCCGACCGGTTGCTTCCGGCCTTTCAACCTATCGTCACTATGACAGGTATAATTTGCAATTCTATTAAGGCGAGCAGAAGGCGGCAAGGGCAACCGCACATATTTTTGATTGAGCTTACGCCTTCGACTCTGCCATGCTGCAACGCACACGATCGCAATTCACTCAACCTGCAGCCGCCATAAGCTGCGAGTACAATCTATAATATTAAGCAGTATTTTAGGTGAATAGTTTCGAATATGGCATCTTCCTAAAGCACTGACATGCTCCCAGCCCTCGCCCCGAGGACGCGTCGCCTAGGAATCGCCTCAAAAAAGTCCTGATTTTTTTATCCTTGCCCATTTATTGTCACAAATGTGCTAAAGATTTCGAAATTTGTGCAGGGCGAGTTTATTATTTAGTCAATTCATGACGCGACTATTTCAAGAGGGTTGGAAATTGTGTGTTGCGCTGCAGCATTTTTTTGGTATCGTGCGGTAAACCATTCGTTCAACGCATGGAGTTTCCGTATGAGGGATATTGCCAAGGCGGCCACGGCGGACTTTTCGCAGGCTGACACCGACTTTCCGCCGCCGATCGGCGGCCTCATCAAGCGGAGCTTCGACATCGCCGGCTCGCTGGCTGGGCTGATCGCGCTCAGCCCGCTGTTCATCATGATAGCGTTGCTCGTCAAGTTCTCCGATGGCGGGTCGATTTTCTACGGTCACCGCCGAATCGGGCGCGGCGGACGGCTGTTCTCCTGCCTCAAGTTCCGCACCATGGTGCCGAACGGCGACAAGGTGCTGACTGCCTATCTTGCGACCAATCCAGAGGCCAATGCGGAATGGATAGCGACCCGCAAGCTGAAGAACGACCCACGCGTCACCCGCGTCGGAGCGGTCCTGCGCAAGCTCAGCCTCGATGAGTTGCCGCAGATCATCAACATTCTCCAGGGCGACATGAGCCTGGTCGGGCCTCGCCCGGTGGTCCGTGACGAACTGGAAATCTACGGCAGCGCGGCCGTCTATTATCTGAAGTCCCGGCCCGGCCTGACCGGCCTGTGGCAGGTCAGCGGCCGCAACGACGTTTCCTATGACAGCCGCGTCGCGTTCGATCGCCACTATGTCGAGAACTGGTCGCTGTTCGAGGACGTTCGCATCATCATCAGGACCGTACCGGCCGTCTGGATGTCACGCGGCTCTTATTGATCGGCCGGCCTGACCCAGGCATCGGGCGGCAAGCTCATCGGGCGATGGGGCTAAAACGGATCGGAATGTTCAGTTGAAGATAGACATGTTGGAAGCCTTTGGCAGCGGCCCATTTTCCGGCCGCTCGCGGCTCGTGGCGACGTGCCTTGCGATGTCGCTCGCTTTCCCCCAGCTGGCCGCCGCCGACGATTACCGTCTGGGTTCCCAGGACAAGCTCACCATCCGCATTGCCGAATGGCAGACCGTCGAGAGCGCGTTCCGCGACTGGTCGTCGGTCAATGGCCAATACACGGTCGGTCCGGCCGGCACGTTGTCGGTGCCTTTCGTCGGCGAACTGCCGGCGGCCGGCAAGACCACGGCGGAGATCGCCGCGGCGATCGGCGAGGCGCTGCAGCACAAGCTCGCTTTGTCGGACAAGCCCGAAGCCTCGGTCGAAATGGCACAATTTCGGCCGTTTTACATTTCGGGCGAAGTGCAGAACCCCGGCCAATTTCCCTATGTGCCCGACCTTACGGTGCTGAAGGCGATCAGCGTCGCCGGCGGCATCAGGCGCAACGCCGACTACGGTCCCCAGCTCGGCAAGGACTTGGTCACAGCCAAGGGCAATTTCGATATTTCCGACGACCTGCGCGTGCGACTGATCGTCAAGCGCGCCCGCATCGACGCCGATATGGCTGGCAAGACGAGCTTCGAAGCGCCGAAGGAGGTCGAGGGCGATCCGCGCCTGCCGACCATCGTCAATGACGAGATGACGATCCTGACCGCCGACCAGAAGGCGCTGAAGCTGAAGCTCGAGGCGCTGGACGATCTCAAGGGTGTGCTGCAGGCCGAAATCGAATCGCTGCAGAAGAAGATCGTCAACCAGCAGAAGCAGGTCGACCTGGCGCAGCAACAGCTGACCAGCATCGGTCCGCTTGCCCAGAAGGGCCTGGTCGCCAATTCGAGACTTCTGGATTCTCAGCAGTCTGTCACCGACCTGCAGGGCAAGATCCTGGATTATGAGACGGCCATCCTCACCGCCAAGCAGGCTATCAGCAAGGCGACGCAGGACGCCATCGACGCCCAGAACACCTTGAGCTCGAAGCTTGCCGTCGACCGGCAGCAGACCGAAGCCGACCTGAACGAGGCCGCGCTGAAGGTGAATATGCAAAAAGGCCTGATAACCCAGGCCACGGATCCGGCGACGACGGCCGCCATCACCAACGACCAGCAGCCTAGCTTGCTCTATTCGCTGGTGCGCAATGTCGACGGCAAGACCAGCGAAATCGCCGCCAAGGAAGACACACCGGTGCTGCCTGGCGATGTGATCAAGATCAAGCTGGCACCGCTGGCCAGCCAGTAGGAAAGCGGAAGTTCGCGCGGCCGTCGCGTTCGATCCATAACGCAAAGACTTTGAACCTCCGCCTGGCCTGCCGGGCGGAGGTTTTTGCTGGCAGGATTTCCTTCACCGGGAAACCAGAACGGCTGTTGACGCGACACCGGGTGGAGAACCGTCTCACGTTCTTTTCCTGGAATGGCTCTGACCCGCTCCAGCTTTACCTAAAGCGCGTCGCGTCGAAACGGATTCATGCGGCGCGCTTTAGGCCGTTGCTTGATGCATGCCGTTGTCGCAAAACCGAGGTCACTTTTGCGCGACATGCATTAGCGCCGGACGGAAAGCCGCTACGCACTTTTCCTGGAACGGCTCTAGCGGCCCCTCATCATTACTCGGCCGCCGCGGGACGATGAGGCCAGGTTGCCTCTCCGCCCTTCGCATTCGCCGGCTCGATGGCGGGGGACCATCGCGTGCGGGTAACAGGCAGCCGCGCCAGCTTGAAGTAGCTGAAATACATCAGGAAGGAGCCCATGATGTAAGGGTTGAGGGTCTCGACTTCGACGAAGGAACGGATGAGCAGCAATACCATCACGCCGAAGAGAACCACCGATTCGGCTTGCCACCTCTTGAAGATCACCGCTGCGACATGGCCATAGAGCGTGCGCAGCAAGATCAGCGATATCAGCACCGCCCCGGTGAAGCCGAGTTCGACAAGGGCCTCGACATAGGTGTTGTGGAAGTGGAAGCCGGTACGGCTGGCGATGTAGAATTCGTTCCAAAGCCGCTCGGGTTCGGCAAAACCCTGCACCCAATAGGCGGCATAGCCGACGCCGAGAATCGGCGAGCGCTGCGCGGCGTCCCAGCCCTGCTCCCACAGATAGGTCCGCCCTGTGAGCGTCGAATCCTTGCCGAAGATACCAAGCACGAAATCCATGAGCCCGAGATTGAGGGCGACAATAGCCACCACGACGATCATGCCGGCGCCGATCAGGAAGATCACCCGGCGATAACGCCGCGACAAAAGCTTGCTCATCGCAAGGAGCGCAATAAGCGCCAGGACGGCCGGTATCGAGGCCATCGAGGTGGCGGAATGCGAGACGACCAGCACATAGGCCGACAAAAGCACGACTGGCACGGTCAGCATGAAGCTCAGCCGGCCACGCCGCAGAAAAGCAAGGAACACGACGGAGAAATAGATGCCGAGCGAGCCGACAAAACCGATCTGGTTCTTGGAGGCGAAGGCGCCGACGAAATTATAGGTGCCGTCGAGCACGTCCTCGGAATAGCCACCGACCTTCAGGGAATAGACCAGGACGAAGAATATGCCGACCAGGGCGCCTATCGTCAGGGTGCGCACGCTGACGGTGCGCGCCGCGACATAAGCGCAGGCGATATGCGAAAAATACTGGACCGCCGTTCTGGCGGTGACGCCGGGCGCCTGCGACCAGAACACGGAGAAGCAGACATAGGCCACGAAGAGCAGCGGCAGCCAGGCACTGGACAGTTGCCGCAGGAACCGGCGGTAGTCGACCAGGATGAGCGGAAGCCAGACGGCATAATAGGCCAGGATCAGCACCTGGCCGAAAATGACGGAATAGGAGAACGCCCAGATCGAGACGGCAACGGCAAAGCTGCCATAGACCGAATTCTTTTCGGGGTCGACGATCAGGGATTTGGGAATTTTCATCTAAAGGGTCCCGTCGACACGACCCGGGACCGGCAGGTCGCAAACCAGCCGGCATATCCGCAAACAAGGGCGTGCAAGAAACGGCGTCTCCATTGTGCAGTGCAATATAACCTATCGCACCCCATGCTCAATGGCAAATCCGGTCACCTTGTCTTACAGCGCGGCGATCGCCGAGAGATCACACCCCATAATCCGGCCGGTGTTGGCCCAGACGATCCGACCGCATACCGACTTGAACTCGGCTGGCGGTAATCTCACAATCTCGAATGGAAAGGCCATCACATAGATCGGCTTTCAGCCAGGATAGACAGGGAGGGGATCACATGCCGATGAATTTCGCGGGACGCTTCGCCGGCCGCGCGGCGGTGATTACCGGCGGCGCCTCGGGCATCGGCCTGGCGGTCGCGCAGAGGATCGTCGACGAAGGCGGGCGCGTCAGCGTCTGGGATCGCGATCCCGCACAGATCGAACAGGCGAAAGCCGTTATTCCCGGCCTGCATGGGGTGATGATGGACGTTGCGGATTCGGCAAGTGTGGAGGCCGCCGCACAATCGACTATCGAAGCCCTCGGCGGCGTCGACATACTGGTCACCAGCGCCGCCATCACCGGGCCGAACATGACGACCTGGTCCTATTCGGCCGAGGATTGGCAAATGGTCATCGACATCAACCTCAACGGCGTCTTCTACTGCAACAAGGCGTTGGTGCCGCACATGCTCGAGCGCAACTATGGCCGCATCGTCAACATCGCCTCGATCGCCGGCAAGGAAGGCAATCCCAACGCTTCCGCCTACAGCACGTCGAAGGCGGCGGTGATCGGCCTGACCAAGTCGCTCGGCAAGGAGCTCGCCAAGACCAAGGTGACGGTCAATTGCGTGACGCCGGCCGCCGTACGCACAGCGATCTTCAAGCAGATGAGCCAGGAGCACATCGACTTCATGCTGTCCAAGATACCGATGGCTCGCTTCGGCGAGGTCGAGGAGGTGGCGGCGCTGATCTCATGGATCGCCTCGGAGGAATGCTCGTTCACCACGGCCGCCGTGTTTGACGTTTCGGGCGGCCGCGCCACTTATTGAGCCGTATCGAGGCAGTTCCGAGTTGGCGCGAGCCAACTACAACTCCGCGTGACGAAGCAACGATTGGAGCTGGACAGGCTTATGGGAGCTGACGACCCAATGAACGTGCCATAACAGGGAAATGCCATGACACGACGAGAGAGCCCGGCAGGTGCGACGCCCCCCGGCCACCGTGCCGGTGATGTGCGATCAACGGGAGCCGCGATCATCATGTTGGAGTTTGCATCGTTTGCTTAGAGCAGATCCCGCCGCGCTGGCCGATGACGAGCTTCTGGACCGCTATCAACGCGCCGCCTTCGGCTATTTCCTGGAGAATGTGAACCCCGACAACGGGCTGGTCGCCGACACGTCGCGGCCCAATTCACCGTGCAGCATCGCCGTCGTCGGTTTCGCCCTGTCCTGCTATCCGATCGGCGTCGAACGTGGCTGGATAGCGCGCGACGCGGCTGCTAGGCTGACCCTTGCGGCGCTACGCTTCTTCCAGACCAGCACGCAAGGCAGCGGCCACGACGTCACCGGCCACAAAGGTTTTTACTACCACTTCCTCGACATGCGGACCGGTTTGCGCGTCTGGCGCTGCGAGCTGTCGATGGTCGACACCGCCTTGCTGATCGCCGGCATGCTGGTGGCGGGCGCCTATTTTTCCGGGAACAATGACGATGAGGCCGAAATCCGCCAACTGGCCGAGGCGCTCTACAGGCGCGTCGACTGGCGATGGGCGCAAGGCAGCAGCCCGACGCTCCGCCAGGGCTGGAAGGCCAGGAGCGGCTTTCTGCACTATGGCTGGGAAGGCTACAACGAGGCGACGATCCTCTATGTGCTGTCCATGGCCTCACCGGACCGCCCGAGTTCCGACGGCAGCTACGAGGCCTGGACGGCGACCTATCAATGGGAAAACATCTACGGCCACGACGTGCTCTATGGCGGGCCGCTGTTCATGCACCAGTTCTCACATGCCTGGATCGATTTCGCCGGCATCCGCGACGCTTTCATGCGCGAGAAGAATTCGGACTATTTCGAAAACAGCCGCCGCTCGACACACCTTCACCGCGATTACGCCCGGCACAATCCTTATGGCTTTGACGGCTATGGCGAGAACCTGTGGGGCCTTTCGGCAGGCGACGGACCAGGCGGCTTCCGCGCCAGCGTGCAGCGACGGCGCCACCGGTTTTCCGGTTATGCGGCGCGCGGCGCGCCTTTCGGTCCGGATGACGGCACGATCGCGCCATGGTCCTATCCGGCGTCGCTGCCTTTCGCGCCGGATATCTGCCTGGCGGCGCTACGTCACCTCGTCGATCGTTACCCGGACGTGATCGACAATTTCCGGCTGCCGAGCGGTTTCAACCCGACATTGGCCAACCGGCGAAAATTCGGCCGCAACGGCTGGGTGTCGGAAGGCCATTACGGACTGGACCAGGGTATTGCGGTGATGATGATCGAAAACCACCGTTCCGGCCTGATTTGGGAGCTCATGCGCTCCAATCCCCACATCCGTCGCGGCTTGGGCAAGGCTGGCTTCACCGGCGGGTGGCTGTCGCGGCCGGCAACCGGGGGGCGCGATGTCAGGTGAACCGACGAGAGCCGCCTTCCCCGTCGACCGCAACGACGTCGAACTGATCAGGGGCGCGCATCCTCCGCACTGGAAGAACCCGATCCCGAACGGCCCCTACAATCTCGTCGTCATCGGCGCCGGGCCGGCAGGGTTGACCGCCGCGCATGACGCGGCGAGCCTTGGAGCGAAGGTCGCGCTGATCGAGCGTGGACTGGTCGGCGGCGCCTGCGTCAATGTCGGCAGCATTCCGTCGAAGTCGATTATCCGCACGGCCAGGCTTTATGCCGACATGCGCGATGCCGAGAGTTTTGGCGGCGACCCCCCGGACCATCTTCGTGTCGATTTTCAACGGGCCATGACACGGATGCGGCAGATCCGGCAGCGGATCAGCCGTGCCGATTCCGCCGCGATCCTGGTTTCGGAAGGAATCGATCTCTATTTCGGCGAGGCGCGATTTGCCGGACGCGATACGGTCGCGGTCGCGGACAGCACGCTGTATTTCAAAAAGGCGCTGATTGCGACAGGCGCGCATCCCGCCTTCCCTGCCATTCCGGGGCTGGTCGAAGCCGGCTATCTCAGTAACGAGACGATGTTCGACCTTACGCAATGCCCGCCGCGGCTCCTCGTCATCGGCGGCGGTCCGCTTGGCTGCGAGACGGCGCAGGCCTTCTGCCTGCTCGGCGCGAAAGTCATCCTGGCGCAGAGCGATCCGATGTTCCTGCCCGGCGAGGAGCGCGACGCCGCTCAGATCCTTTCGGATGCGCTGGCGCGCGAGGGGGTGGAGGTGCGCCTGAACACCGAAGTGGTGGCGGTGCGCAGGGAAGGGGCAAACAAGCTCGCCGACCTGATGCGGGATGGCGACACGACGACGATTTCGGTGGACGAGATCATCACCGGCGTCGGCCGTTCACCCAATGTCGCGGGTCTCGACCTCGAAGAGGCTGGCGTGGCGTACGCTGCCAGCGGAATCAAGGTGGATGATTATCTGCGAACCAGCAACCCGCACATCTACGCGGCGGGCGACGTCTGCCTCGACTACAAGTTCACCCACACCGCCGAGGCAACGGCGCGCATTGTCGTGCGCAATGCCTTGTTTCGCGGCCGCGAAAGGCTCAGTGAACTCGTCATTCCCTGGTGCACCTATACCGATCCGGAGATCGCCCATGTCGGTCTCTACCCCCTGGAGGCGCGCAGCAACGGCATTCCGGTCAAGACCTACACCGTGCTGATGCACGATGTCGCCCGTGCCGTGATGGACGGCGAGGAAGAAGGGTTCGTCAAGATCCATGTCAGGGAGGGGTCCGACCGCATCCTGGGGGCGACGGTCGTCGCCAGCCATGCCGGAGAGATGATCAACACGGTGACTCTCGCCATCCAATCGGGCGTGGGATTGCATGCGTTGGCCGATGTCATCCATCCCTTCCCGACACAGACGCAAGGCATCAAGATGGCGGGCGACGCCTACAGGCGGACACGGTTCACCTCCATGCGCAGGCGCCTGGCGGCGCGCTGGCTGGCATGGTCCAGGCGATAACCCCAAAAACCATTGCGACAAGCTGATCGGCCTTTCGCCACGAGGTGCCGATCGATATCGCTCCCAATGGAATTCCCAACGTGCTGTCTGCCGAAGCCGCGACCGACAGCGTCTATCCGACGATCCCCGAGGCAACCGTGCGGACGCTGCCGGATTGCCTGGTGTGGAGCTCGTCGAAAATCCCGAAAGGAGCGACCGGATGCTGCTCGATTCGTGGCGCCTCCTTGCAAACGACCTCGGCATCCGGCCGGTCGGCCTGCCCAAGCTGGAAATCCTACACGTCCCGTGGTGGGGCGGCCGCCCGCCGAAGCTCCTCGTGCAGAGGCTCCAGATAGTTTGCGGGCGTCAGTCGTGCAGGTCCCGCGCAATCGGTGGGCCGACCGAAAATCCGGAGAACGTGACCTCGAAACCTTCACGCTGGGGCGAACAGCACATCATGCCGACATCGACCATCTTCGAGATCGGGAAATAGGCGAGCCGCACCGGCTTCCAATGACCGTCGGAAGCGTCGAGATACTGGACACGGATCGCTTCGCCGTGGCGGGTCAGGCGGATCCTGACGCCGTCCGGGCCAGCGGCGATGGCCACCAGCGACCAGTCCGAGGTGTCGTTGGTGACAACGACCGAGACATAGGCAAGGCCGTCGGTGTATTCGATGCCGGCCTTGATCCAGTGTGTTTCGCTCAGCCGGACCATCAGCCCGGCCTGGTCGTAAAGCACCTTGTAGTCGCCCTTGACGGTGACCTCGGCGGTGAAGTCGCCCTCGACCCGCCCAGACAGGAAGTGGCCGTTGTCGCGCCAGAAACCATAGAAGGTCTCACGCCAGAAATCGGTCTCCTTACCGGTGCGCACACGCACGCCATCACCTTCGATGGCGTGATGCGGCGGCGGGTTGAGCCAGGTCAGGTCCTGCAACGTCATCGCTTGCACCGGTCCGGTTTCTGGTGAGGTGACGGTTCGCCGGCCGGTCAGCCGGCGCGCCAACTCATCCCGCGAACGTATAAGCGGTCTTTACCGTGGTGTAGAACTCCATGGCATAGCGGCCCTGTTCGCGCGGGCCGAAGCTCGAGCCCTTGCGCCCGCCGAAGGGAACGTGGAAGTCCACACCCGCCGTCGGCAGATTGACCATCACCATGCCGGCTTCCGAGTTGCGTTTGAAATGCGTGGCGTGCTTGAGGCTCGTGGTGCAGATGCCCGAGGTCAGGCCGAACGGCGTGTCGTTGGCGACGGCAAGCGCCTCGTCATAGTCCTGGACACGGATGACGCTGGCGACGGGGCCGAAAATCTCCTCGCGCGAACTGCGCATTGCATTGGTGGCCTCGGTCAGCAGCGCCGGCTTGAGATAGAAACCCGGCGTCTTGCGGTCGAGCCGCTCGCCGCCGAAGGCAAGCGTGGCGCCTTCCCGGACACCGATGGCGATATAGTCCTCGTCCTGCTTGAGCTGGGTCGCGTCGACAACCGGGCCGATCTGGGTCTGCGCGTCGAGCGCATCGCCGATCACCAGCTTTTCCATGCGCTCCTTGAGCGCGTCGACGAAACGGTCGTGGATGCCGTTGGTGACGATCAAACGCGACGAGGCCGTGCAGCGCTGGCCGGTCGAGAAGAAGGCGCCGTTCAGCGCGCAATCGACGGCGACCGCCAAATCGGCATCGTCGAGCACGACCAGCGGGTTCTTGCCGCCCATTTCGAGCTGGAACTTGCGCATGTGCTCGACACTTGCCGCGGCAACGCGCTTGCCGGTTCCCACCGAGCCGGTGAAGGAGATGGCGTTGACGTCGGGGCTGTCGAGCATTGCCTGGCCGACCACCGAGCCCTTGCCCATGACGAGGTTCAGCACGCCCTTGGGCAGGCCGGCGCGATGCAGGATGTCGACGATGGACCAAGCGCTCTCGGGAACGAGTTCGGCCGGCTTGAAGACGATGGTGTTGCCGTGAGCCAGCGCCGGAGCGATCTTCCAGGCGGGAATGGCGATGGGGAAATTCCACGGCGTGATGATGCCGACCACGCCGACCGCTTCGCGCGTGATCTCGACGCCGACGCCCGGCCGCACGCTTGGCACCACCTCTCCCGACAGGCGCAATGTTTCGCCGGCAAAGAAATCGAATATCTGGGCGGCGCGAATGGTCTCGCCAATGCCCTCGGCCAGCGTCTTGCCTTCCTCTCGCGCAAGATTGCGGCCGAGTTCGTCCTTGCGCGCCATGATCTCGTCGGCCGCCTTTTTCAGCACTGCATGACGGGCCAGCGGACCGGAGCGCGACCACGCCGGAAACGCCGCCTTGGCCGCCGCTATCGCCTGGCTCGCCTGTTCGACGCCCGCCGAGGCATATTCGCCGACGACGTCGCCCGTATCCGAAGGATTGATGTTGCGGGACCCGGCATCGCCGACCCATTCGCCATCGATGAGGTTCTTTCGAAACGCTGTCATGTCCTTGCCTTCCTGCTTGCTGGCCGCGCGGCCGCATCTGTCTGAAGGGGTATTTGCCAGACAATTGCGTTGCGGGAAAGCACGCACTGGGCTGGAAGGCCGCGACAAAAGTCCCCGGCCCATGCTCATGCCTTCGATGCAGCGGCGACAGTGCCGCGTCGACAACCAATCCGGCTAACATCGGTGGATAGCGCTCCGGGTCAAGGTCGAATTGCCCTGTACAGATATGTCCAAGACCTTGATTTGCCCGATGCGGCGTGTCAAGCGTCGTGCTGATGGCAGCACCCGAGACGACGATCCAGCGTGCCGGCGCCACCGGCAACATCAAGGCCACTCGGGACGACTGGCTGAAGCTCGCGCTTGAAACCCTGATCTCGGATGGCGTCGAACGCGTCCGTGTGCTGACGCTAGGCCAGCAGCTCGACGTCTCGCGCTCGAGCTTCTATTGGTATTTCAAGAGCCGCCAGGACCTGCTCGACCAGTTGCTGGACCACTGGCGACAGACCAATACCCGATTCATCGTCGAGCGCGCCCAACGCCCTTCCGCGACTGTCATTCGCGGGGTGATGAGCATTTTCGAATGCTGGGTGGACGAAAAGCTGTTCGATCCCCGGCTGGATTTCGCGATCCGGGCCTGGGCGCGCCGCTCCCCGACCATCCGGCGTGCGCTCGATGAGGCCGACGAAGAACGCGTCAATGCCATACGCGACATGTTCATGCGTCATGGCTATGAGGGGGAAGACGCGTTCGTGCGCGCGCGCGTGCTCTATTTCATGCAGATCGGCTACTATTCGCTGGAACTCAACGAGCCGATGAGCAGCCGCCTGCCGCATGTCGCCGCCTATCTGCGCAGCTTCACCGGCCGGGAGCCCTCGCCCCAGGATATCGAGGATTTCTCGCGCTACGTCGAGAAGACCGTCTCCCGCACCCGGTAGCCATCCCCTGAAAGCAAGCTGCGCATCGATGTCGGCAACATCGCCGCCGAAAATTAGCCAGCGCTGATCATGCTCAAAGCGTAAACGACCAGAACAGGCAGGCCAGCGTGGCGGCGGCAAAGATCACGAAGAACAGGCTGCGCAGCAGCACGTTGCGGCGCAACTCGTTCATGACGAAATGACAGCCGATGATCGCGGCCGCAAACAGGAAGCGCCAGTTCAACACCGCCCACAAGATATCCCGCTGACCGAAAGCCCACCTGGCGACGAGGCAGCCAAGGATGGCCGCGAACAGCACGATGACGGTCCAGAAGACCGCGTCCGCGGCGTTGGTCAGGACAATGCTGGCTGCCCTGATCGGCAGGATCATCATCAGCAGGGCGCTAAAGAAATAGACCGCTGCAAGTGGAATGAACGTGCCGGCGTCGGCGATGCCGTCTAGCCGTCTCACACCGATCGCGCCATAGGGATAGCCGTGCCTTGCCACCGCCAGGCTCAGCGCCATGAGCAAGGCGGTCAGCACCGCGACCAGTGCGAAGGATGTGAGGGCTTTGCTCATGATGTTCCTGTCCCGGGCGAATCAGACAGGAACTGATGTAGCCGATGGTCGTAAATTGCGGGTAAGCTTTCACCCGGGATAACCGACAAGGGCGAAGCCACTTAGCTCGACGGTGCCGCTCGTCCCGGCCGCCGGTGATAAATCAGCTCCAGGCGTGCAGCGGCGGATTTTCGCCGTTGAGGAAATTATTTGCCGAGGATCTAATGTTTCCAGCGCACCGGATCGTGCAGCGTGTGCGTGCGGGCGCTGCGCCAGCGTCGAGGGTGCCGGCCAGTCCGCGTCGACCGAGGCTCCCATTCCGATTTACATTCTAATATAATCTGACCATTCCCGGTGAACGAAGCTATGGATTTGCCATGGACCTGGACCCTTCGACCCTCAATCGGGCGCTGCCGCTCCGCGATCAGATCTATCAGAAGATCCGCAACCTGATCGTCGTCGGACAGATGAAGCCGGGGGAAGTGATCAACGAGGTGGCCATCGCGGAGGCGCTCGGCGTTTCGCGCACGCCGGTGCGGGAAGCGGTCAAGCGCATCAGTGACGAAGGCCTGGTCAAGATCCTGGCGCAGACCGGCACCTATGTCGCGCCGATCAGCCGCGCCGATCTCGAGGAAGCCTATATCATCCGCCGGACCCTGGAGATGGAGAGCGCCAGGCGCGCGGCCGTCAAGCTCACGCCGGCGTCCGCCGAACTGCTGGAGGACAATATGGCGGCGCACAGGCTTGCCATATCGCGCGGCAGATACGCGACCGCGATCCAGCTCGACGATGTCTTCCATCGCACTATTGCCGAAATCTGCGGCCTGCCGATGATCTGGCGGGCGGTCGACATCTCGAAGGCGCAGATGGACCGCGGCCGTTACCTCGCCATTCCAAAGCCCGGCTATGGCGAACAGACGATCGAGCAGCACGAAGCCATTCTCGACGCCCTGAAGCGACACGATGCCGAGGGCGCGGCACAGGCGATGGAAAACCACCTCGAGACGTCGTTCCGCAACACGCTCGAAGTCGCCGCCGACCTTCTCGGCTGAAAACCCGCGACCGGAAGCGATCGTCGCAGGAAGAAGGGTCTTAGGGTGGCCTCGCCCGACGCGGGGCGCAATTATTTGCCAAGCCCGCCTATGGGGCGTAGACTTGATTATCGGCCGCCATTTATCCGGATGCAGCCGACAGTGAGAGGTACGTGCTCTTGCCCGTTAGGGAGAAGAGCCATGCCTCAATCGACTTTTCGCAACCATGTTTTGAATACCCTCACGCCTGAGGATTTCGCGCTTTTACGGCCATCGATGCATCACGTCGAACTGGCCATCAAAGCCCGGCTGGAGATCGCATATCAGCCGATCGAGCATGTATATTTCCCCGAGACCGGTATCGCATCGGTGGTCGCCGCCATGACCGGAGGGCGGCAAAGCGAAGTCGGCCTGATCGGCTATGACGGCATGACGGGCATTGCGGTCGTCCTCGGCCAGGACAGGTCTCCCAATGAAACCTATATCCAGGTCGCCAGCAAAGGCTGGTCCCTGCCGGTTGAACCGCTTCGCATGGCGATCGCCGGCAGCCAGACCCTTCGCCCGTCACTGCTTCGCTACGCCCACGAATTCCTGATCCAGTCTTCGCGAACGGCGCTGGTCAATGGCCACTCGAAAATCGAGGAACGGCTGGCCCGCTGGTTGCTTATGGTCAACGACCGCGCCGAAGGAGATATCATCTATCTGACGCATGAATTTCTGGCGACCATGCTTGGTTCCCGACGCCCCGGCGTTACCACGGCTCTCCAGATGCTTGAATATCGAGGGCTTGTTCACGCCAAGCGCGGCGAGATCACGATTGTCGACCGCACCGGAATGATAAAACTCACGCACGGCGCATATGGCGAGGAGGAGCAGCGTCACTTCGGCATCGCCGGCTGACTGTCCGGAATCGGACAGAGCCTTGAAGAGCGCCGCATGTTGGTCGAAAGTCGTATTGGCTTGGATTTCAGGGAGGCATTCTTGATGACCAATACGTTTCACACCATCACGGTGGAAGGAGCGGCCGAAGCCTATGTCCTTTCCAGGGGCAAGGCCCGCTTTCTCTCCATTGCACAAGCAATCCGCGCCATCCGAACACTTATGCCGGCATGCAAGGCCACCGATCACGAATTGGAGGAGATGCTGGCGGCGGCCTGCATCGCTCACATGGTGCCCGTCGCCTTCGACGCGGCAGAGCCAGACGGCTCAGCACCGCGTCTCCATTCGTAGGCCGGAGATGTTCGCGCTGGCGCAGAGGACTGTTTCCACGGAGGTTCGCCAGGCGATTGTCCGCTACCTGATCGACAATGTTGACAGCCCCTGCGTTTCGCTATCCGAAATTATCCGCGCCGTAAGAAACATGTTTCCGCTTTGCGAGCTCACGGATTGGGAACTTGGCGACCACGTAGCGCGAAGCGCGATAGATGCGGGATTTGCCATCGAATTCGACGCCGACGTTCCGTGACCGTTCGAGCTCGGTCGCCCCTGATTTGTTGAATGAGGGGCATCCGGATGCGCAGCCCAAGTCAGACGTCGCCGCGAAGCTGGAGACGTCACGCCAGATCAGTACACTTCAAAGGGTTGTCCTAAATAGACTGTTTGGTGGAGCCAATCGGGATCGAACCGACGACCTCTTGAATGCCATTCAAGCGCTCTCCCAACTGAGCTATGGCCCCACTCCCGGCAGTCAGCCGGCGCCGTTTCCGGCGAGAGATCGGCGCGGGTTGGAAAACCGCGCCGTTAGTGCAGGCGGCTTCTAACCCCGCCTTTCCCAGATATCAAGCCTTCATCGGCGGCTTTTTCTTCACAGGCGGTGAAAGCCGGCAAAGGCTCGCGTTCGAGACCTTATCAGACCTCGTCATCGTCGTCGCCGACGCCGATCATGTCGGAAACGTCGTCTTCTTCTTCCTCTTCGTCGGCGAGGAAGGTGTCATCCTCGTCGTCGCCGAGGTCGACGTCATCCTCGTCGTCGCCGAGATCGGGAAGATCGTCGCTCTTGGTATCGTCTTCCGCCTCTTCGAGCGAGACGACCTCGACGCCCTCTTCGTCCTCGGCGTCCACTTCCTTCTCGGCCACTTCCTCCTCCTCCTCCTCGACGGCGGCGATCTTGCCTTCATCGAAATAGGAACGTGGATAGCTCTTGCCGGTATAGGGCGAGACGATCGGGTCCTTGTTCAGGTCGTAGAATTTCCGGCCCGTTTCAGGGTCGATACGTTTTGTGCCAAGTTCGGTTTTTACCACGGCCAAGCCTCGTCAATAAAAGAGTGGTCCCCTTAACCACAGTTTGCAGCGCTGTCAAAGCGAAAAGCCGGCGTCACAAAACCAAGCATTGAAAGGCCTCGCGCCAAGTGAGGACCACGGGGATGACCATTTCGCCTCGCCGTGATACGAGACCGCCGCAACAAATGAAAAGCGCCGGTCAGCCGGCATCCGTCCAGGGAAATTCCATGTCTCACGCCGCCGCTGCCAAGCCGGCCATCGCCCGCAAGTCACCAGCCCTTTCCGGCACGGCCCGCGTGCCGGGCGACAAATCGATCTCGCACCGCTCCTTCATGTTCGGAGGGCTCGCCTCCGGCGAAACCCGCATCACCGGCCTGCTCGAAGGCGAGGACGTGATGCGCACGGGGGCGGCCATGAAGGCGATGGGCGCGCATATAGAGAAGCACGGCGCCGAATGGGTGATCCGCGGTACCGGCAACGGGGCGCTGCTGCAGCCGGAAGGACCGCTCGACTTCGGCAATGCCGGCACCGGCTCGCGGCTGACCATGGGCTTAGTCGGCACCTACGACATGGAGACGACCTTCATCGGCGATGCTTCGCTATCCGGCCGGCCGATGGGGCGCGTGCTTGAACCCTTGCGCCAGATGGGCGTGCAGGTGCTCAAAGCCACGCCCGGCGACCGCATGCCGATCACGCTGCATGGCCCAAAACACGCGGCACCGATCACCTACCGCGTGCCGATGGCCTCGGCGCAGGTGAAGTCGGCGGTGCTGCTGGCCGGGCTGAACACGCCAGGCATCACCACGGTGATCGAACCTGTGATGACGCGCGACCATACCGAAAAGATGCTGAAAGGCTTTGGCGCCAACCTGTCGGTCGAGACCGACGAGCGCGGCGTGCGCCACATCTTCATCGAAGGCCAGGGCAAGCTGACCGGCCAGACCATCGCGGTGCCGGGCGACCCTTCATCGGCGGGTTTCCCGCTGGTGGCTGCGCTGATCGTGCCGGGCTCGGACATCACGATTGAAAATGTGCTGATGAACCCCACCCGCACCGGCCTGCTTCTCACGCTGCAGGAGATGGGCGGCCAGATCGACATCTTGAACCCGCGCAATGCCGGCGGCGAGGACGTCGCCGACCTGCGCGTGCGCTACTCCGAACTGAAAGGCGTCACCGTGCCTCCCGAGCGGGCGCCGTCGATGATCGACGAGTATCCGGTGCTGGCCGTTGCCGCCAGCTTCGCCGAGGGCGAGACGCTGATGCAGGGGCTGGAAGAACTGCGGGTGAAGGAGTCCGACCGGCTCTCGGCCGTGGCCACCGGGTTGAAACTCAACGGTGTCGACTGCACCGAGAGCGAAGCTTCGCTTGCTGTGCGCGGCAGGCCGGACGGCAAGGGTCTGGGCGGTCATCCCAACGGGCGGGACACGACCGTTGAGACCCATCTCGACCACCGCATCGCCATGAGCTTTCTGGTGATGGGACTGGCGACGGAGAAGCCGGTGACGATCGACGACCAGGCGATGATCGCGACGAGCTTTCCGGAGTTCATGGGGTTGATGAAGGGACTTGGCGCGAAGATTGAGTGACCGTTAATGGCAAACCTCCAAGGTAGCGGCCAAATAGGGATGTCGGAGGGACAAAGAAAAGGCGCCAGCGCCGAAACTGCCAATCTCCCCCCTTGTTGTGGGGGAGATATCCGGCAGGACAGAGGGGGGCGCGACAGATCGCTACGCCTGTCTGGATCATTGCACTTGGCGGCCCCCCGATGAGCACACCATTCACCATCGCCATTGACGGCCCCGCAGGCGCCGGCAAGGGCACACTGGCGCGGCGGCTGGCCGACCACTACCGGCTGAACCTGCTCGACACCGGACTGACCTACCGCGCCGTCGCCTATGCGCTACTTCAACACGCACTGCCGCTCGACAATGTCTCGGCGGCCGAGACCGCTGCCCGCCAGGTCGACCTGGCAAAACTCGACCGGGCGGTGCTGTCGGCGCATGCGGTTGGCGAAGCGGCTTCGAAGATCGCGGTTTTCCCGACCGTGCGCCGCATCCTGGTCGAAAAGCAGCGCGACTTCGCCAGGACGCCGCCGGGTGCGGTGCTTGACGGCCGCGACATCGGCACCGTCGTATGCCCCGACGCCGACATAAAGCTCTACGTGACGGCCAGCGCCGAAGTGCGGGCACAACGGCGGCTGGCCGAGATCGAAAGCATCGGCGGCACGGCCAATTTCGCCGAAATCCTTGCTGATATCCAACGCCGCGACGAGCGCGACATGGGCCGGGCCGACTCGCCCTTGAAGCCGGCCCCCGACGCGCACTTGCTTGATACCAGCGAAATGGCTATAGAAGCCGCGTTTCTCGCGGCCATGTCTGTCATCGACGACGTGCTGGCCAAGAGAAACAAGGCCTGATCCGGGTTTTCATGCTGCTTCCGATTGCCGGAGGCGAAGAAAATACCCATATCGGGCACGAACCAGCCTGCCAGCATTCTTCATGCGCCGGAATTGCCGCCCAAAAAGCGGCCCAGGGCTTTTAGCCCGGAACGCCGGCAGGCCAACGCAACGCTAACCCACGGCGCCCGTCCCGCTTGAGATGCGGGGCACTCCAGGAGAAACAATGTCAGCTGCAAATCCCACTCGCGATGATTTCGCGAGCCTGCTCGAAGAATCATTCACCGCCGGCCACTCCGGCGAAGGTCAGGTCGTCAAGGGCACGATCACCGCGATCGAAAAGGACATGGCCATCATCGACGTCGGCCTCAAGGTCGAAGGCCGCGTGCCGCTGAAGGAATTCGGCGTCAAGGGCAAGGACACCACTCTCAAGGTCGGTGACACCGTCGAAGTTTATGTCGAGCGCATCGAGAACGCGCTTGGCGAAGCGATGCTTTCGCGTGAGAAGGCCCGCCGCGAAGAGAGCTGGGTCCGTCTCGAAGAGAAGTTCACCAAGGGTGAGCGCGTCGAAGGCGTCATCTTCAACCAGGTCAAGGGCGGCTTCACCGTCGACCTCGACGGCGCCGTGGCCTTCCTGCCGCGCAGCCAGGTCGATATCCGCCCGATCCGCGATGTTTCCCCGCTGATGCACAACCCGCAGCCTTTCGAGATCCTCAAGATGGATCGCCGCCGCGGCAACATCGTGGTGTCGCGCCGTACCGTGCTCGAGGAGAGCCGCGCCGAACAGCGTTCGGAGATCGTGCAGAACCTCGAAGAAGGCCAGGTTGTCGAGGGTGTCGTCAAGAACATCACCGACTACGGTGCGTTCGTCGACCTCGGCGGCATCGATGGACTGCTGCACGTCACCGACATGGCCTGGCGCCGCGTCAACCATCCGACCGAAATCCTCAACATCGGTCAGACGGTCAAGGTGCAGATCATCCGCATCAACCAGGAAACCCACCGTATCTCGCTCGGCATGAAGCAGCTCGAGAGCGACCCGTGGTCCGAGATCGGCACCAAGTTCCCGATCGGCAAGAAGATCAAGGGCACCGTCACCAACATCACCGACTACGGCGCGTTCGTCGAGCTGGAGCCGGGCATCGAGGGTCTCATCCACGTTTCGGAAATGTCGTGGACGAAGAAGAACGTGCACCCCGGCAAGATCCTGTCGACGACGCAGGAAGTCGATGTGGTGGTGCTCGAGGTCGATCCGGCCAAGCGCCGCATCTCGCTCGGCCTCAAGCAGACGCTGGAGAATCCGTGGCAGGCTTTCGCCTCGAGCCATCCGGTCGGCAGCCAGGTCGAGGGCGAGGTCAAGAACAAGACCGAGTTCGGCCTGTTCATCGGCCTCGAAGGCGACGTGGACGGCATGGTGCACCTCTCCGATCTCGACTGGACCCGTCCGGGCGAGCAGGTCATCGAGGAGTACAATCGCGGCGACATGGTCAAGGCGCAGGTGCTCGACGTCGACATCGACAAGGAGCGCATCTCGCTCGGCATCAAGCAGCTGGCCAAGGACACGGTCGGCGAAGCAGCGACGAGCGGAGAACTGCGCAAGAACGCGGTCGTCACCTGCGAAGTCATCGGCGTCAAGGATGGCGGTCTGGAAGTGCGGCTGGTCGACAGTGGCATCGAGACCTTCATCAAGCGCTCCGACCTCAGCCGCGATCGCGACGAGCAGCGCCCCGAGCGCTTCACCGTCGGCCAGAAGGTCGACGCCCGCGTCATCGCGTTCGATAAGAAGACCCGCAAGCTGCAGGTCTCGATCAAGGCGCTGGAAATCGCCGAAGAGAAGGAAGCGGTCGCCCAGTACGGCTCGACCGACTCCGGCGCTTCGCTGGGCGATATCCTGGGTGCCGCGCTGAAGAAGCAGGGCAGCTAAGCTCTTCTCGCAGCCTTGAAAACAAAACCCCGCCGGATCGCTCCGGCGGGGTTTTTCTTTGACGAATGCTGTCGGAGGCCGGTTACAGCATGTCGCGGCGACTAGGATTCGCCCGACCTGCTGCGACATGCATTAAGCGCGTCCGTAAAGCGGCACCAGCGTTCCGCTCATCGCCTGGTTGGTGGGCGAGGCGAGATAGGCGATTGCTTCAGCCGCCGCTTCGAGGCTGACCCATTTGGTGAAATCGGCATCCGGCATGTCGGCGCGGTTTGCCGGCGTGTCGAGCGTTGAGGGGGCGACGGCATTGACCAGGATGCCATTGGCCTTGAGCTCTTCCGCCATTGCCACCGTCATGGCGGCCACCGCGGCCTTGCTGGCCGTGTAGGCGACCATCCCGGCGCCGCGCCTGGGGTCGAGCCCGGCGCGCGCGGTGACATTGACGATGCGGCCGGCAGAGCCCGACGCCAGCATCGAGCGGATAGCCGCGCGGCTGCACAGGAAGGTGGTGCGGGCGTTGGTGTCCATCATCTCGGCAAAGGATGCCGATTCGATCTTTTCCACCGGTGCCTTGGCAAAGCCGCCCGCCAGATGGATCGATCCCCACAAGGCAGGGACCTGGGAATAGAAGGCTTCGACCTTGGCGGAGTCCGACAGGTCGACATTGTGCGCCAGCTTCACATTGTCATGCGCGGTGAAGGGGAAATGTGAAGGCGCGGCGGCGTGCGCGTTCGGCACATGGCAGATCGCGCCCTGCTCCAGCAGTCTGCCGACCACCGCCCCACCGAGCGCGCCGGTTCCACCGGTCACAACGATATGCCTGCCTTCAAGTGTTTCCATCATCCTGGACCGCTCCTGTCATTTTTATGACTTTTGTCGTTGGTTTGCCGCGCCGACGCGAAGCGTCGCGCCTTTCAGCCGATCACTCAACCGATATCTCGACATGGCAGCCGTCACGTCTTTGCATGCGTCAGGACATCGTCGAATAGCGAAGCCACCCGGAAGCGGCGCACGCCTTTCAGGACTACGTCGGCGAATGATCCGCCTCCGGACGGGGGGACCAAGGCCAGCCTGGATGGTTCAAACGACCGTGATTTCGATCACGCGCGGCAGTCCCGTTGCCCGGGCGTGCTTCAGCGCCTGAGGCAAGGCGCCGATGTCGGCCAGCCTTTCGGCGCCAATACCATAGGCTTCGGCCAGCTTGCAGAAATTGGGCGGCGCCGGCGACACGCCGACAGGTTCAACGCCGACATCGAGCATCGAGGTCTCGATCTCGCGATAGCCCCTGTTGTTCCAGACGACGAAGATGACAGGCGCTTCGGAATCCAGCGCTACGGCTATCTCCGGCAAGGTGAACTGGAAGCCGCCGTCGCCGGTCAGGCAGACCACCGGTGCATCGGGCATGGCGAGTGCCGCGCCGATCGCCGCCGGAGGGCCATAGCCCAGCGCGCCGAAGCCGGTCGCGGCATTGAACCAGCCGCCAGGCCGGTCGTGGTCGTAATAGAGATTGGCGGCGTAAATCGGCTGCGTCGAGTCGCCGACGATGATGGCCCCGGGCAAGGCATCGCGGATCATTTCCACGGCGTGCACCTGCGCCGCATAGGCCGGGCTCAACTCGGCAAAGGCGGCCTTTCGCCCCGTCGCGGCGCGGCCATGACCATCTTCACCGGCTCTGTGGGCCGGATCGATCGCCGTAAGCAGGGCCTCGATCGCCTCGGCGCAGTCAGCCTGGATGGCGACCGTCACCGGGCGCCGCGCAAGCTGGTCGGCACCGATGTCGATACGGATCAGGTTTGAAGGCAGCACAAAGCCGCCGTCGCCATAGCCGTCATAGTCGGTCGCGCCGAATTCGGTGCCGGCGGCGATCACCAGATCGGCATCGGCCATCAGCGCGCGAACCGCCTTCAGACTCGGACTTGCCGGTACGCAGAGCGGATGGCGGTGCAGCAACCCGCGCGCATTGGTCGTCTCGACGACGGGAGCGCCCAGCCTTTCGGCGAGGCGCCGCAGCGGGGCTTCCGCCTTCTTGGCACCGCCGCCGGCAAGGATCAGCGGACGGCGCGCGGCGGCGATGAGCTTGGCCGCGTTCACAATTGCCGCACCATTGGGTGCCGGAGGCGCCGCATTGCTGAGCAGGGCGGCGATGCCGTCCGCCGGCTTGACCATGACGTCGGTCGGGATCTCGATATGCACAGGACCGGGCCGCGAGGAGGAAAACAGGGCGAAGGCCCGCGCCAGCGCACCGGGCAACTCGCTGGCCCCGGTGACGCGTACCGACATCAGCGCCACCTTCTCCATCATGCCGCGCTGGTCAGGCAATTCATGCAGAAAGCCGAGCCCCTTGCCGAGCGTATCGGTGGCGTTGACGCCAGAAATCACCAGCATCGGCACCGAATCGGCGCGCGCCTGGCCCATGGCGGTGATGGTGTTGGTCAGACCCGGCCCGGTGATGACGAAGGCGACGCCCGGCCTGCCGCTGGCGCGGGCATAGCCGTCGGCCATGAAGCCGGCGCCCTGTTCGTGGCGCGGCGTGACATGGCGGATCTTCGACCTCGCCAGGCCCCGATAGAGCTCGACCGTGTGGACGCCGGGGATGCCGAAGACGGTGTCGACGCCATGGGCCTCGAGTAGCGAAATCAATGCTTCGCCGATGGTGGTCATTGGTTTTCTCCCGGTTAGAGCGGATTATTGGTTCCGCTCTGTCTCTTTGTTTCCTACGCAATTGCGAAGGGAAAGCGTACGCGGTTTTCCCGGGAAAACCGCTTCTCACTTTTCCTGGAATTGCTCTAGCGGCGCGAGGCCGAGCTCGGCCTCGACAGCCTTGACGCCAATCGCCGCCAATTCGCCGGGCGAGAACATCTCGCCGGCCAGGCAGCCTTCTATCCAGAGCCCGTCGATTATCGCATTGATCGCGATGGCATGGTGGCGCAGCTCGCTTGCGTCCGGCTTGTGCTGTTCGGCGGCGAGCACTTCAGCCACAACCGCTTCCACCTCGTTGCGAAAGCCAAGGTAGCCTTCGCGGTGGGCACGGGCCAGGGCAGGATCCGCACTGGCGCGGCCGATGAAGGTTGCCCAGAGCGAAAACACCCGCGCGTCGATGATCGGCGCATTGAGATTGGCGGTGACGAAGGCCGCAAGGCGCTGGCGCGGCGAGGCGCCGTCCATGACCAACGCCGCCTTCGCCTGCTCGGTCATGCGGCTGACCAGCGCCGTATAGGCTTCCTGCAGCAATTCTTCCTTGCCCGGGAAATAGTGCCCGATCAGCCCGGCGGTGACGCCGGCACGCAATGCGATGGTGCGCAGGCTGGCGCCTTGCAGGCCATGTTCCGCCACGCTGTCCAGAGTCGCTTCGATCAGATCCTGCCGCCGCCGCCCCTCGCCCTCGCGACGGAACTTACGGCGCGCATTCATTGGCGCAGGATCGGTCGCGTCAGGCATGTCGGCCCGCCTTCGCAGGCGATGCAGAGCGCATCCGCCTCGAAGATTTCAACCGTGCAGCCGGCGGCTTCCATCGCGGCCTTGGTTCTGGGAAAGCCCGCGACGGCAATGACGTTGAGCGGGCTGGTCGGCAGTACGTTCAGGCTGAGGCCATTGGACGCGGCGAACTCTTCGGCATCGCCTTCGACCAGCCGGATGCCGCGCGCCTTCAGCGCCTGATAGAACGGGGCCGGTAAAAGCGGCGAATAGACCAGCGCCAGGTCGTCGGCCAGCGGGCTGATCACCGACATCAGATGCAGGCACGCCTCTTCGCCCTGCCACAGCGGCAGATCGAAGCCGTAGACGGAAATGCCCAGCGGCGTCAGCAGATTGGAAACCTGCTGGATGCCTTCCTGGTTGGAGCGGACACCGCGCCCGATCGCCAGCGTGCGGGCATCGACCCATACACAGTCACCACCTTCGACCTGGCCAGGAGCCTCGACGCGGCCGAGGATCGGAATGCCCAGTCTTCTGTAGGTTTCCTCATGCAGCGAAGGCTCGCCGGCCCGCAACGGCTTACCCATGGACAGGATCAGCGCGCCGCGGTCGGTCATCAGCGAGGGGTCGTGCGTGAACACCGAATCCGAAAGTCCGTCGGCCTTGTCCTCGATCCATTCGATCTCGGCGCCTGAAGCGGCCACCAGCTCAGCAAGGACCGCGTGCTGCGAGGCTGCTTTCGCCGGGTTGAATCCCGGGCCATAGTGCCAGGCGGCCCTGTCGGCGTCGCGCATGGCGTTGGCCGCCGACCGCATCAGCACGCGCCGCAGCGGCGCCGCCATGGACTGTGATCCGAAAGCGCTCATCGATGCCCTTTTTAGGCTGAAAAAAATCGAGAAAATTTCATGAGACGTTATTTATACACTTGCACAACAAGGCCGCAAGTGCCGTAATGAGCGGGATTGACGGGCTCGCTCTGTTGAGTCCATGCTTGAAATCTGGAGCAGGGCAGTACAGCGTATGTTGATTAGCCGGGTAGACGTTCGACGAACCGCCGGCGGCCATATGGAGGTCATTTGGTGAGCGCTCTGGCAGCTGCCAAGATCTCATCCGGCGAGGCGCAGGACTGCGCCGCAGAAGCCATCCATGTCGAGAACCTGCACAAGAAATTCGGTCAACTGCATGTGCTGAAGGGCGTATCGCTGTCGGCGCGCGACGGCGAGGTCATCGCCATCATCGGCGGCTCGGGCTCGGGTAAATCGACGCTGCTGCGCTGCATCAACTGCCTGGAAAATCCGACCAGCGGCATCATCCGTGTCAATGGCGAGGAGATCAAGCTCAAGGCGGACAGCCATGGCCACACCATTCCGGCCGACCGCAGGCAGATCGAACGCATCCGCTCCAAGCTCGGCATGGTGTTCCAGAATTTCAACCTGTGGAGCCACATGACGCTGATCGAAAACGTCATAGAGGTGCCCGTGCATGTACTGGGCATCAAGCGCGACGAGGCTGTCGCCCAGGCCGAAAAGCTGCTGGCGCGTGTCGGGCTCGCCGAGAAGCGCGATGTCTACCCGGCCTATCTCTCCGGTGGCCAGCAGCAGCGCGCCGCGATCGCTCGCGCCTTGGCCATCAATCCGCGTGTCATGCTGTTCGACGAACCGACCTCGGCCCTCGATCCTGAACTGGTCGGCGAAGTGTTGAAGGTGATCGGCGATCTGGCGCGCGAAGGCCGCACCATGGTGCTGGTCACCCACGAAATGAAATTCGCCCGCGAGGTCGCGACCCACGTCGTCTACCTCTACAACGGGCTGGTCGAGGAGGAGGGACCACCGGAGCAGATCTTCGGCGCGCCCAAATCCGAAAGGCTCAAGCAGTTCATCCGCAACATCGGCTAGGGAACGGCCGGGACGGAAGAAAACCGGGAACCAACAACAAACTGGGAGTTCTGAAAATGAAGACTGTTCTGAAGACATTCGCCACGGCGCTGCTGCTCGGCGTCGCCGCCATGGGCGTGGCCAAAGCCGATCCGGTCAAGATCGGCGTCGCCGCCGAACCCTACGCGCCCTTCACCTCGCCCGACGCTTCGGGCAAATGGGTCGGCTGGGAGATCGACTTCATCGACGCCGTTTGCGCCGAGGAAAAGCTCGATTGCGTCATCACCCCTGTCGCCTGGGACGGCATCATCCCGGCGCTGACCACCAAGAAGATCGACCTCATCGTCTCGTCGATGTCGATCACCGACGAACGCAAGAAGACCATCGACTTCTCGGACAAGTACTACAACACGCCGACCGCGATCATTGGCCCGAAGGACCAGAAGTTCGGCGCCACGCCTGACGATCTCAAGGGCAAGGTCCTCGGCGTCCAGGTGTCGACGGTGCATGCCGTCTACGCCAAGAAGCATTTCGGCCCCACGGCATCCGAGAACAAGGAATACCAGACGCAGGACGAAGCCAACAACGACCTTGCCGCCGGCCGCCTCGACGCGGTGCAGGCCGATTCCATCGCGCTCAAGGAGTTCCTCAAGACAGACCAGGGCAAGGCCTGCTGCGACCTCAAGGGCATGGTGGCCCCTGACGACGAAGTGCTCGGACCGGGCGTCGGCGCCGGCGTGCGCAAGGAAGACACCGATCTGAAAGAGAAGATCAACGCCGGCATCAAGGCGATCCGCGCCAACGGCAAATATGACGAGATCTCGAAGAAATACTTCGATTTCGACATTTACGGCGGCGCCACGCAGTCGAACTGACGACCCTCGCATGGGCTGGAGGACAGGGCGCTGACGTCCCCATCCTCCAGCTAGCCAGTCCACGCATGCTTGCCGCCGGCCGCTGGTGCCGGCGGATCGAGCCAGCAATCCGGGGGCGACGCTGATCGAATCCTTTCTTCCGGCCTCCGCGGCCGGCATCGTCGAACTCCTCTCGCCGGCGCCCGTCGGCTGGGGTGGGACCCTTTTGCTCGGGCTCTTGCATTCGCTCGAGATCGCAGTCGGCGCCACGATCGTCGGCCTGCTGATTGGAACCTGGGGTGCCTATGGCAAGCTCTACGGCGGGCCCGTGGTGCGCGACCTGTTCGCGGTCTACACCACGGTGGTGCGCGCCGTGCCGGAACTGGTGCTGATACTGCTGCTCTATTATGCCGGTACCGACCTGATAAACCAGGTGCTGGCCGCGATGGGTTACCAGCGTGTCGATATAAGCGGGCTGGTGGCCGGCATTGCCGTGCTCGGCTTCGTCCAGGGCGCCTATTCGACGGAAGTCATCCGCGGCGCGATCCTCGCCATTCCGCAGGGCCAGATCGAAGCCGCTCGCGCCTTCGGCATGTCTCCCGGCCTTCTATTGCGGCGCATCACACTGCCGGCGATGCTGCCTTTCGCCATTCCGGGCCTCGCAAATCTGTGGCTGATCGCCACAAAGGACACCGCGCTGCTGGCCGTCGTCGGCTTCTTCGAACTGACGCTGGCGACACGACAGGCGGCGGGCGTCACCAAGGCCTATCTGGTTTTCTTCCTCGCCGCCGGCGTGCTGTATCTCTGCGTGACGCTGGTTTCGAACTTCCTGCTTGGCCGCGCCGAGAAATGGGCGCGGCGCGGCATGCCTTCCATCAAGGAGGCACGCTGATGACCAGCGAAACAGCCGTCATCGACACGGCGGCGCGCGCTTCGCTCTGGCTGCAGCCACATCGCATCGTGCTGATCCTCATCGCGTTGGGGCTCGTGGCCTCGGCCGCCTATTTCATGCGCTGGGACTGGCTGCCGCAATATTGGGAAATGGGCCTGATGGGCATCTGGCGTGCCCTGTGGATCCTGGCCGTCACCTGTACGCTCGGCGTCATGATCGCCCTGCCCGTCGGGCTGGCGCAGGCGGCTGGTTCGATCTGGGTCGCGGCACCGGCGAAAGTGTTCTGCACCATCATTCGCGGCACGCCGCTGCTTCTGCAGCTATGGCTGCTCTATTACGGGCTGGGCTCGCTGTTCCCGCAATATCCATGGATCCGCGAATCCTGGATGTGGCCTTATCTCAGGCAGGCCTGGCCGTACGGCGTGCTGGCGCTGACCTTGTCCTTTGCCGGCTATGAAGGCGAAGTGATGCGCGGCGCCTTTGCCGGCGTGCCCAAGGGGCAGCTGGAAGCCGCCCGCGCCTTCGGCATGAGCCGCTGGAAGATCTTCCGCCGCATCTGGCTGCCTCAAGCGTTCTATCGGGCGCTGCCGACGCTGACTGGCGAGACCGTGCTGCAGCTGAAATCGACGCCGCTGGTGGCGACCATCAGCGTGATCGACATCTTCGCCGTCTCGTCCAAGGTGCGGCAGGACACCTACCTCACCTACGAGCCCTTGCTGCTCCTGGCGTTGATCTATATGGCGATCACCGGCATTCTGGTCTTCGCGTTCAGCCGGATCGAGGCGCGGATTCCGGTCAAGATCGGGTAAGCGAGTAGTGAATAGGAAATAGTGGGCTGCTTGCCGGTTTTATCCTACTGACTACTCCCTATTTCCTACTCACTCAGGAGCAGCCCTGATGCAACTCAGTCTCGACCAGGCAAAAGGACTGTGCCGGATGGCGGCACTTGGCGCCGGCGCCAATGAGGAAGCGGCGCAATCGCTCACCGCCTCGATCGTCGCGGCCGAGGCGGAAGGACTTGCCACCGTCGGGCTGTCGCATTTCATCGATTACCTCGAGGCGTTCGAGGCCGGGCGCATCGACGGCAATGCCGATCCGGTGATCACGCGGCCGGCGCTGGCCATCTATCTCTCGGACGCACGCCGCGGGCTGGCGCATACCGGATTCGACCGCACCATCGACGACCTCGCCAAGGCGGCAAGACTGTTCGGCGTCGCCATCTTCTCGCAGAAAAACGCCTATACGTGCGGGGCGCTCGGCTACTTCACCGGCCGGCTGGCGGCGCAGGGGCTGGTGTCGTTCGCCGCCACCAACGGCCCGGCCGTCCTGGCCGGCTCGGGGTCGGTCAAGCCGGTCTATTGCACCAATCCGATGTCGTTCGCCGCGCCCGCCGCCGACGGCGCGCCGCTGGTCATCGACCAGTCGTCGAGCGCCACCGCCTTCGTCAACATCCGCAAGGCGGCGGAAGACGGCAAGAAGATTCCCGAAGGCTGGGCGCTGGACGCCAGCGGCAATTCGACGACCGACCCGGCCGCCGCCATGAAGGGCGCCATGCTTGCCTTTGGCGGCCAGCGTGGCGCCAACATCGCGCTGATGGTCGAAGTGCTGGCGGCGGGCCTGTCGGGCGCCAACTGGTCGCTCGACGCACCGTGGTTCAGCGGCGGTCCCGACAGTCCGGGAACCGGCCTGTTCGTGCTCGCGGTCGAGCCGAAGCTACTCGATCCGGATTTCGAGCAGCGCATGAAGGACCAACTCGACCGGCTGCGCCGACGCTATGGCGTGCATGTGCCCGGCCGCGCCCGGGCCGAAGCGGTCGAGAAGGCGCAGGCGCGCGGCATCACCGCGCCCAAGGCGGTGATCCAGCGCATCTCCGAATTCGCTGAGCGCTATTCGGTCTGAAGAAACTGACGAAATTTCCCGCGCGTCGGTGAACCTTCCCGCGCCTCGCGACGACCAATGGCTGTCCGGGTCGGGTTTGCCCGGTCGGTGTCTTCTGTCGGATGCGTTCAGGGCTGGGGCGGGCGTACTTGCTTCACGCCACGCTGATACCGTCTCAGGTCAGGCCGCCTCGTTGGACCCTGCTTTCGGCGCGAACGTCACCCGGAAAACCCCGCTTCGGCGGGGTTTTCTGCGTCTGTCGTTCGCGGCGCCAAAACATGATGAAAGTGCCATGCGCTTTCGCCAAAAACCGCTTCACACTTTTTCTGGAATTGCCCAAGAAACAAGGATGACGCGACGACGCGTCACCCTTTGCCTTTAGCGCAAAACGGACTATGAAACGGCTCAGCCAAGCCATCTGGAACGCGCGCCGGAGCCCGCCATGACCGAAATCCTGCAGACCCCAAAGCTCGTCGTCGTCTTTGGCGGGTCAGGCTTTGTCGGCCGTCATGTCGTGCGGGCGCTGGCCAAGCGCGGCTATCGTATCCGGGTCGCCTGCCGGCGGCCCGATCTTGCCGGCCATTTGCAGCCACTCGGCAATGTCGGTCAGATCCAGCCGGTGCAGGCCAATGTGCGCGTACGCTGGTCTGTCGACCGCGCCGTGCAAGGCGCCGACCACGTCGTCAATCTCGTCGCCGTCCTGCATGAGAGCGGCCGTCAGAAATTCTCCGCCGTGCACGAATTCGGTGCTCGCGCTATCGCCGAGGCCGCGCGCGCCGTAGGCGCCGGCTTCACCCATATTTCGGCGCTCGGCGCCGATCTGGACTCCAAATCGGATTATGCGCGCACCAAGGCGTTAGGCGAGAAGGCCGTGCTGGAGACGATCGCGGACGCCGTGATCCTCCGGCCGTCGATCAATTTCGGGCCCGAAGACAGCTTCTTCAACCGCTTCGCCAACATGGCGCGTTATTCGCCGGTGCTGCCGCTGATCGGCGGCGGCCAGACCAAATTCCAGCCGGTCTATGTCGGCGATGTTGCTGAAGCTGTTGCGCGCTCGGTCGACGGCAAGATCGATGGCGGCCGGGTCTATGAGCTTGGCGGCCCCAACGTGCTCACTTTCAAGGAGTGCATGCAGGAAATGCTCACCGTGATCGAGCGCAAGCGCCTGCTGGTGCCGGTGCCGTGGTGGGTGGCCAACATCCAGGCCTCGATCCTCGGCCTGCTGCCCAATCCGATGCTGACCAAGGACCAGGTGACACAGCTGCGCGAGCACAACATCGTTTCGGACGAAGCCGCCAAGGCCAACCGGACACTGGCGGGGCTCGGCATCCAGCCGCAATCGATCGCGACGATCCTGCCCAGCTATCTCTGGCGCTTCCGCGCCGCCGGCCAGTTCCAGCAGCGCAAGCCCGCGGTATAATCTCCAGAAGCGTCAGCCCTCAACGATGACGAGGCGTGATCCGCATCGGCAGCCCGCCTTGCGGCTGCGTGGTTAATTTCTGCACCGGCCAAGGTTTTGTTTCAGCGGTCGCGTCGAAGCGGAAGCGTGACAAAAGGATGGCGAGCGCGATGATCGCCTCCTGCATGGCGAAACTGGCGCCTATGCAGACGCGCGGTCCCGCGCCGAAGGGCAGATACTGGAAGCGGTCGATCTTTTCACGGTTTCCCGGGTGGAAGCGTTCGGGCAGGAAAGCGTCGGGCCGGTCCCACAACTTCCTGTGGCGGTGGACGACCCACGGCATCACCAGCACGGCGGCGTGCTTGGGAATATAAAGGTCCCTCCACATTTCCGGCACGATCGGCTCGCGGTTGATCGATGGCGCCGGCGGGTAGAGCCGAAGCGCCTCGTCGAAGGCGGCGCGTGTCAGCGGCATGGCGTCGAGCCACTTCGTCGGATCGGGCTCGCGCGCCAGCACCTGGTCGATCTCCTGTTCGACGCGGTCGCGCTCCCAGGGCGATTCGGCCAGGCAATAAAGCGTCCATCCGAGCGCGCGCGCCGTGGTCTCGTGGCCGGCACCGATGAAGGTGATGATGTTGTCCTCGACTTCCGGGCGTGTCAGTCCGTCGGGGCCTTCGGCCTTGAGCAGCAGCGTCAGGAAATCCTGGGGCACGGCATCGGGGTCGCGCCTGAACTTCTCTTCGCGCATCTTGACCGTGTCGGTCACGATCTTGCGGAAATAGGCCATCGTCTTGCGGCCGCGGATGCGGGTCAGCCGTGGCAGCCAGTCGGGCGCACGCAACAGGTCGAGCGGGTCGACGCGGCCCATGGTCTCGAACAGGCGGTCGATCTCGTTTTCGAAACTGCCCGGCTCGCCTGCGATCTCGCCGGAAAACAGCGTCTCGGCTAGGATGTCGTAGGTGAGCAGCGTCATGTCATGGGCGATATCGGACGCGCCGCCTGCCTCGTAACGGGTGACGAACTCCAGCGTGCGTTTCAGCATCGGCTGGGCAAAGCCGAAAATGTGGCGCGGTGTGAACACCGGCGCCATCGCCTTGCGCGACCGCTTCCACACCTCGCCCTCGGCGGTCAGCAGGCCATCGCGCAGGATCGGCCTCAGGATCTTCTGGCGCACCGTCGCCATCTTGTAGTTTTTGGCGTTGTCGACCAGCACATGGCGGATCAGGGCGGGATCATTAGCGATGACCAGCGGCCCGCCGGCGCCCTTGGCCGAAATCCAGGGTTCGTTGTAGGTCGGCTCGCCCCAGAGTTCGAGCGGGTTGCGATAGACGATGCGGATCATCTCCAGCGTCGAAGGCGGCGACGTGCGCGGCTTCGGGGCGGGAGGAACGAAGGGGGCGGGCTGAGTATCCATGGAGTGCTCCGCTGTTCCCATCAATGTAGTGGCTGGCACACCGGGCGTCCATGTGGCCAAACGGCAGAGCGGACCATGACTTCAGGAACGCAGGCAGACGGTCTGTTCATCCGATCGTGACCGTTCCGTCAGGGCTCCGACCTTGTCCGCTGGAACGCTCTGCCGTAGTGACGGTCACCAACGGATACCGCCTGACAAAGGAGCCTGCCTTGAAGCACCAGTTGAACATCATCATCGGCAGCACGCGGCCCGGCCGCGCCGGCTCGGTTTTCGCCGAGTGGCTGGAGACGTTCGCGCGCGAGCACGGAAAATTCGAGCCGGTGCTGACCGACATCGCCGCGTTCGGTCTGCCGGTGCTGGACGAACCCTATCATCCAAGGCTCGGCAATTATCAAAACGACCACACCAAGGTCTGGTCGAAGGCGATCGACGCTGCAGACGCCTTAGTCTTCGTGGCGCCGGAATACAATTATTTCGTGGCGCCCGCGATCGTCAACGCGGTCGACTATCTCGCCCGCGAATGGAGATACAAGCCAGCCGCCATCCTCAGCTATGGCGGTGTTTCCGGCGGCCTGCGCGCGGCGCAGGCGCTGAAACCGCTGCTGACCGCGGTCGGGATCATGCCGATCCCGGAAGGTGTCGCGCTGCCGCTGTACCAGAAACTGCTCGACGAGAATGGCGCCTTCGATGCCAGCGAGCAGGTGCGGGGCGGAACCAAGACCATGCTGGACGAACTGTTGCGCTGGAGCGAGGCGTTGAAACCAATGCGCGCTGCCTGAGAGAGCCGCTCTCAGCGCGGCTTGCTCGCGCCATAAAGAGGTGGAATGGTCGGCAAATGACTGAGCCGGGGGCGGTTCGACTTGCGTTTGCTGTTTGCCTTGCTGCTGATGCTTGCGACCACCGCCGCGGCGGTGGCGGAGCGGCGCGTGGCATTGGTCATGGCCGATGACGACTACCGGCTGGTCCGGCCGCTTGCCAACCCCATCCATGACGGCGAGGCGATGGAGGCGGCGCTGAAGAAGCTTGGTTTCGAGGTGGTGCTCGAAACCAATCGTGACCTCAGGCGCATGCGCCGCGCGCTCGACGATTTCCGCGAAGACGCCAAGGGCGCCGACGTGGCGCTGGTGTATTTCTCAGGCCATGGCGTCGAAATATCGGCCGACAACCGGCTGCTGCCGGTCGATGCCGACGCGTCTTCGCTCGATGCGCTGGACAAGACCAGCCTGCCGCTGGAAGAGGTGCGCGACGCGGTCGCCGCCACCGCGAAAGTCGGGCTGATCGTGCTCGATGCCTGCCGCAGCGATCCGTTCTCGAGGAATGGCGGCACCAGTCGTGGCGCGACCTCGCTGGCCAAGGATGTCGCCGACAGCGTAAAACCGGGTCTTGGCCGCATCGGGCGGGCGGAAAACATCCTGTTCGCGTTCTCGGCCGCACCCGGCGAGACGGCCGCCGATGGCACCGGCCAGAACTCACCCTTCACCACGGCGTTGACCAAATATCTCGGCACCGACGGGCTTGAGATTCGCTCGGTGCTGACGCTGGTGCAGCAGGAGGTCTACGACGTGTCGCGCGGCAAGCAGCTACCCTATGTCGAGAGCGGCCTGCCGAAGCTGTTTTTCGCCGCTGCCGCCAAGGAGCAATTGCCGGAGCGCGAAAGGCTGCTGCTGGCCATGGCCGACGTGACGCCGGAGATGCGGGGCGAGGTCGAGCGGATCGCCAGCGACGCCGACATGCCGCTGGCGCCGCTCTATGGGGCGTTGATCAGCGCCGACACCAGCCATCTGTCGGCGGAGAGCCTGAATGCCCGGCTGCGCGAGGCGGCGGACGCCTTCGTCAAGGTGCGTGCCGAGATGAAGACGCTGGCTGCCGACGATCCGCGTATGACGGATCTGCGCCGTCAGGCCGAGGAGCAGCTGGCCCTGGGCGCCTTCGGCACCGCACAGGCGAAGTTGGCCGAGGCGGTCGGCATCGACGAAGTGTCGCGCAAGGCGCTGAAGGTGAATTTCGTCGATCGAACGCTGTCGCAGGCCGCGACGCTGTTCCTGTCGGCGGGCACGGCGCGCGCCGACCTCGATTATGCGGCGGCCATCAAGGGCTATGAAACGGTGCTGTCGCTGTATGGCGAGGCCGGACAGACCTCGCTCAGCCTGGAACAAGCCGACCGCCAGAGCAGCACGCTGGACGAGCTCGGTCTGCTCTATACGACGGTCGGCAATGTCGAGGCGGCCGGCCGGGCCTTCACCGCCCTGTTGGCCAACCTCGAGCAGCGGTTGCTTCTGGAAACCGATCCCAGCGTCAAACGCGATCTCGCCATCAGCCATATCAAGCTCGCCAACATAGAGATGGCGCAAGGCGATCTGCCAAACTCGCTCGAAAACTATGAGGCGGCCAGGGGCATGCTGCAGGAGCTGACCGCAAGCGTGCCGGACAAGAAAGACTGGCTCGGTGATCTTGCCATGGCCAATGACAAGATCGGCAACGTGCTGGCGACGCAAGGCGATGTGGGTGCGGCGGCCCAGGCCTATCAACAAAGCCTGTCGATCAAGCAGAAATTGGCCGACGCCGAGCCGAACAGCGCTTATCTGCTGCGCGACCTGACCATAACCTATGACGAAATCGGCGACCTTGCCCGTACCGCCGGCCAGTTGAACAGCGCCCAGACCGCCTTTGAAGAGAGCCTGAGACTCCGGCGGGCGCTGGCCGAGAACAAACCCGACGACCTTGAGCGCCAGCGGGCTGTCTCTGTCAGCCACGAGAGGATCGGCGACGTGCTGCGCGAGCGAGACGACGCCGCCGGCGCGCTTGTGGCCTACAACAAGAGCCAGGCGATCGCCGGGAGCCTGGTGCGCCGCGACCCTAACGATACCGACTTGAAGCGCGACCTGTCGATCAGTTACGCCAAGATCGGCAACGCGTTCAACGACCAGGAGAACTGGCCGGCAGCACTGGTCTCCTATCAGAAAGCGCTGGCCGTAGCGCGTGACCTTGCCCGGAGTGACCCCGGCAACACCGGCTGGCAGCGCGACCTGTCGGTCTGTCTGGAAAAGGTTGCCGGTGTGCTTGATGCGCAGGGCAATGTCAGCGAGGCGCTGCAAAACTACCAGGACAGTCTTGCCATCGCCGACCGGCTGGCCCAGCTCGACCCAGGCAATTCCGACTGGCAACGCGACCTGTCGATCACTCTGTCGGAAATCGGCATGCTGGAGACCAAGCAGCGCCACTTCGAGGGCTCCAAGAGGGCCTTCGAAGCCAGCCTCGGCATCCGCCAGCAACTGGCTCAGTCCGATCCGAACAATGCGGTTTGGCAATTTGATCTGGTGCAGGCTTACATCAACTATGCGCGCCAAGGATCCGAAGGCGGTGCTGACCAAGGCGCTGAACCTGACGCTGGAGCTCGACCGCACGGGCCGGCTGGCGCCCAGGGACAAATCCACGATCAAATATTTGCGCGGCCTTCTCGCCAAAATCAACGCCCGAAAAAAATAGCCGGCCGCCGGCTTGGGATTTGCGCCGGAAATGCCTGCAAACCTTGGAAAAACCGCCTTTAGCGCCTATATCTATCGATCTCAGAAGCGCGATTCGGGGCTAATTTTCGCGCTGCAAAAACGGCATCTAGACAATAGGTTTTCATGAGCGACCAGACCGAGAACACCAACGGCGCTGAAGCCGAATACGGCGCCGATTCCATCAAGGTTTTGAAGGGGTTGGATGCTGTCCGCAAGCGGCCGGGCATGTATATCGGCGACACCGATGACGGCTCGGGCCTGCATCACATGGTCTACGAGGTGGTCGACAACGCCATCGACGAGGCGCTGGCGGGCCATGCCGACCTGGTTTCGGTGACGCTCAACCCCGATGGCTCGGTGACGGTTATCGACAATGGCCGTGGCATTCCGACCGACATTCACCCCAGCGAGGGCATTTCGGCGGCCGAAGTGATCATGACGCAGCTGCATGCCGGCGGAAAATTCGACCAGAACTCCTATAAGGTGTCTGGCGGCCTGCATGGCGTCGGCGTCTCGGTGGTCAACGCGCTATCGGCCTGGCTGAAGCTCAAGATCCGCCGCAACGGCCAGATCTTCGAAATGAGCTTTACCCATGGCGATGCGGACGCGCCGCTGAAGGCGACCGGCAGCTACGAACAGAACAAGCGCCCGGGCACCAATGAGGGCCGCAGCGGTAGTGAGATCACCTTCTTTCCGTCCGCCGAGACCTTCACCATGGTCGAGTTCGATTTCGGCACGCTGGAGCACCGGCTGCGCGAGCTCGCCTTCCTGAACTCCGGCGTGCGCATCGTGCTGACAGACGCCCGTCATGCCGACGTCGTGAGGCATGAACTGCACTATGACGGGGGCCTCGAAGAGTTCGTCAAATATCTCGACCGGGTCAAGAAACCGCTGATCGAGAAGCCGATTTCCATCAGGGCCGAGCGTGACGGCATCACCGTCGAAGTTGCGATGTGGTGGAACGACAGCTACCACGAGAATGTGCTGGCCTTCACCAACAACATTCCGCAGCGCGATGGCGGCACCCATCTGGCCGGTTTTCGCGGCGCACTGACCCGCCAGATCACCGGCTATGGCGAATCCTCGGGCCTGACCAAGAAGGAAAAGGTCTCGCTGATCGGTGACGATTGCCGCGAAGGCCTGACGGCGGTGCTGTCGGTCAAGGTTCCCGACCCGAAATTCTCGTCGCAGACCAAGGACAAGCTGGTCTCGTCGGAAGTCCGTCCCGTGGTCGAGGGACTGGTCAACGAAGCGCTCGGCACGTGGCTCGAAGAGCATCCGGCCGAGGGCAAGGTGGTCGTCGACAAGGTGATCCAGGCCGCGGCGGCGCGCGAAGCCGCGCGCAAGGCGCGCGACATCACCCGCAAGACCTCGCTCGGCGTCACCTCGCTGCCGGGCAAGCTGGCCGACTGCCAGGAACGCGACCCGGCGAAGTCCGAAATCTTCATCGTCGAGGGCGACTCGGCCGGCGGCTCCGCCAAGGGCGGCCGTTCGCGCCAAAACCAGGCGATCCTTCCCCTGCGCGGCAAGATCCTCAATGTCGAGCGGGCCCGCTTCGACCGAATGCTCTCGTCCGACATGATCGGCACACTGATCACCGCGCTCGGCACCTCGATCGGCAAGGACGAATTCAACGCCGACAAGCTGCGTTATCACAAGATCATCCTGATGACCGACGCCGACGTCGACGGCGCCCATATCAGGACCCTGCTGCTCACCTTCTTCTTCCGGCAGATGCCGGAGCTGATCGAGCGCGGCCACCTCTACATCGCCCAGCCGCCGCTCTACAAGGTGACCCGCGGCAAGAGCTCGCAATACATCAAGAATGAGAGCGCCTTCGAAGAATTCCTTATCGATTCGGGATTGGAGGAAGCGTCCCTTACGCTCGGCTCAGGGGAAGTGCGGACCGGACAGGATCTGCACGGCGCCGTCGCCGATGCGCTTGCCGTGCGCCAGCTCATCAACGGCTTGCACACGCGCTATAACCGCGACGTCGTCGAGCAGGCGGCGATCGCCGGCGGGCTCAATCCCGATGTCTTCGCCGATCTCGGTCGCGCCAACGCGATGGCCGAGCGGATCGCGCAACGCCTCGACATCATTGCCGAGGACACCGAGCGCGGCTGGACCGGCCGCATGTCGACCTCGAACGAGGGCATCGGCGGCTATGTCTTCGAACGCACCGTGCGCAGCGTCAAGGAATACGCCCATCTCGACATGGCACTGATCAATTCCGCCGACGCACGCCAGCTCGACCGCTACGCGCAGCGCCTCAGCGAGGTCTACGGGGCGCCGCCGGTGCTGCGCCGCAAGGAGGTGTCCGAGACAGTCTCGGGACCGCTGGCGCTGCTCAACGCGGTCTTTGCCACCGGCCGCAAGGGGCTGACCATGCAGCGCTACAAGGGTCTCGGCGAGATGAATGCCGAGCAGCTCTGGGAAACCACGCTCGACCCGAATGTGCGTTCGCTGCTGCAGGTCAAGGTCAACGATGCGACCGATGCCGACAGCCTGTTCTCGCGGCTGATGGGCGACGAGGTGGAGCCACGACGCGAATTCATCCAGGACAACGCACTGTCGGTTGCAAATCTGGATATTTGAGGTTTCGCCCAGCCTTTTCGGTACATTGGCGTAGCTCGGGCGCGCGCCAATAATGAGGACCTGCCGGAACAGAAGGCTTTCAGAGACATTGTGACAGTGTCGATCACAATTTCTTGCAGGAGGCTTTCATGGGACGCGGCATTCTACTCTGGTTGCTCGGAGTTCCGATTCCGATCATCATTCTTCTCATGCTTTTCATGCGATAGGGGGCCGCTATGCAGTCCGCCACCCTATCGGCTGTCGACGTATCAGCTTCAACGGAATCGTCCTCCACCGCCGTCAGCTGGGGACCGATCATTGCCGGCGCCTTCGCGGCCTCGACGCTGACGTTCATCCTCATGCTGCTCGGCTCGGGCCTTGGATTGAGCATGGTCTCGCCATGGTCCGGGTCCGGTGCATCGGCGACCACTTTCGCGGTATCGACCGCCATCTGGCTTATCATCGTGCAATGGCTGTCGTCGGGCGTCGGCGGCTACCTCGCGGGCCGGTTGCGCACCAAATGGGTCGGCATCCACACCGACGAGGTCTATTTCCGCGACACCGCGCACGGCTTCCTCGCCTGGGCATTGGCCACCTTGCTGGTCGTCGGCGTGCTCGGCTCGGCGCTTTCCGCCGCGATTGGTTCAGGCGTCCAGGCCGCGTCCACCGTGGCCTCGGGAGCCGCCATGGGTGCGTCGGCCGGTGCCTCCGCCAATGCCAGCGCCACCTCGGCCGATAATGCGACGTCCTATCTGGTGGATTCGCTGTTCCGCCCGGCCGATCCGGCCAAGCTCGCGACCGCCAATCCAGGCGACGAAGCGGCCGCGGCCGGGCAGGCCTCGCGCATCCTGATCGCCGGTGCTGTCGCCGGCGAGGTCCCCGCGGAAGACAAGACCTATCTTGCCCAATTGGTCGCCGCGCGCACCGGTCTTTCCGAGGCAGACGCCAAGACGCGTGTCGACACGGTGCTGGCGAAGGCGCAGGACGCGAAGGTCAAGGCAAAACAGGCGGCCGACACGGCAAGGAAGGCAAGCGCCACCTTTGCGCTCCTCGGCGCCTTGTCGCTGGTCATCGGCGCCTTCATCGCCAGTGCGGCCGCCGCGCTCGGCGGCCGGCAGCGCGATGAAGAGGAAGCGGTCTTCCTGACCAACGGTTGAACGCAGCACCACGCCAGAATCACAGAGCCCGGATCGACCGGGCTCTTTCTATTCGACGGTCAAGATCGGCCGGTCAGTGATCCATGGCCTTGACGATTTCCTCGGTCATCTTCTTGGCGTCACCGAGTAGCATCATGGTGCCGTCCTTGTAGAACAGCGTGTTGTCGATGCCGGCATAGCCGGAACCGAGCGAGCGCTTGACGAACAGGCAGGTGCGCGCCTTGTCGACGTCGAGGATCGGCATGCCGTAGATCGGACTGCTCTTGTCATCACGCGCGGACGGGTTGGTGACGTCGTTGGCGCCGATGACATAGGCGACGTCGGCCTGGGCAAACTCCGAGTTGATGTCCTCGAGCTCGAACACTTCGTCGTAAGGCACGTTGGCTTCGGCGAGCAGCACGTTCATATGGCCAGGCATACGGCCGGCGACCGGGTGGATGGCGTATTTGACGTCGACGCCATTGGCCTTGAGCTTGTCGGCCATTTCACGCAGCGCGTGCTGCGCCTGGGCGACCGCCATGCCGTAACCCGGCACGATGATGACCTTCTGCGCGTTCATCATCAGATAGGCGGCGTCGTCGGCCGAACCCTGCTTGACCGTGCGCTCGATGCCGTCATCGGCGGCAGCCGCCGTTTCGCCGCCGAAGCCACCGAGGATGACCGAGATGAAGCTTCGGTTCATGCCCTTGCACATGATGTAGGACAGGATCGCGCCCGACGAGCCGACCAGCGCGCCGGTGATGATCAGCGCCAGATTGCCGAGCGTGAAGCCGAGTGCGGCCGCTGCCCAGCCCGAATAGGAATTCAGCATTGAGACGACGACCGGCATGTCGGCACCGCCGATCGGGATGATCAGAAGGATGCCGAGCACCAGCGAGGCGGCGACGATAAGCCAAAAGACCAGCTTCGATTCCGTGGTGACCAGCAGCACGATCAGCATAATCAGGGCCACGCCAAGCGCGGCATTGATGAAATGGCGGCCGCCGATCATGATCGGCTTGCCCGACATGCGGCCATCGAGCTTCAGGAAGGCGATGACCGAGCCGGTGAAGGTGACGGCGCCGATGGCGACGCCCAGGCTCATCTCGATCAGGGCCTGGGCATGGATGTCGCCCATAGTACCGATGCCGAAGCTTTCGGGCGCGTAGATGGCCGCGGCCGCGACCATGACGGCGGCGAGACCGACGAGGCTGTGGAAAGCGGCGACCAGCTGCGGCATCGAGGTCATGGCGATGCGGCGCGCGGTCACGGCGCCGACGCCGCCGCCGATGGCGAGACCGAGCACGATCAGACCGTAGCGGCCGGCCGACGGGACCAACGGGACTGCCAGCGCCAATGTGGTGGCAATGGCGATGCCCATGCCGATCATGCCGTAGAGATTGCCCTGGCGGCTGGTGGTCGGGTGTGACAGGCCGCGCAACGCCATGATGAACAGGACGCCGGAAACCAGATAGAGGAAGGACGCGAAGTTGGCGTTCATGGCGCTCTACTTGTCCTTCTTCTTGTACATGGCCAGCATGCGCTGGGTGACGAGAAAGCCGCCGAAGATGTTGACCGAGACCAGCATCAGCGCGACGAAGCCAAAGCCGGCGGCGACGCCGGAGGCCGCTATGCCGACGGCGAGCAGCGCGCCGACGACGATGACCGAGGAAATAGCATTGGTGACCGCCATCAATGGCGTGTGCAGTGCGGGGGTCACTGACCAGACGACGTAGTAGCCGACGAAGATCGCCAGGATGAAGATGGCAAAACGGAAGACGAAGGGGTCGATGGCGCCGCCCGACAGCGCGTGCGCGGCGTCACCGGCGGCCTCAGTGCCACCCGGGGCATTGGCCAGGGTCTGCACCGCGAGCCTGACGGCGGCACTCGCCTGGTCGAGCTGGTCCAGGGCTTTCTGCAAGGTCTGATCCATCACGCGGTCCCTTTCGGCTTCGGCGAGGGTGACTTGGATGCGGCGGTCTTCCGGGTCGATGACTTCTTCGGCGCTGCCGAAGCATCGGCGACCATGGTCGTGGCCGGGATCGCGGGCGGCTCGATATAAGGCTGCTGGTCGGCCTTGGCGAAGGCCGGATGGACGACCTTGCCGCCATCGGTCAGCATCGTCGCCTTGACCAGATCATCGTCGCGGTTGATGGCCAGCGTCTTGGTGGTCTTGTCGACCAGCGTCTCGAGGAATGCGAACAGGTTCCTGGCATAGAGCAGCGAGGCGGATGCCGCGATGCGACCCGGCACGTTGAGATGGCCGACGATCTTCACATTGTTGGCGGTGGTGACGATCTTGCCCGGCTCGGCACCCTCGACATTGCCGCCACGCTCGACGGCGAGGTCGACGATCACCGAGCCAGGCTTCATCGAGGCAACCATGGCCACCGAGACAAGCTTAGGCGCCGGCCGGCCTGGGATCAGCGCGGTGGTGATGACGATGTCCTGCTTGGCGATATGTTCGGCGGTGAGCGCCGCCTGCTTGGCCTGATACTCCTTCGACATTTCCTTCGCGTAGCCGCCCGCGGTCTCGGCGGCCTTGAACTCCTCGTCCTCGACGGCCAGGAATTTTGCGCCGAGCGAGGCGACCTGTTCCTTGGCGGCGGGCCGAACGTCGGTGGCGGTGACGACCGCGCCGAGACGGCGCGCCGTGGCGATCGCCTGCAGGCCAGCGACGCCGACGCCCATGATGAAGACCTTCGCGGCCGGCACCGTGCCCGCGGCCGTCATCATCATCGGCAGCGCCCGGTCATATTCGGCGGCTCCGTCGATCACCGCCTGGTAGCCGGCAAGATTGGCCTGGCTGGACAGCACGTCCATCGATTGCGCGCGGGTGATGCGCGGCATGAACTCCATCGAGAAGGCAGTGACGCCGGCTTTGGCAAGGGCCGCGACTTCAGCATCGTTGCCGTACGGATCCATAATGGCGATCACCGCTGCGCGGGCTTTGTAGCCCTTCAGCTCCGCATGCGTTGGCCGGCGAACCTTCAGCACGACATCGGCCTTGGCGACATCCGCCGCCTTGCCGATGGCAGCGCCTGCCTTGGCAAACTCCTCGTCGGGGATGCGCGAGCGGGTGCCGGCACCGGCTTCGACGATGATGTCGAATCCCAGCCCCGCCAGCCGCTTCACCGTATCGGGCGAGGCGGCAACGCGCGGCTCGTTCGCATCGAGCTCACGAGGGATGAAAACCGTCTGTCCCACCGCATGATCCTTTCGGCTGGAACCTGTCTGCGCGAAGTTTCGGCCGGGATATCCGGCTACTTCAACCGCAAGAGGGTTTTTGGAAGGTCTATCGCAGAATGAAGGCGCCGACGGCCAGAATAAGCACGAACAGGATCAGCGCAGAGAAGAACCCGCCCGCGAAGAAGCCGAAAGCCATCGCCAGAAGAAGCGCACCGCAGAAGAGCGAACCATATTTGGCCAGCGCCAGGAAGCCCGCATAGGTGCGGTCATGCTCGGCATAGTCCATCTTCGCGCCCAGTTCTGCAGGACCGCTCGGCGTATGCTCAGCCATAGGAATACCCCTTCGAAGACATCTTTCAGGCACATACCGAAAAGCCGCGCGGAGAGCAATGGCGCTATTGCCGCATCGCAGCCGACAACTGCCTCAAGGGAAAATTGAAACTGGCGGGCCGATGCCCGCAGGGATGGGTTTTGCGCGAGGCCTGCCCAGCGTCTCAGCCAGCAAGGTGAGGAAAAAGCCCGAGCAGCCCAACGATGATCAGATAGAGCGCGACGATATAGTTCAGCAGCCGCGGCATGATCAGGATCAGCACGCCGGCGATCAGCGAGATCAGCGGCGTGAGCGCGAGCTGGGATAGATGCATGTCGTTGTCCTTTCAAGAAGCGATAAGCATCAACTCGCGTCGACGCCGCCAGTCACAACGCGGTCAGGCCTGGAAAGCTCCATCGACCCGCAGGAGGCATAAGGCCCGGAAATGGCGTGGGGTCAGGCCGCCTCGAAATACTTGGCCGTGGGCAAAATGGTCAGCGGCGCCAACTCGCCCCGCCTGGGGCGTTGGAAAAGCATGCGCTGCTCGAACGCCGTGGAATTGAAGAAAGGGAAACGATCCAGCGTCGCCTGCATGTTCTCGGAGCATTTCGACTGGAACAGATGCACGGGAACGGTAAGTCCGGGATAATTCCGCGGCGGCACCGCCTGCTCGGAACGGAAGATGCGGTGATAGAAAGCGGAATGCTCTTCCTTGATCGCCGTCAGGCAATAGGTTGGCTTGAAATGGCTGCAGGCGACCACCGCCAGCCTCAACGTGATGTAGGGCAGCACCCGCAGGCTGCTCGACCACTCGAGATCGGCGGCGAACCGGCTCGGGTCGACGAACGTCTCGCCAGAAGCCAGACGCCGTGACAGCACGTCGCCGAAAACATCGGTGCTGGGTGAAACAGGATACCTCGCGCTGGCGTAGTGAATTCTGATGGTGCTGACGAGCGTGCCGTCGAAGAAGACGCCAAAGCGGTAAGAATTGGGCAGATCGTCGAAGCTGTCCTTCACCATGTGGGAAGCATCTGATTTGACCATGCCGGCGTGAAGGTAGGAATTGTAGCGAAGCTTATAGATCGCTTCCAAATCCTCGGCGCCATCGCAAAGGCGATACTCCACGTGCTCCAGAACGTCCATGATGTGATCTGTAAACACCGAAGGACGATTCTTGTCCCTGCCCGCAGCCGCCGCCAGCGGCCTACTCACCAACTTATTGTCCATTTGACCCTCGTACCGCCGCACAAACGACCATAGCGAAGCGCTGGAGGAACAAGAAGCAAAATTGCGAGCTTTCGCGTTTACCCTAAATTAACGTTAACAGATCGTAAATACCGAGCACGGGAGCATCATGCCCCTCGACGAACGACTTCATGACGATGTCAGGTGGTGGCGCGCTTCTTGAGCGGCCGCAATTCGGCAGCGAAGGGCCAGGTCACGTTGGACATGGTTTCGATGCCCGACGCGCTGAGCGCGGCGCCGAAAAGGAAGCCCTGGACAAGATCCGGCTTCACCGATTGCATGAGGATCTTGAGCTGCTCGAATGTCTCCACGCCTTCGATGGTGACGGAGAGTCCGAGGATGCGGATCAGGTCGACGACGCCCTTCAACAGCTCGAGCGAGCGCGGATTGTGGGTGATGTCCATCACGAACGACCGGTCGATCTTGATCTTGTCGAGTGGAAGCTTGTGCAGATAGCTCAGACTTGAATAGCCGGTGCCGAAATCGTCGAGGGCGATGCGGACGCCGAGCTGCTTCAGTTCCTCGATATATTGGCGGGTCAAGGACTTGTCGTCGAGCAGCGCGGTTTCCGTGACTTCGATTTCCAGGCGGCTAGCGGGGAGCCCGGAGTTCGCCAAGGCATCGCGCACCTTCTGGATAACGTCCCGGCTGCGGAAATCCCTGGCCGAGAGATTGACCGAGACACTGGTCTGGTCAGGCCATTTGGCGCATTCGGTGCAAGCCGCATGCAGCACGAAGGTGCTGATCTCGGAAATGATGCCCATCTCCTCGGCAAGCGGAATGAAGATGCCGGGCGAAATCGGCCCGAGATCGGGATGATCCCAGCGGCAAAGCGCCTCGCAGCTGGCGATGCGCATGGTGTTCATCGCCACGATCGGCTGATAGACGACCCGCAGGTCCCTGCTTTCCACGGCGGTGCGCAGGTCCGCCTTCATCAGCTGGCGGTTGCGGAACGCAGCGTCCATCGCCGCCTCGAACAGCCGCCAACCGTTCTTGCCCAGTTCCTTGGCCTTGTAGAGCGCCAGGTCCGCCTTGACGATCATGGCGTCGACATCGATTTCGTCGACCTTGGACAGCACCGCGCCGGCGCTGGCCTGAATCCGCAACCCATGGCCCGCGACGTCGACCTCTCCCTGCAGCTCGGCGAAAATCTCGTCGAGCAGGCTCGCCAGATGGCTCTCATCATCAATGCGATCGAAGAACAGCATGAACTCGTCGCCGCCGAAGCGGCTGACGGTAAGGCCTTGTCCGGCAATGGCCGCCAGCCGTTCGGCGACGGCGTAGATCAGGCCATCGCCGACAGGATGGCCGAGCGTGTCGTTGACGCTCTTGAAATCGTCGAGGTCGACCACGGCCAGGCCGCACATGCGATCGCGGTCGCCCGAGGCCATCAATTCGCCGACCAGTTCGTGGAAATAGGCGCGGTTCGGAAGGCCGGTGAGGTTGTCGTAGCGCGCCATGAACCGGATCTTTTCCTCCGCTTCGACACGCGCCGTGACGTCCTCGAAGGTGATGACGCCCAATTCCTGGTTGCCCTCGCGCGCCGAAAATTCGAAGTTCTGCCCGTTGGAAAAGGAAACCAGCACCTTGCGGTCGCGCCCTTCGCGCAACGCGCGCGTCAGCTGCGCCTCGACATAGCGGCAGTCCTTTGGTGCGAGCATGCCGCCGGCGACGCCGCGCAAGAGCAGCGAATGGATCGACCGTCCGAGCAACTGGTCCGGCGATTTGAGCGACATCAGACGGGCGGCTTCCGCATTGCCGACGACCACCTTGCCATCGGGGCCGAGCATGACGAGGCCATGCGACATGGTGTTGAGGGCGCGATTGAAGCGCTGCGCGATCTGCCTCGCCTGCTTGTGTCCGACAACGGCCGAAAACAGCACGTTGCGGACATGGTCGGCGCTGCCCTTGATGATGAACATGAACGGAATGATCAGCAGGCCAAGCACGACGTAGGGAATGTCGAACCTGAGAATGAGGGCGGCGGCGATCGGCCCGACGAAGGTCACCGCGAAGATCATGACCATGCGCGGCGAGCCGTAATTTCGGCCCACGACAGTCACCAGCGAGGACAGCGTTACCGACAGCGCGCCGATCTCGGCATAGGAATCCGAGTAGACATAGATGGAAATGAAGCAAAAGAACCCCAGCAATAACCCCTGAAGGCTTCCCTTCAGGATGTATTCGCGCTCCCACCTGGTCGCATCGGCGGCGTCGCGCATCACGCCACCCGAGCGGTGGAACCGCCGCAGGCTGAAGTAGCGCCAGACGCCGATGGCAAGCAGCGCGCCTGCGAGAACCAAGAAGATGGGTTGGCCGTTGCGCCAGTACACCATGAGGCTGATGACGGCATGGCAAAGCGCGCCGATAACCAGCATATGCGCGTTGTCGAACAACGAGCGCACAAACTGGATATAAACATCCACCGGGATGTTATCGGTTTTTGTTCTGCCCATTACTGGCGCCCAATGAGCCCCAGCCTTGGCATAGTCCCATTAAAAAACCTTTAGCTTGGGCTCAAACGCCTGATTTTCGGGCGCTTTTGGCTCACTCGGCGGCCTGGAGTTCAGGCCTTGCCGGTGCCGCCGCAAGACGGTCGAGCAACCTGCGGCGCTCGCCCGCCGCCTTTTCGGCGCTTGCCCGCCGGACATGGCCATAGCCGCGGATCAGCGTCGGGACCGAGGACAGGGCTACCGCGGCCTCGATTTTGCCCGGCGCCAGCGAGCTGGCCACGAGCTGCAGATCGGCTTCGTACTGCGCCAGCAATTGCCGTTCCGTGCGCCGCTCGGCGGTGTAGCCGAACAGGTCGAAAGCCGTGCCGCGCAGGCCCTTCATCGCCGCCAGCAGGCGAAAGCCCTTCATCATCCAAGGCCCGAAGCTCGATTTCCTCGGCTTGCCGTCGTTACCGCGACGCCCCATGATCGGCGGCGCGAGATGGAATTCGAGCTTCTCATAGCTCTGGAACTGCTTGCCAAGCTCGGCGGCGAAGGAGCCGTCGGTGTAGAGCCGCGCCACCTCGTATTCGTCCTTGATCGCCATCAGCTTGAACAGGCTTTTGGCAGCGGCCTCGGTCACGGTCGTCGAACCCGGCATGGCCTTGGTTTCCGCCGCTCGCAGCGTCGAGATCCTGTCGGCATAGCGCTTGCCGTAAGCAGCGTTCTGATAGGCCGTGAGGAAAGTGACGCGGCGGGCGATGATCTCGTCGAGCGTCTCGGCGGCCGGCGCGGCGTGCCCGGTCTTGTCGGCGAAGGTTGAGCCCGGCTGGGCGACGAGGCCGCGCACAAAATCCGGCTGATGTGCGGCGCGGCGGCCCCACTGGAAAGCGGCGATGTTCATCGCCACCGCTTCGCCGTTCAATTCAATGGCCTTTTCAACGGCTTCGGCCGAGAGCGGCAGACCACCGTGCTGGAAGGCAAAGCCAAGCATGAACATATTGGCGCCGAGCGAATTGCCGAACAGTGCGGTGGCGGTACGGGTGGCGTCGAAGAAATGGGCCTTGTCGTCGCCGGCGGCGGACCGGATCGCCTTCTTCAGGCGCTCGACCGGCAGCGAGAAATCGGCCGATCGGGCAAATTCGCCCGGCATGATCTCGGCGGTGTTGGCAAGGAAGATCGTATGGCCCTCGCGCACCGCCGTCAGCACCTTCTTGGCCCCCGATACGACGAGATCGCAGCCGAGCACGAGGTCGGCCTTGCCCGCCGAAACGCGGATGGCATTGATGTCTTCCGGTGTGCGGGCGATGCGGACATGGGTGAACACAGAGCCGCCCTTCTGGGCGAGGCCGGCCATGTCGATCATGCCGCAACCCTTGTCCTCCAGATGCGCCGCCATGCCGAGCACGGCGCCGACGGTGACGACGCCGGTGCCCCCGACGCCGTCGATAATCGCCGCCCAACCCTCGACGCCGAGCGGGAATTCCACTGGTGTCGGTACGCCTTCGAGCGGGTCGGTCTTGCCGGCCAGGCCTTCTGCCTTGCGGATCTTGGCACCGTGCACGGTGACGAAGGACGGGCAGAAGCCGTTGACGCAGGAGAAGTCCTTGTTGCAGCTCGACTGGTCGATCTTGCGCTTGCGGCCAAATTCGGTCTCGACCGGCTGGATCGAGACGCAGTTCGACTGCACGCCGCAATCGCCGCAGCCTTCGCAGACCAGTTCGTTGATGAAGACGCGCTTGTCAGGATCGGGAAAAGTGCCGCGCTTGCGGCGGCGGCGCTTTTCGGCAGCGCAGGTCTGGTCGTAGAGCAGGATCGATACGCCCTTGACCTCGCGCAGCTCGCGCTGGACGAGATCGAGGTCGTCGCGGTGGTGGATAGTCGCGCCCGCCGGAAACTCGGCCTTCCCAGCATATTTGTCGGGCTCGTCGGTGACGATGGCGATGCGGTCGACGCCCTCCGCCCGCACCTGCCTGGCGATCATGTCCACGGTCAGCCCGCCTTCATGCGGCTGGCCGCCGGTCATGGCGACGGCGTCGTTGTAGAGGATCTTGTAGGTGATGTTGGCTTCGCTCGACAGGGCAAAGCGGATCGCCAGCGTGCCCGAATGGTTGTAGGTGCCGTCGCCGAGATTCTGGAAGATGTGGCCGCGCTTCGAGAACGGCGCCTGGCCGACCCATTGCGCGCCCTCGCCGCCCATGGCGGTGAAGCCGAGCGTGTTGCGGTCCATCCAGAGCGCCATGAAGTGGCAGCCGATGCCGGCGGCGGCGATCGAGCCGTCCGGCACCTTGGTCGAGGAATTGTGCGGACAGCCCGCACAGAAGAAGGGCGTGCGCGATCCGATGTCGGTAGCGTCCTTCAGCATCGCCTGGAACTGGCGCAACTTCGCGATCCTTGCCGAAATCTCTTCGGACGGGCCGATGGTCTTCACGATCCTCTCGCCCAGTGCAATGGCGATCTCGTTGGGGTCCAGCGCCCCCTTGGCCGGGAACAGCCAGTCGCCGCGCTCGTCCTTCTTGCCGACGATGACCGGCTGCGTGGCGGTGCCATAAAGGCTTTCGCGCAGTTGCACCTCGATCAGCGAGCGTTTCTCCTCGACGACGACGATGGTGTCGAGACCGCGCGCGAACTCGGCGATGTGCTGCAGGTCGAGCGGCCAGGGGCAGCCGACCTTGAACAGCCGCACGCCGATGCGGTTGGCTTCCGCCTGGTCGATGCCGATATCCTCCAGCGCCTGCCGGACGTCGAGATAGCTCTTGCCCAGCGTGATGATGCCGAGCTTCGGATTGCGGCCGCCCGAATAGACGATCCTGTTCAGCCCATTGGCATGGATGAAGGCGGAGGCCGCGGCACGCTTGTGCTCATGCAACCGCTCTTCCTGGCCGAGCATGTCGATCTCGTGGCGGATGTTGAGACCACCCGGCGGCATGTCGAAATCCGGGACGACGATGTTCAACCGTTCAAGCGAGGCATCGACCGAAGCTGTCGATTCGATATTGTCCTTGACGCATTTGATCGCCGCCCAGGTGCCGGCGAAGCGCGACATGGCAAAGCCATACAGGCCGTAGTCGATGATCTCCTGGACTCCGGCCGGGTTCAGGATCGGCACCATGGTGTCGACGAAGAGGAATTCGGTGGCGTGCGCATTGGTCGAGGATTCGGCCATGTGGTCGTCACCCATGAGCGCGAGGACGCCGCCATATCTAGACGAGCCGGCGAGATTGGCGTGGCGGAACACATCGCCTGAACGATCGACGCCCGGACCCTTGCCGTACCAGACCGAAAACACGCCGTCATGGGTACCCTCGCCCAACAGTTCCGTCTGCTGCGAACCCCAGCAGGCGGTGGCGGCAAGCTCCTCGTTAAGGCCAGGCTGGAAAACGATATCGGCCTCGCCGAGCTGCTTTTTTGCCTTCCAAAGCTGCATATCCAGGCCGCCGAGGGGCGAGCCGCGATAGCCCGAGACAAAGCCTGCCGTGTTCAGGCCGGCGCGGCGGTCGCGCTCGCGCTGCATCAGGAGCATGCGGATGACCGCCTGCGCGCCGGACAGGAAGATGCGCTCCTTACCAAGATCGAATTTGTCGTCGAGCGCGACATCATGCAGCGTCATCAGGCATTTCCTCTGCGAAGGCCGCGCGGGGCAGCGGCCAACGTCGGGATCGGATGACGCATCCTTTCTTCCCTTGCAAGACAGGTCAAACAAAATCGAAAGGACCAGCCAACGCGCAACAAACAGTCCGGCGGGTGCTGGGCCGCGCATGAAAGGGTGCGCCGACAGTGCGACGGCGCACAAAAATTCCGGGCGAAATCGATGCCGTCGGAAGGCGTCAGCCGGCTTTCGAGCAGTTCGGCTTTGGCTCGCCCGGCAGCTTGCCGTCGGGATGGCCGGCGAGATCGGGATTGGCCGTGTAGAGCTGGTCGATGACCAGCGGCCGGTCGGGCAGGATGGACTGGTCTTCCGTCGACATCAGCGTGGTGTCGATGGTCTGCAGGACGGCACCGTCGGCGCCCTTGATGCTGATGGCGATGGCATAGGGCTTGTTCTTGACGACGCAGGTGAGCGCCGGGCTTTCCAGGCTCACCTTGTCGAGCTTCGGCCAGATCTTCTGTTCGACCACGAAGGGCGCGCCGCCGGCCGGATTCTGGAAACTGGCGACCGCCACCTGACCCTCGCCCATGGGCCGCAAGGGCCGCAGCGTCACGACATAAGTCGCCCTGGCGAGACGGTAATTGAAGATGAATATCTTGCCGGAAACCTCGAACAGCTTGCCCTCGCCGCCGGTATCGCGACAGGCGCCGAGTGCCATCGCCGCTACCAGCGCCACGCCAACAACGATCAAGCGGGAAAGAATTCTAGGCATTCCTGACCTCATTGGCCGCGATACGGCGACGGTAGTGACGGCTTGCCTTCTGCCGGTTGCCGCACACCGCCATGTCGCACCAAAGGCGGCTGGAATTGCGGCTTCTGTCGACGAACAGCCAGGTGCAGTTGGGGCAAATCCTGAGCCTCGCGACCGTGTCGCCGCGCAGCAGTGAAAGGGCTGAAACCGCCAGCGCCGCCTCGAAGGCGATCGGCGTCGCCGGATCGCCGAACGGCCGTCCCGGCGCCCCGATCTCGGTCCGGCCGGCGACCAGGCCGTCGGCGCAGGCCCGCAGGAATTCAGGCAGATCGGCGGTGGCGATCGCGCCCTTCGAGACCGCGCCTCGAAACAGCCGGTCGGTCGTCTCGCGGATCGACAGCACGACGGGCGCGATTGCAGCCGGCGAGGACACCGCCAGCCGCCTGTCGCCAAGCTCGACGGCGCGAAAGCCGCTGGCCGCGTCGGCGAAGCGGGCGATTTCGACCGGATCGTCGAAGCGGTCGAACGTGCGCTCCGGATCGCCGCGCAGCACGACGGTGTTTGCCGTGTCGAGCGCAAGCAGGCCGCCGGCGAAGCGGTGTGGGGTCCAGGCGACTGTCATTCCGAAAATCTAACCGATAAATCGCATTTGACAAGTTAGATTCGGCGATGCAAACCTCAGATGCGCACGGTATGATTGCCTTTATCCGATCCGCTCCTGTCCGATCCGCTCTTGGGCGGGATGATTGTGGTGTTGTCGAGCATGCTCTATTTCTTCCAGCAGGTGCTGAACGGGCTGCATTCGGGCGCGCTTTATGCCCTGCTTGCCTTCGGCTACGTGCTGACTAACGGCATCCTGCACCGTACCAACCTCGCCTATGGGGCGCTGTTTGCCTTCTGCGGCCAGGCAATGATCCTGAGCGTCGCCTTCGGCTATCAGGTGCTGTGGCTGACGCTGCTGGCTTCGGTGCTGTTCGGCGTTGTCGCGGCGTTCCTCTATGCCGCGCTCATCAGCCATGTCCTGTCACGCAGCGTCTTTGAACCATTGGCCGACCGCTCGCCCAATGCCATCGTGGTGACGACTCTCGGCATCCTGATCATCCTGTCGGAAGCAAGCCGCATCGCGGCCGACACGCATGATCTGTGGCTGCCGCCGATGCTGGCCGAGCCCATCGTTTTCGCCGAAGGCTCCGGTTTCAAGGCGACGCTGACGCTGATCCAGGTGCTCGACTGCGTCGTGGTCCTGGCGGCGGTCGCACTCGCTACATGGGCGTTTGCCCACTCAAACTTCGGCCGGTGCTGGCGTGCCGTCTCCGACGACCCCAGGGCCGCCGCCCTGTGCGGCGTCGACGTGCGTGGCGTGTTTAGGCGCGCCGTGCTGTTCGGAGGCTTCTGCGCCGCGCTGGCCGGGGTCATGGCCAGTCTCTATTACGGCAATGTCAGCTTCGGTTCCGGCCTGGTCTACGGCCTGAAGATCCTGTTCGTGACGGCTGTCGGCGGCTATCTCTCGCCGCCAAGGGCCGCGCTGGGCGCGGCCGCTTTCGGCATGGCCGAATCACTGTGGGCGGGCTATTTCCCGGTCGAATGGCGCGATGCGTGGATGTATCTGTTCCTGGTGACCATGCTGATCCTGATCGGCGCCGGCCGCGACGCCGGCAAGGTCGTCTGAACCCATCAGACTTTGGTTGCATGACGTGTCGTCAGGCTGCGGTTTTCCACCGTGCCGCAAGAGCCGATGGCCTGCATCCTTCCTCCTCGTGTTGACCAACCGGGCCACGCACTGCATACGGTTGGGCCAGGCGGCGCGACGAAAAAAGGGGGATCGCGCGTCACCGCATCAGGGAGGAATGCATGGCAGGGCTTCTCGCTCTATCTAGAACGATCGATCGTATGAACGAGTTCATCGGCAAATCGGTATCCTGGCTGATCCTGCTGGCGATCCTGGTGAGTGCGGCCAACGCGGTCATCCGTAAGGTGTTCGACACGTCGTCGAACGCGTGGCTCGAGCTGCAATGGTACCTCTTCGGCGCCGCCTTCATGCTGGCCGCCGCCTATACGCTGAAACAGAACGAGCATATCCGCATCGATATCGTCTACGGCCTGTTTTCACGCCGCCTGCAGCACTGGATCGACCTCTTCGGCCACCTCTTCTTCCTGATGCCGTTCGTGACGCTGATGGTGTTCTATTTCGTGCCCTACGTATCGCTGTCGTTCCACAGCGGTGAAATGTCGACCAACGCCGGCGGCCTGATCGTGTGGCCGGCCAAGGCCATCCTGCTGGTCGGCTTTTTCCTGCTCGCGCTGCAGGGCATTTCCGAGATCATCAAGAAGATCGCCATCATGCGCGGCATCATTGACGATCCCAACCCGTTCATTTCCGTGCACGAACAGGCTGAACTCGAAGCCAAGGCGCTCGCTGAAGAGGTGCGTTCGTGATGGAGTTCATCGCCCAGAACATGGCGCCGATCATGTTCGCCTCGCTGATCCTGTTCATGCTGATCGGCTATCCCGTTGCCTTTTCGCTCGCCGCCAACGGCCTGATGTTCTTCTTCATCGGCGTGCTTTTGACGCCCTATTCGGGGGGCGCGATCAATCTCGCCTGGCCGCTGCTCTATGCGCTGCCGGACAATTTCTACGGCAGCCGGGTGATGTCGAACGACACGCTGCTGGCCATTCCGTTCTTCACCTTCATGGGCATCGTGCTTGAGCGATCGGGCATGGCCGAGGACCTGCTCGACACCATCGGCCAGTTGTTCGGACCGATCCGCGGCGGCCTCGCCTATGCGGTGATCTTCGTCGGCGCGCTGCTGGCGGCGACCACCGGCGTGGTGGCGGCATCCGTCATTGCCATGGGGCTGATTTCGCTGCCAATCATGCTGCGCTATGGTTATGACCGCCGGGTCGCATCGGGCGTCATCGCAGCGTCGGGCACGCTCGCCCAGATCATTCCGCCATCGCTGGTGCTGATCGTTCTCGCCGACCAGCTCGGCCGCTCTGTGGGCGACATGTATGCCGGCGCCCTGATCCCCGGCCTGGTGCTGACCGGCCTATACACGCTCTACATCGTGATCATGTCGATCGTCCGGCCAAAGTCGATGCCGGCGCTGCCGCTCGAGGCGCGGACACTTGGCCATGGCGTGGTGTCCTTGCTGATCGCGTTGATAGCGGCCGTGGCCATCGCTTACGCGGCCTACCGTTACCTAGTGCCAGCTCATGGCGACAATGCCGACATTCTCGGCGCGGTCGTCGGCGTTATCTTCATCTACGTCGTCGCGATTCTCGACCGCGGCCTGAACATCAACATGATGTCGCGGCTGGCGCAGCAGGTCGTGATCGTGCTGATCCCGCCGCTGGCGCTGATCTTCCTGGTGCTCGGCACCATCTTCCTCGGCATCGCCACCCCAACCGAGGGCGGCGCCATGGGCGCGGTCGGCGCACTGGCGATGGCGGCGATGAAGGGCCGGCTGTCGATGGACGTGATCAAGCAGGCACTGGCCTCGACGACGCGGCTGTCGTCCTTCGTGCTGTTCATCCTGATCGGCGCGCGGGTGTTCTCGCTGACCTTCTACGGCGTCAACGGCCAGATCTGGGTCGAGCACCTCTTGACCTCGCTGCCGGGCGGCGAAGTCGGCTTCCTGATCGGCGTCAACATCCTCGTCTTCTTCCTCGCGTTTTTCCTCGATTTCTTCGAACTCGCCTTCATCATCGTGCCGCTGCTGGCGCCGGCCGCCGACAAGCTCGGCATCGACCTGATCTGGTTCGGCGTGCTTCTGGGCATCAACATGCAGACCAGTTTCATGCATCCGCCGTTCGGTTTCGCGCTGTTCTACCTGCGCTCGGTCGCCTCGCGCGTGCCCTATCTCGATCGCTTGACCGGCAAGAAGATCGCGCCGGTGACGACGGGCCAGATCTATTGGGGCGCGGTGCCGTTCGTCTGCATCCAGGTCATCATGATCGGCCTGACCATCGCCTTCCCGCAAATGGTGATGCGCTACAAGGGCGCGGCCGTCGATTCCGGCACGATCGACTACAAGGTGCCGGAAATGCCCAGCCTGTCGCCGCTTGGCAGGCCGGAAGGTGGCGGCGCGCCTGCCAATGGCGGTGGCGCACCGGCGGCGCCCGGCACGCCCGACCTGTCGCAACCGCCAAATTTCGGCGATACGCCGCCGGCCAAGCCGGCGACGCCGACGCCGGACCTGTCGCAGCCGCCGAATTTCAATTGAGATCGGAGGGGAAGACGCCATGAAAGCCGTGCGGCTGGAGAGAGTGGGCAGCATCGCGCTGCGCGAGGTCGCCAAGCCGGCCCCCGGTCCGGACGAGCTTCTGGTGCGGATCGAGGCCTGCGGTGTCTGCGGCACCGACCGGCATCTTTTTCACGGCGAGTTTCCCTGCAGGCCGCCGGTGACGCCGGGGCACGAATTCTCCGGCATCATCGAGGCGATCGGCACCGCCGTCTCAGGCTTTGCTGTTGGTGATCGGGTCACTGGCGATCCCAACATCGCCTGTGGACGCTGCGGCCACTGCCATGCCGGCCGCGTCAATCTGTGCAGCAATCTCACCGCCATCGGCATCCACCGCGACGGCGGCTTTGCCGATTATGTGGTGATGCCGCAGAAACAGGCCTTTGTCCTTCCCGCGGATATGAAGCCGACACATGGCGCTTTCTGCGAGCCGCTCGGCTGCTGCCTGCACGGCGTCGACCTTGCCGAGATCAAGCCAGGCAGTTCGGTTGTCGTGCTCGGCGGCGGTGTCATCGGCCTGCTCACCGTTCAACTGGCGCGGCTTGCCGGGGCCACCACCATCATCCTGTCGACAAGGCAAGCCTCGCGGCGCGCGCTTGCCAGGGAACTCGGTGCGACGGCGACGGTCGACCCCACAGCCGCCGATGTGATCGATGCCATCGCCGGTCCGACCGGCCTGATGCCAGACGGCGTCGACGTCGTGTTCGAATGCGCCGGTGTGCGCGAGACCGTCGAGCAGTCGATGCGGCTGGCAAGGGCCGGCGGCACCGTCGTCATCGTCGGCGTGACGCCGCAAGGCATGAAGGCGGAATTCGAGCCCTTCGACCTGTTGTTCCGGGAGCTGAAGGTGCTGGGCTCGTTCCTCAACCCCTACACACACCGCCGCGCCGCCGCGCTCATCGCGTCGGGCGCCATCGAGATCGACCAGCTGATCTCCAGGCAAGTCACGCTCGAAGAGGCGCCGGCGGTGATCGCCAACGCGCCGGCTCCAGGCGAAGTGAAGGTGCTGGCGGTGCCGGGTTTGGGCTGAGGCGCGGGCTTCGGGCGTCTGGCAATTGCCGTCGCCGATGAGCAAGGAAAAGCCCCGGGACAGAAGAGCCCCGGGGCTTTCGAACAAACAAAGTGCGATCGCCTACAGCTTGCCGTTGCGCTGCTGGACCATCATGAAGGTGTCGTAGTTGTATTCGGCCACCTGCGCCCAGAGATAGTGCTCCTTGCGGAAGCCTTTGATCGATTCCCAGATCTTCTTGAACGGCGCGTTCGAGGTTTCCATTTCGGCATAGACCTCGTTGGCCTTCTCGAAGCACGCGGCCATGATCTCCTGGCTGAACGGACGCAGTTTCGCCCCGCCGGCCACCAGCCGCTTCACCGCCGGAGGGTTCACGTAGTCGTATTTCTGCAGCATGTTGGCATCGGCGGCCTGGGCGCACGTGCGCAGCAGCGATTTGTAGGTCGGCGAAAGCTCGTCGTATTTCGCCTTGTTGAACATCAGGTGGACGGTCGGGCCGCCCTCCCACCAGCCTGGATAGTAGTAATAGGGCGCGACCTTGTAGAAGCCGAGCTTCTCGTCGTCATAGGGACCGACCCATTCAGCGGCGTCGATAGTGCCCTTTTCCAGCGCCGGGTAGATGTCGCCGCCGGCGATCTGCTGCGGCACGACGCCGAGCTTCTGCACCACTTTGCCGGCAAAGCCGCCGATGCGCATCTTGAGGCCGGAGAGGTCGGCGACGGTGTTGATCTCCTTGCGGAACCAGCCCCCCATCTGCACGCCGGTGTTGCCGCCCGGCAGGCCGAACAGACCTTGCGTGGCGAGGAACTCATTGAACAGGTCGATGCCGCCGCCATGGTAGTGCCACGCATTCATGCCGCGCGCGTTGAGCGAGAAGGGCACCGCCGCACCCAGCGCCCATGTCGGATCCTTGCCCCAGTAATAATATGCCACCGTGTGGCAGGCCTCGACCGTGCCGGCCGTGGTGGCGTCGGCGGCCTGCAGGCCGGGAACGAGTTCGCCCGCGGCAAAGACCTGGATCTGGAAATTGCCGTCGGTGGCTTCAGACAGCATCTTGGAGAACACTTCGGCCCCGCCATAGATGGTGTCGAGCGACTTCGGGAAGGAGGACGCCAGCCGCCATGTCACCTTGGTATTGGACTGGGCTATTGCCGGTGCGGCGAGCGTGGCCGCTGCCGCGGCTGCGCCGACGCCGGTGACGCCGGCCTTGCGGATGAATGAACGACGATCCATGCAGTTCCTCCCTTTTGGATCAACAGACCGACGTTCGGGAAATCCTCGGCCCCCGCATCGGTTCGCACGAAACAATACACGGGCAAGGAGTCGAGTCCAGCACCGCGGCCGGATTTGGTGGGGAAGCCGCGCGATCCTGCAACTATAGTCTAACAGGCAGTTTCCTGGCCCATGCGGCACGCCGAAACTTGGCTGGAAAAATGCCCGGGGATCGCTTATTTTAAAGGCAGGACATCCCTTGCCAGATGGAAAACAGACCCAAAATGCAGCAGCCGCTCGTCGCCATATCGACCGACGTCCGTCAATTCGACAACTACACCTGGCATGCCGCGCCCCAACAATATCTGGAAGCAGCAATCGTAGGTGCCGGCGTTTTCCCCTTGCTCGTGCCTTCGTTCGGCGACCGGCTGGACTTCGACGAACTCCTGTCGTCGGTCGACGGCGTCATGCTGACCGGCTCGAAATCCAATGTCGATCCCTCACTCTATGGCGGCGATGCCAGCGAAGCCAATGGCCCCTATGACACCGCGCGCGACTCCACGACGCTGCCGCTGATCCGCAAGGCGATCGAGCGCGGCGTGCCGCTGCTTGCCATCTGCCGTGGCATCCAGGAGCTGAACGTGGCGCTTGGCGGCACGCTGGGCACCGAGATCCAGGAGCGCGAGGGGTCGCTGGACCACCGCGCGGCGGTGAGCGACAAACAGGATGAGCGCTTCGCCATTCACCAGACCATTTCGATCAAGCCAGGCAGTTGCCTCGCCGGCGTGTTCGGCGCGGGCGACATCAAGGTCAATTCCTTGCATCGCCAGGCGATCGACCGGTTGGGCTCGAAGCTCGAGATCGAGGCTGTCGCCGCCGACGGCACGGTCGAAGCGGTTTCGGTCAAGGGCGCGCGCGCCTTCGCCGTCGGCGTCCAGTGGCATCCCGAATACTGGGTCAAATCGGACAGCAATTCCGCCAAGATTTTTCGCGCTTTCGGTGATGCGGTGCGTTTGCACGCGGCGGCGAAAGCCGGCGCACGGGCCGCGGCTGAGTAGTCAGTTTCCGCGCTTCAAGCCACCGTCTGATGCCAGCGACAGCAACGGCAGCGCCGGGGCGTAGGATTCGTAGCCGTTGCCGTCAGCCACGGCGAAGGTGACGATCGGATCTATGCCGTTGGCGCTGAAGGCGACCGTTCCGTCGTTTTGCTCGCGCCAGAATTTCGCCTGCTCGAGGCCCGGCAGGAGCCGTCGGCAATTCGGAGCCACGGTCAACAGCGACAGGCCATCCGAGACCGAGGCGCCGCGCGTGACCGCGCAGGCCCCCTCGTCGCCATTGGCAACCAGCCTGTAGGCATTGGACTGCGTGGCCTCATTGGCAGTGCTTTCCCCGCTGCCGTCATGAAACAGTTGAATGCCGCCCAACAGCGCGGCGGCGGCGATCAATGCGGAAAGCGTTTTCATCATTCTTCATCCAGCATACAGGATGAAGAATGATTTCAAAGGGTTAAGCCGACGTTAATAGGGATGGCAGCGCCACCGCTCAAGGGCGAGCCTTCACATGCGCCGTCTCGGGCACCGGTGTCAGCGGCCGGCGTTCGCTGAACCACGACACCAGATTGTCGACGCACAGATCGGCCATGGCGCGGCGCGTGTGCTCCGAGGCCGAGCCGACATGCGGCAACAGAGAGGTGTTTGGCAAGTCGAGCAACGCCTTGGGGACATTCGGCTCGTCGGCGAAGACATCGAGCCCGGCTGCGGCGATGGTGCCGTCGGCGAGAGCGGCCGCGAGGGCCGCCTCGTCGACGGTGCTGCCGCGGCCGATGTTGACGAAGACGCCGTTCGCGCCGAGCGCCGACAGGATTTCGGCATTGACCGCTTTCTGTGTCGATGCACCGCCGGGCGCCACCGAAATCAGCGTGTCGACTGCCTCGGCCAAGCCCTTCAGCGTCGCGTGATATTGGTAGGCAAGACCTTCGACACGACGCCGATTGTGATAGGCGACCGGCAGTCCGAACGCCTCCAGCCGCCGTGCAATGGCCTGGCCGATGCGGCCCATGCCGAAAATGCCGACACGGCGCGCGCGCAAGGTCAGCCGGCTCAGCGGATAGTTGCCCTTGCGCACCCAGCTGCCGTCACGCAGCCAGGTCTCGGCGCGCGGCAGGTCGCGGATTGTGTTGATCAGCAGGCCGATCGCGGTGTCGGCGACCTCCTCGGTCAGGACGTCGGGCGTGTTGGTGACCATGATGTTCTTCGCCGCCGCATGGTGGACGTCGACCGAATCATAGCCGACGCCGAAGGAGGCGATGAGTTCGAGATTGGGCAACGCATCCATCATCGCCGCACTGATGCCGGCAAAGGATGCGATGCCACGCACGGCGCGGCGCATCTCCTCGGTGACCAGCGCCGGATCGGCGCGCTCGATGCCGACGCGCCTGAAGGTCCGTTGGATACGCCCGACAGCGTGATCGCTGAAATCCGCCGGCACCAAAATGGCAACGGCTTGCAGATCCTTGGCCCTGGTCATGCACGCTCCACCGGCTTGCCGGTCGACTGGCGCACATGCAGTTCCGGCTTGATCAATTCCTGCGAGGGCCGCACCGTCTGCCCGTTGAGCTTGTCGAGCAGCGCGCTGGCGGCGCGGCGACCGACCTCGCGCTGGCCGTTCCAGACGGTGGTCAGCGCCGGTGTTGCGATCGCCGCCTCCTCGAGATCGTCATAGCCGGTGACGGAGATGTCGATGCCCGGCACCAGGCCGGCGCGCGCTATGCCGTTCATCAGGCCGATGGCGACGAGGTCGTTCCAGCAGCAGGCGGCGGTCGGTCTGTCCTTCAGCGCCAGGAACTGCCCGGCCGCCTCGAAGCCGGCTTGCTTGGTGCGCGGGCCGGCAATGCGCCAGGACGGTCTGACTTCAAGCCCCGCCGCCTCCATGGCATTGACATAGCCCTGGTAGCGATCACGCCCGGTCGAGGTCTGGTCGGTGCCGCCAATCATGGCGATGCGCTTGTGGCCGAGCGAGATCAGGTGGTTGGTGGCGAGGCCCGTGCCATAGGCATCGTCACCGCGAAACACCGGCACGTCGGCGCCCTCCACGGTGCGTGCGATCAGCACCGCCGGCAAGCCGTTGTCCTCGGCCATGACGATATCTGATGCGGGCGTGCCGATGGCCGGCGACATGATGACGCCGTCGGCGCCGAGCTGCAGCAGCGTATCGATGAAGGTGCGCTGCTTTTCGAGCTGATCATAATGATTGGACAGGATGAAGGTTTGCCGGCTGCGGTCGAGCTCGCTCTCGATCGAGCGCAGGATCTCGGCGAAGAACGGATTCATGATGTCGTGCACGACGACACCGACAATGCCCGAGCGCGAGGTGCGCAGACTGGCGGCGCGGCGGTTGTAGATATAGCCGATGGCGCGGGCGTGTTCCTTGATGCGGTCGCGCGTCGAGCCGGCGACCAGCGGACTGTCGCGCAGGGCCAGCGACACCGTGGCCGTGGACACGCCGAGCGCATCCGCGATCGTCGACAGCTTGATCTTCTGTGCCAGGCTTTCGCTCCCCGTCGTTTTTTAAACTGTTTAAGGGCGGCCTTATGCCATCGATCGGGGTCAAATCAAAGTTTTTTTGCCAGCGCTTCGGCCTCGACATCCGAGGCCGCGCGGCTGCGGAGCCGAAGCCGGTGTTCGCGATGGACGATGTAGAGGCCGCTGGCGACGATGATGGCGGCGCCGACCAGCGTCCAGCGGTCGGGGAACTGCTTGAAGACAAGCCAGCCGGAAATGATCATCCACACCATCTGCGAATAGGGATAGGGCGCCAGCGCCGTGGTCGTCGCCAGCCGATAGGCCTGCACCAGCAGCCAATGGCCGACGCCGCCGAACACACCAAGCATGAGCAGGACGAACCAGTGCCACCCATCGTGCGGCAAGGAAAAGGAGAACGGCAGCATGGGTAAAAGCAGCACCGCCGGCGCCAGCGCCGAGAACAGGATCAGGCTTTCCGACGTCTCGGTCGCCGACATGCGGCGCGTCATGATGACATAGAAGCAGTTCGACAGCATCGAGCCGAGCGCGAAGAGATGTCCGACGCCGAAAACACCGACACCCGGCCTCGTGATGATCAAGACCCCGGCGAAAGCGGCCAGGATCGCCAGCCAACGCCGCCAGCCGGCCCATTCGCCCAGCAGCGGGCCGGCAAGCGCGGTGATCACCATCGGCCCGAAGAAATAGATCGATGTCGTCTCGGCCAGTTGCAGGGAGCGCAGCGCCAGGACGTTGAACATGGTCGAGCCGAACAGGAAGGCGCCGCGTATCACATGCGCGGGCAAGTTGACCGGGCGAAACCGCACCGGCTCGCGCCAGCCGCGCAGCAGCGCCCCGACCAGCACGACATGCACGGCAAAGCGCACCCAGGCGACGATCAGGACGGAGACGCCTGCAAGGACGAGATATTTGCTGCTGGTGTCGAGGAAGGTGAAAAAGACATAGGTCGTCAGCATGCACAGGATCGCCACCGGCGGCGTCGCGCTTTCTGCATCTCTTTGGGAAGGATTCACGTGCAGGCCGGGGGAAAAGCTGGGCTGGAGCCCACCTTTTGCGGGAATTGTCGCTTGCCGGCAAGCCAAAAGCGTCTGGCACAACAAGACGCCTGGACAGGCTTAGCCTCTTCCGGCATTTCACGGCCCAAACCGCCATCCGCTCAGGTCAAGTCTGAGTGCAGGCTCCATGGTCCCTTTTGTTGATCGACGTCGAAGCATGCCGACTTGACGACATGCACCTTTCCGCCTAGCCGTGATGGGTAGTGGGTCAGTTTGAAATTTGAGCAGAGCGCTGATTCAGCAGGTTCGTTAAAGCGATTGTCGTAAGCCCAGTTATTCGCGCCCGGTTTCTGGCTAGGTCGTCAAGCGACCTAAGGTCTTCAGCGACGGCAAAAAGTGTTTGAATGTCATCAGCCCGCATCCTGAAATGAAACTTGCTCTCCGCGAGCGTCGGCGGCTCTCCAAATACCAAGGGCCATAACGCGAAGTTGAGGTAATTTGCGTCGCTTGACCACGACGATTTTTGCAGGTTGATCAGTTGAACAAAATCATCAGTCTTCCGGTACCAGTTCTGCTTTCCTCGACGCTTGAAGCCGTGACGGGTGGCTCCTTCATGGACTTCGTCTGGATCAAACATGGGACTCCGCTGTCAGGATATTTTCAATTTCGCTTCTTAGGCCGTGAACTCATAAATTGAGTAGAATCGGTCATGCAAGTCGGCTAGTCGTAGTCCATGCTCAAGTTTGTTAAACTACAACTCGGCCAAGGTTGGGTGGCCGAACCAAATGCGCCAGAACCCCAGGTTTCAGTTGAGGGCTCCTCCGTCAATGTCCGTTTCCGCTCGTATAGGCCCGTGCGCGACAAAAACCCGACGGGTATTCTCAGGGCGTTGAGCCTGTTTTCGAAGACCAGTCCGAAATTTGATGAGACATGGGGCACTTTGAGATTTGTTGGTTGCAGCCGCTGGCGCTGGGACAGCACCAATGATCATGAGTGGTATAAGGTAGACGGCCATGGTCGCTACAGCGGTGTGGCTCCTCGTTGGGGCGAGTTCTATGAGCTAATCGGTCTCGCCCCCGACCGCGATGCCGTGTCTTGGGAAAAGATCGGGGCAGACACCGTTAGCTCTCGGCATTTTCTATATTATTTTCGCGATGAAACGCTTGAGTTCATGGGCGAAGAATGGTCGTTCATCCCCGACCTGACGGCCTAAGATGGAGGAAGGCGAAGCCGAGCTTTTGACGTGACCCTTTCAACAAGCTCGGCTTTTACATGGGATTAGTCCCGACCGGCTTCATTCTCGGCAGCTATTTGGCCGGGCGTTACGCCTGGAAGATCTCGCTGAGCGCCACACTTGTTTTTGCACGCCTCCTGACCTGCGCGGGTCTGCTGGTCGGCCTGGTCCTGTCAAGCTTTGGCACCACGCACGTTCTGGCCCTCTTTGGGCCTTGCGTGTTCATCGGTGTCGGCAACGGGTTGACCATGCCCGCCGCCAACAGCGGCGCATTGTCGGTACAGCCGGATCTGGTTGGCACCGCCGCAGGAATGGCCGCCGCCGTGAGGATCGGCGGCGGGGCACTCATCGCCTCCATCGCAGGCCTGTTTCTTGCAGATTCAGCTCCAGCGCTTTTTTCCATGATGCTGGTGTCGGCGATATTCGCATTGCTGGCGGCACTGTATGCCGCTCTTCTCGATCGTCGGCAGCCAGCCGATTGAGTTTGTGAGTTTGCCTCTATGCATGCATGCGGGCACCCTTGGTGATCTTGTCGACGACCTTCTTGTCGGCGCGCAGCGCGATGCCGACCACCTTGGCGTCTTCGGGCGCGAATTCGGCAAAGACGGCGCGATTGGCGGCGTCGAAGCCGGTCGAAAACATCTCCTCGACATAGAGCGAGGTGGTGACGCCGCGTTCCAGCGCACGCCGGTGGATCGCACCAAGCGCCGCATGGTCGGCCGAGAGCACGATGACCGGCTGGATCGACAGGGGATTGTAAAGATTGTCGGCGCGGTCGCGATAGGGCTCGCCGATGATGTCGGGGAATTGCGCGACGACGCCGCTGGTCAGGAAGGCGGTGACGTTGAGTTTCTGCCAGACGGGCAAGTCTTCCCGCAGTACGATTGCAAATTTCGTATCGAACATGAGAAAATGCGCCATTCGAGGTTAGGGCCCCGTATTGCGAGGCTGAAGGAGACGATGTCGTTCGAACTAGACCGTCAGGCCTTCGAGGGTCTTGGACGTTTGTGCGCCGATGCCGCTGAAAGCTGCATCATCTCCGCTACCGACCCTGCGGGGATGGAGCGCATCGAGGCGCGGTTTCACGGCAGCGCCTTCGATCCGCATCGCCACGACACCTATGCGATCGGGGTGACGCTGCGCGGCGTGCAGAGCTTTCGCTATCGAGGTGCCGCGCGGCACAGCCTGCCAGGCCAGATCATCGTGCTGCATCCGGACGAATTGCACGATGGCGGCGCGGGCACCGAGGAAGGCCTGCGCTACAGAATGCTCTATCTCGAGCCGTCACTGATGCTCGACTGTCTCGGCGGCACAGCGCTGCCGTTCGTCAGCGACGGCGTGGTGAGCGACGATGCCTTCCGCGCGACGCTGCTTTCGGCGCTTGGGCCATTGGAGCAGGAACTCGACGAGCTATTCGTCGACGACTTCCTGGCTCAACTGATGCAAAGCCTCGCCCGGCATGCCGGTCAGCCGGCAAAGGCACTAGCCGGGACGGCGTGGCGAGCGGTGACACTGGCGCGTGAATATCTCTCGGAAAACCTCGACCGGCCCGTGCGTTCGGACGAGTTGGAAGCCATCACGGGTCTCGACCGCTATGCCCTGTCGAGACATTTCCGCGCGGCCTTCTCGACCAGTCCGCATCGTTTCCTGGTGATGCGCCGGCTTCAGAGCGCGCGCAGGATGATCGCCGCCGGCGAGCCCTTGGCACAGATCGCGGTCGAGGCCGGCTTCAGCGACCAGAGCCATTTCAACAGGCAATTCAAGAAAGCGTTCGGCATGACACCGGGACGCTGGTCGTCCTTGATCCACGGAGCTACCGCGGCGGCTTGATAGCCGAAGAGATCATTCGTCCGCCTCGGCGTCGTCGTCGATCAGCACCAATTCCTCGTTGGAGAGGTTGGCCTCGATACGGGCGAGCAGCTTGAACAGCGCCTTCTGGTCTTTCTTGTCGAGGCCCTTCAGCGCCTGCTTTTCGGTCTTCTTCACCGACTTCTCGATAGCACGGATGGTTTCACGGCCGATATCGGTGAGGAAGATATGGGCCTGGCGGGCATCGGAGTTCGACGCGCGTTTTTCCAGAAAACCCTGTGCCTGCAGCCGGTTGATGGTCTTGGTGATGGTCGGCGGACGCACGCCGAGACGCCCGGCAAGGTTGCCCGGTGTCTGGCCGTCCTCGCGGTCCAGCGACAGCATGATCTGGTCCTGGCCGGCGTAGAACCCGTGCGCCAGAAGCCGTGCCGCCAGCGCGGTCCTTGCCAGCCTTGCCGCCGAATGCAGCCGGCTCATCGTTGCAGTCTTGTCCGCCTTGGCCATGGTCATCCCTCTTCGGCCGTACCGGTGCGCACAGCATAGACGCAGCCGGCCGGTTGGCAATCGACGATCGAAAAAATTCCGGCATCCGAAACAGCTTTGCCGGCAAGCATTTGCGGTGTCCGCCGTGGTGATGCCAGATGTTTATTTCAGTTAGATGACAAACGAGTTTCGCGTGCAGGACATTCGGACCAACCGCTGCGTGAATGCGGTCCGACACCCGGCAGCCCGGGCAAGGCGCCCCCCTGATCATTCCATCGCGCGGCGGCGACCGCTTTTCGCGGCCACGATGTCAGAACGAATCCCAGCCGTTAAATTTGGCCCATGGTTTGCCCCGTGCAAAAGCCCGGCGCACATCCTATATGGAGCCGACAATCCCTTTCGCGGCCTGGATTTCAGGGCCCAGTCATTTCGAGGCAAGCCATGAGCGACGCACAGACGCAGATTCCCGTAACCGTTCTTACCGGCTATCTCGGCGCCGGCAAGACGACGCTGCTCAACCGCATCCTGTCGGAGACCCACGGCAAGCGTTACGCCGTGATCGTCAACGAATTTGGCGAGATCGGCATCGACAACGAGCTGATCGTGGAATCCGACGAGGAAATCTACGAGATGAACAATGGCTGCGTCTGCTGCACGGTGCGCGGCGACCTGATCCGCGTCGTCGAGGGCCTGATGCGCCGGCCCGGCCGCTTCGACGCCATCGTCGTCGAGACCACCGGGCTCGCCGATCCGGTACCGGTGGCGCAGACCTTCTTCATGGACGACGACGTGCGCTCCAAGACCAAGCTCGATGCCGTGGTGGCGCTGGTCGACGCCAAGCATTTGCCGCTGCGGCTCAAGGATTCCAAGGAAGCCGAGGACCAGATCGCCTTCGCCGACGTCGTGGTGCTCAACAAGACCGACCTTGTGACCCCGGAAGAACTCGCCAAGGTCGAGGCGACGATCCGCGCCATCAATCCGGCGGCCAGGATCCATCGTACGACCCGCGCCGGTGTCGAGCTGTCGGAAGTGCTCGACCGCGGCGCCTTCGACCTGTCCCGGGCATTGGAAAACGATCCGCATTTCCTCGAGGCGCATGATGATCACCATGACCACGATCATGATCATCACGACCATGATGGCCACGATCACCACCATCATGATCATGATGGGCATGACCATCACGCGCATCCTTCCGACATCCATGACGTGACGGTGCAGTCGGTGTCGCTGCGCGGCGGCGAGATGGACCCGAAGAAATTCTTCCCTTGGATCGAGAAGATCACCCAGATGGAGGGCCCCAACATCCTGCGACTGAAAGGCATTATCGCGCTCAAGGGCGATGATGAGCGCTATGTCATCCAGGGCGTGCACATGATCATCGAAGGCGACCACCAGCGCGCCTGGAAGGACGGCGAGAAGCACGAAAGCCGGCTGGTGTTCATCGGCCGCGAACTCGACGCCGAGCGGCTGAGGAAGAGTTTCGAGGCCTGCCAAGCCTCGTAGGCTGTATTGGAGGGCTCTCGAGATTGACTATGAGTCCATGTACACATATCATGTGTACATGGACCCGAGGAGATTTCCGATGCCCAGGTCGACCGACAACAAAACGGAGCGCTATCAAATCCGCATCGCGCCTGCGCAGAAGGCGATGATCGCGCGCGCCGCCGCGCTATCTCATCAGGACCTTAGCGACTTTATTCTCAACAAGGTGGTTCCGGAAGCACAGGCCGTAATCGAAGCAGCCGAGGTTGCGAAAGTGTCCGACCGCGATTTCACACGTATACTCGATCTGCTGGAGAACCCGCCGAAACCCAATGCCAAGCTCCGAGCAGCGATCGCAGCCTTGCCGGACACTCTGTGACGCTTCCCGCCTGGCACGAGGAGCCGATTGCGAAACGCCATGATCGGGCCTCGTTCGATTGCGGCGATGCGCAGATGAACGATTTTCTGCGGCGGTTCGCGCGGCAAAGCCACGAACAAAATGCCGCCAAGACTTTCTGTGCGATCGACGATAGGGCTTTGGAGCGGATCTTTGGCTTCTATACGATCGCGCCGTCAGCGATTGCTTATGAAACCGTGCCGGAGACGATGACGAGAGGCTTGGCGCGGCACGAGGTTTCCGGCTTCAAGCTTGCCCGGCTGACGACCGACCGCAGCATCGCCAGGCAAGGACTCGGAGGTCAACTGCTTGCCGCCGCCGCGTTGCGCTGCTTGCGACTTGCTGGCGAAGGCGGCGGCATCCTGCTCATCATCGATGCCAAGAGCGAGCGGGCCGCAAGGTGGTATGCCAGCTACGGGGCCGAGCGTCTCGATGGATCGGATCTGACCTTGGTGATGCCATTGGCGACGTTCGCAACCGATCTGCGGGCGAAGGGGCTGCTTTGATGACAGCCTCTCGCCATCTGATCTGCCGGTTGCCGGAACCGCAAACGTCGAGTAAGCCGCCTCTGTAATCTCATTCAGTTGAACAAAGACAATCATGCCCACAGTCGCCCCGCTTGATCTCGAAGGCCATTGCGTTACCGCCGTCTTCCTTGGCGATGTGCCGCATTTCGCGCTGGCCGATGGCGCTATCCATCGGCTCGACAATGGCCACAAGACTGTGCAGGCCAATGATGGGCTGCTCGCGGCTTTCCATGACGCGGCCAACGACCGGCTGATCACCGGCGGTGAGGACGGCAAGGTGTTTGCCGTCAAAGCCGGCGGTGAGACCCAGGAGGTGGCGAGCGCCGGCAAGAAATGGATCACCAGCGTTGCCGCCGGGCCGCAAGGGGCCATCGCCTATGCCACGGGCAAGACCGCCTTCGTGCGCTTCGCCGATGGCAAGACCCGGGAATTTGCCCATCCGCGCTCGGTCGAGGGGCTGGCGTTCTCGCCCAAGGGCATGCGCTTCGGCGTTGCCCGCTACAACGGCGCGACGCTGCATTTCCCGGCCGCCGAAGGCAAGCCGGTGGAACTCGAATGGGCGGGCGCCCACACCGGCATCACCTTCTCGCCGGACGGCGCCTTTCTGGTCACCACCATGCAGGAAAACGCCCTGCATGGCTGGAAACTCGCCGACGGCAAGCACATGCGCATGAGCGGCTATCCCGGCAAGGTTAAAAGCCTGTCGTGGAGCGTGAAAGGCAAGTGGCTGGCCAGTTCCGGCGCGCCGGCGGCGATCGTCTGGCCGTTTTCGGCTAAGGACGGGCCGATGGGCAAGGCGCCGCTGGAACTCGGCACGCGCGGCAACGCCATGGTGACGGCGGTCGCTTGCCACCCGAGCCAGGATGTCGTCGCCGTCGGCTATGACGACGGCATGGTCATGGCGGTGCGCTTTTCCGACGCCAAGGAAGTGCTTTTGCGGCGCCCGGGCAAAGGCGCCATCACCGCGATGATGTGGGACAAGGAAGAACGCCGCGTCGCCTTCGGCAGTGCCGCCGGCGACTGCGGCGTCATCGACATCACTGCGTAGTTTCGAAACAGCGGATTACTCGGCGCCGCAGGAAATCTTGCCGGTCAGATCGACCGGCTTGCCATCGCTGTCCTTGTCGGCCGTGCTGTCATAGACGGCGAGTTTGTAGTCTCCATCATAGACGCCCTCGTCGCTGGCCCTGGTCAGGATCGTGAGTTCGACCGAACTGTAGGTCTTGGCCACCTCCTGCTCGTGGTAGATGTTCAGCCGCAGCTCCTTGTTGTCGAGCCAGTATTGGGTGAGGTTGGAGTTCTCGAAAGTGGCCTTGCGCAGCTGATCGCCGGCCGGCCCTGCCTTGATCTCCAGGTCGCCGCGAAAATTGAAGGTCGGGCCGCCCATGCCAGTGGTGACGCCAGCATCGACCTGGAATTTCACCTGTGAATCATCGACGGAGCACCAGATGCCGCCGGTCGCAAAAGCCGTACCGGCCGACAGGAACAGTGCCGTCACGCAGATGATCGTCCGCATTTCCCTTGCCCCAATTGCCGTTCCCATTGGCGCCGACTTCGCGCAGAGCGTCAAGCGCCGCCAGCTAGAGCTGAGCCAATGCAGAACGGCCGCGCGGCCAATTGCCGTTGCGGAGGTGGATTGGCTAAGAGGAACGTGCCAGAGGGGTTTTCATGCACAGCGACAGTTCAAAAACCATCGGCGGTATCAGCCGCGACCGCATCGCGCAATTGCGCGAGACGGAAGGTGCCGTATTCCGCAAGGTGCGGCCAAAATCGCAGGCCAAGGTCGGCAACGGTGTCCCCGGCTTCTTCGGCGGCGTGCCGATGCACTGGATGAACGACTGGCCGACGCCGTTTCCGATCCTGGTCGACAGTGCCCGCGGCGCCACGATTACCGATATGGACGGCAACAAGCTCGACGATTTCTGCCTCGGCGACACCGGTTCGATGTTCGGCCATTCGCCTCCGCCGGTGGCACGCGCCATTCGCCGCCAGGCTGGGCGCGGCTTGACTTACATGCTGCCTTCGGAAGACGCGCTCGCCATCGGGCCGCTGCTGCAGCAGCGCTTCGGCCTGCCTTTCTGGCAGATCGCGACGACGGCGACCGACGCCAACCGGTTCGCGCTACGCGTCGCCCGCGCCATCACTGGGAGAGAAAAAATCCTGGTCTTCAACGGCTGCTATCACGGCTCGGTGGACGAGACGATGGTGCGGCTGATCGACGGCAAACCGATCAACCGGCCCGGACTGGCGGGCGAATTCCGCGACCTGACCCGAACGGCCAAGGTCATCGAATTCAACGATGTCGCCGCTCTCGAAGCGGCGCTGAAGGACAGGGATGTCGCTTGCGTCATCGCCGAGCCGGTGCTGACCAATTCCTGCATGGTGCTTGCCGATCCCGGCTACCATGATGCGCTGCGAAAGTTGACGCGCGAAGCGGGCACGCTGCTTTTGATCGACGAGACGCACACGATCTCGACCGGCCCGGGCGGCTACACCAGGAAATATGGGCTGGAACCGGACTTGTTCGTGCTGGGCAAGCCGATTGCCGGCGGCGTGCCGGCGAGCGTCTGGGGGATGAGCGAGGAGGTCGCGTCGCGCTATGCCGACTACAACAGGACGAAAGAGCCTGGCTATTCCGGCATGGGCACGACGCTGTCGGCCAACCCGCTGCAGTTCGCGGCGATGCGCGCCACGCTCGAGGAGGTGATGACGCAGGAGAATTACGACCGCATGGATCATCTGGCGCGGCGGCTCGATGCCGGGCTGACCGGCGTGATCGATCGCTATCGTCTGCCCTGGCATGTCTCCCGTGTCGGGGCCCGCGTCGAGTTCATCTGCGCGCCCGGCCCGCTGTGCAATGGCGCCGAGGCCGAGGGTGCACATGCACCGGAACTGGAGGCCGCCATCCATGTCGCGCTGGTCAATCGCGGCGTGCTGATCGCACCCTTCCACAACATGATGCTGATCTCACCGGCAACGTCAGGCGCCCAGGTCAACCGGCTGATCACCGCTTTTGGCTCGGTTGCGGCAAAGCTTGCGGCATGAGACAAGCCACCAAGCCAAACCCGAGTTCCATCATGACTTCACCTTCGGGCTCGACGCCCACCGAGGCGCAAGCCTTCCTCGACGCCCATCCCGAGGTCGAGGCCTTCGATATCGTGCTGACCGACGCCAACGGCGTCGGGCGCGGCAAGATCGTGCGCCGGCATGAGCTGAAAAGCATTTTCGAAGGCGGCCGGCATATGCCGATCTCGATCCTCGGCCTCGACATCACCGGCGAGGATGTGCACGAAACCGGGCTGATCTGGGACAGCGGCGATGGCGATCTGAGGGCCTGGCCGATTCCCGGCACGCTGGTGCCGCTTTACGGCACGAACCCGCCCCGCGGCCAGGTGCTGATGGCGATGCACCATCTCGACGGCCAGCCAATGTCGTCGGACCCGCGGCTGGCGCTTGCCCGGCAGGTCGACATACTGGCGGCCAAGGGCCTCCATCCGGCTGGCGCCTTCGAGCTGGAGTTTTTTCTGCTGGCCAATGAGCGCGATGTCGAGGGCAAGGTGCAGCCGGCGCGCGCGGTGCTTGATGGCCGCGTCTCGGGCAAAACGGAAGTCTATTCCGTCGACCATCTGCACGGCATGGAGCCGCTGTTCTCCGACATCTACGCCGCCGCCAAGGCGCAAGGCATTCCGGCCGAGACGGTGATCTCGGAATATGCACCTGGCCAGTACGAATTGACGCTGAACTACCGCAAGGACGTGATCCGGGCGGCGGACGATCTGGTCATGCTGAAGCGGCTGGTGCGGGCGCAGGCGCGCCGCCACGGCGTCACCGCCTGCTTCATGGCCAAGCCGATCGAGAAATATGCCGGCTCCGGCATGCATTTCCATGTCTCGCTGCAGGACAAGGACGGCCGAAACGTCTTTTCGGAAGCAGCCGGCGAGAACTGGTCGTTGCCGCTGCTGCGTGGCCTCGGCGGGCTGATCCAGACCATGGCGGAATCGATGCTGGTGTTTGCGCCGCACGCCAATTCCTGGCGCCGCTTCGTCTCGCAATCCTATGCACCGGTCGCGCCGACCTGGGGCGTCAACAACCGCTCGGTGGCGCTGCGCGTGCCGGCGGGCGATACGAAAAACCGGCGCATCGAACATCGTCCGTCCGGCGTCGACGCCAACCCCTATCTGATTGCGGCCACGGTACTCGCCGGCATCGTCAAAGGCCTCGATGAAGGGCTCGATCCAGGCCCCGAAACGACCGGCAATGGCTATGAGGCGTCCGTCACCCGTACGACGATGCCGGCCGATTGGCGCGCCGCCATCGAAGCAGCCAAGGCGTCCAGCTTTCTGAAAGGCGCGCTCGGCGAGGACCTGCACCGCACCTTCGTGGCGATCAAGCAGTCCGAATACCTGCGCGTGGCGCGCACGGTCAGCGAACTGGACTATCATCTTTACCTGCACGAAGTCTGATGGCTGCGTGACCCGGCGACGATCACTTTTCGCCGTTGTCATCAAAATGAGGTGGCGTATCGGCCTACCCATAGAAATATTGGCGGAACCTTCCCGAGGGCTCGCTCATTCCTGACTTGATCGCGAGAGCGGACAAGGCCGCCAGAGATATGATTGCGAAGATGCCGACAACGCCGGCGCCGCACCACGCCAAGGTGCAGGCGAGGCACTGGCCGAAGCAGCAGCCAGCCGAAATACCTGATGACGATGCCGCTGACACGGTTTCCGAATTGCGAGAGGTCGCCAAGGGATGCCGCCGCTGTCCGCTTTGGCGCGATGCGACGCAGACGGTATTCGGTGAAGGGCCTGACAATGCCAAGGTGATTTTTGTCGGCGAACAGCCGGGCGACCAGGAAGACATCGCCGGCCAGCCATTCGTCGGCCCGGCGGGCAAGGTGTTCGATGCCATATTGGACGATGCCGGGGTCGATCGCCTGAAGGTCTACGTCACCAACGCGGTCAAGCACTTCAAATTCGAGCCGCGCGGCAAGCGGCGCATCCATTCCAAGCCGAATGTCGGCGAGGTTCAAGCCTGCCGCTGGTGGCTCGACCAGGAGTTTGACCTGATCAAGCCGAACGTGGCCGTGGCGCTCGGCGCTACGGCGGCGCTGTCCCTGCTTGGCAAGGCGATACCGGTGACCAAGATGCGCGGCCAGGTGATCGAACGCGAGGATGGCTTGCGGGTCTTCATCACCATTCATCCCTCCTTCATCCTGCGCATTCGTGATCACGCCGACAAAGAGGCCGAACGCGAGCGGTTCTTGCAGGATATGAAGCAGGTGAAGCGGCTTATGGCCGCGTGATTACGGCCTAAAGCGCGTCGCGTCGAAACGGACTCATGCGACGCGCTTTAGGTCTTTGTTTTGATGAATGTCCTTCCCCCAAAACCGAGGTCACTTGGGCGACATGCATTAGCGGACGAGAATTGCCCTGAGATCGTTGACGTTCGTGCCGGTCGGGCCGGGCACGAAGAGATCGCCGACGGCATTGAAGGCCGTCCAGGCGTTGTTGCCGGCGAGCATCGCCTTGGCATCCACGCCCGCCGCGCGCATGCGCGAAACGGTCGAGCCGTCGGCGAAGGCGCCGGCATTGTTTTCCGAACCGTCGATGCCGTCGGTGTCGGCCCCCAAGGCATGAATACCCTCCATGCCATTGATGCCGATGGCGAAGGCGAGCAGGAATTCCGAGTTGCGGCCACCCTTGCCTTTGGCCCGCAAGGTCACGGTGGTCTCACCGCCAGAAAGGATCAGAACCGGCTTTTGGAAGGGCCGGTTGCGCGTCGCCACTTCGCGGGCAATCGCGGCGTGGACGCCGCCGACCTCGCGCGCTTCGCCTTCAACGGCATCGGAGAGGATGACGGCTTCTATGCCTTGCCGCCTCGCTTCCACTGCTGCCGCTTCCAGCGACACACCGGCGGAGGCGATCAGATGCACTTCGTTACGCGCAAAGCGCTTGTCGTCGGGATCTGGCGCGTCGGCCGCAGGCGACCGGATGTGCGCCATGACCGCGTCCGGTAGTTTCATGCCATAGGCTGATATCGAAGCCAGGGCATCTTCACGGCTGCCGGTATCGGGAACGGTTGGGCCGGACGCGACAAGGGCCGGATTGTCGCCGGGGATGTCGGAGACCACCAGCGACACCACCTTGGCCGGCCATGCGGCGGCAGCCAGCCGGCCGCCCTTGATGGTGGAGAGATGCTTGCGGATGGTGTTCATCGCCGCGATCGGCGCGCCGGAGGCGAGCAGCGCCTCGTTGACGGCGATCTCGTCGGCCAGCGTCAGGCCGGCGGCTGGAGACGGCAGCAGCGCCGAACCGCCGCCGGAGATCAGCGCCACGACCAGATCGTCCGCTGTCAGCCCTTGCACCTTGTCCAGCAGCCGCCGCGAGGCCTCGAGCCCGGCGGCGTCCGGCACCGGATGCGCCGCCTCGATGATCTCGATGCGCTCGCATTTGGCACCATAGCCGTAGCGGGTGACGACCAGCCCTTCGATCGGGCCATCCCAGACCTTTTCGAAGGCCGCAGCCATCTGCGCCGAGCCCTTGCCGGCGCCGATGACGATGGTGCGGCCCCTTGGCTTGGCCGGCAAATGGTCGCGGATGGTACGCTCCGGATCGGCGGCGGCGACGGCGGCATTGAAGATCGAGGTAAGAAAAACCTTGGGATCGGGCACGGTCATTCGGGGTCCGGGGACAGCGCCAGCTCGCGCCTGTCCATGCCCAAGTGATCGCATAGCGCATCGATCACCACGCCATGATCCTGGCGCTCCGGCAGGCCAGACACCGCGATCACACCGATGACACCGGCGCCCTTGACCGTGACCGGGAAGCCGCCGCCGGCCAGCACGTAGTCAGCAATATCCAGCCCCTCGCCGATCTTGAAGGTGCGGTCAGGACGTTGCTGTTCAAGCACCAGACGGTAAGTGCTTCTGAGATAGCGCTTCACGACATTGATCTTGCGCCGCGCCCAGTCGGGGTTGGAAGCGTTCGAACCCGGCATGGCGGCATAGAAAAGCGGCCGGTCCCATAGCCTGATGTCGACGATGATCGGCAGGTTCTCGGCCATTGCACGACCACGGATGGCTGCGCCTATCTCGAAGGCGACGGCCTCGTCGAAGGCTGCGAAGACAAGTGTCTCTTCCTGTCTCTTGATCAGAGCGATGTCATCAGCAACGGCCATGTCTCTTTTCTCCGAAAATCGTGACGTGTCGTTTGTACGACAACATCGGCCGGGTCAAGCTTGCATCGCGGCGCGCCCTCATCCGGCCGCTGCGCGGCCGCGTTCTCCCGGTTGGGAGAAGAGCCTGGCGCCAGCGCCGGCGGCCTCCTCTCTCCTTGGGGAGAGGCCGGATTGCCCCGAATTGCCCTTCGCAATTCGGTTGGCAAGACGGGGTTCACCCCGCGATCATGTCGCTCTTGGCCGCGCGCCCCGCCACATAGACCTCGCGCACGGCGCGGTCGTCGCCAAGCGTCTGCAGCAGAAACAATTCCTGCGCCAGCGTCTCGACCGTTTCCATCCTGAGCCGCATGGCGGGCGTCGCCCTGGCATCGAGCACGACGATGTCTGCATCGGTGCCTTCCTCCAGCGTGCCGATCTTGTCCGCCACCGACAGTGCCTCTGCATTGCCGCGCGTGATCTGCCAGAAGGACTGGAACGGGTTCAGCTTCTCGCCATTGAGCGCGATGACCTTGTAGCCCTCGTCCATGGTGCGCAGCATCGAATAGCTTGTGCCGCCGCCGACATCGGTGGCGGCTCCTATGCGCAACGGCTTGTCGCGGCGACGAAAGCGCTGATAGTCGAACAGGCCGGAACCGAGGAACAGGTTCGAGGTCGGGCAGAACACAGCCACCGAACCGCTGTCCGACAGCGCGTCCGCCTCGCGCTCCGACAAATGGATGCAGTGGCCGAACAGGCTCTTTTTGCCCAGCAGCCCATAGTGCTCGTAAACATCGGTGTAGTCGCTCGACCAGGGGTAGAGTTCCCCGGTGAAGGCGATCTCGGCGTGGTTTTCCGACAGATGCGTCTGCATGTGCAGGTCGGGATGTTCGCGGCACAACGCGCCGGCCATCTCCATCTGCTCCGCTGACGAGGTGATGGCGAAACGTGGCGTGATGGCATAAAGCTGGCGGCCCTTGCCGTGCCATTCGGCGATCAGCGCCTTGGTGTCGTCATAGCCTGATTGCGGCGTATCGAGCACGCCTTCGGGCGCGTTGCGGTCCATCATCACCTTGCCGGCGATGTTGAGCATATCGCGCGCATGCGACTCGGCGAAGAACGCTTCCGCCGACGCCTTGTGCACCGAGCAGTAGGCGGCAACCGTGGTGGTGCCATGGCGCACCGTCTCATCAAGGAACAGGCGCGCGATGCGGCGGCCATGCTGGGCGTTGGCGAATTTTGTCTCCTCGGGAAAGGTGTAGGTGTTCAGCCAATCGAGCAGTTCGGCGCCATAGGACGCGATGACCTGCATCTGCGGGAAATGCACATGGGCATCGATGAAGCCCGGCAGCAGCAAATGCGGCCGGTGGTCGATTTTTTTCGCCGTCTCACCGGCCTGTTTCTCGACATCGGCATAGGCGCCTGCTGCAACGATCCTGCCGTCGCTTATCAGCAGCCCGCCGTCCTCCTCGTAGCGCCAGGCGGAGTGGTCGTCGATGGTTTGCGGCCAGCGCACGAAGGACAGCGTGCGGCCACGCAGAAGTGTCAAGGTCATGCTTATTTCCCCGCGCCTTCGAACCACGCCACCAGCAACGCCCGTTCCTTGTCGGTGATCTGGCTGACATTGGCTGGCGGCATGGCGTGGCTGCGGCCGGCCTGCAGATAGATCTCGCGGGCATGCTCGGCGATGCCGGCGTCGGTATCCAGCATCACCCCCTTGGGTGCGTGATAGATGCCTTCATAGACCGGCTCCTGCGCATGACACATAGAGCAGCGGCCGAGCACGGTGTCACGCACCGCCGGGAAATGCGCCGATGCCATATAGACCTCAGCCGCGGCGGAGGCCTTGGGCTCGCCAGTCAGCACCTTCGGCACGGTCGACAGCCAGATGATGATGAGGAACAGGACAAGGGCACCCAGCCACGTCCAGTGCGGATTGCCGGCACGCTTGTGCACGGTGTTGAAATAATGCCGGATCAGGACGCCGATGATGAACACCAGCGAGGCGATGACCCAGTTGAACTCGGTGCCGAACGCCAGCGGATAATGGTTCGACAGCATCAGGAACAGCACCGGCAACGTCAGATAGTTGTTGTGGAGCGAACGCTGCTTGGCGATCTTGCCGTATTTCGGGTCCGGCTTGCGGCCGGCGATGAGGTCGGCGACGACGATCTTCTGGTTGGGAATGATGACCATGAAGACATTGGCCGACATGATCGTCGCGGTGATGGCACCCAGATGCAGGAAGGCGGCGCGGCCGGTGAACAGATGCGTCAGCCCCCAGGCGATGAACACCAGCACGCCATAGAGCACCAGCATCAGGCCGGTATCGCTTTTTCCGAGCGGCGAGCGGCACAAGAGATCATAGACCACCCAGCCGACGCCGATCGTCGCCATCGACAGCAGGATGCCGACCGGCACTGACATCGGCAGCACGTTGGGATCAATCAGGAACAGGTCAGCGCCGGCGTAATAAACCACGCACAGCATCGCGAAACCGGACAGCCAGGTGGCGTAGGATTCCCATTTGAACCAAGTCAGGTGTTCCGGCATCTCGGACGGCGCCACCAGATATTTCTGGATGTGGTAGAAGCCGCCGCCATGCACCTGCCATTCCTCGCCGAAGGCGCCGACCGGCATGTCCGGGCGCTGGCGCAGGCCAAGATCGAGTGCGACGAAGTAGAAGGACGAGCCGATCCAGGCGATGCCGGTAACGACGTGCAGCCAGCGCACGGCGAAGCTCAGCCAGTCCCAGAAAATCGCGAAATCCGTCATTGAAGTCGTCCCTGCCGATCCGGTGACTTTACGGTGTAGTGCGCAAACGAAAAGAGGCGAGGTGTACGATGACTTTCAAAAAAAATTGGAAAATACTAGGTTGATGGCCACAAACCGGCGAAGGTGCTCCGCATGGCCTATCTCGACAACATCGCCGTCTTCGTCCGCGTCGTCGAGCTCGGCAATCTGTCGGCGGCCGGCCGCGACATGCGTATTTCGCCGGCTGTCGCCTCCAATCGCATCAAGGAACTGGAGAAGCATCTCGGCGTGCGGCTGTTCAACCGCACCACCCGACAGTTGATGCCAACAGAACACGGCACCGTTTTCTATTCCGGCGCCAAGCAGGTGCTGGAAGCGATCACCGAGGCGGAGGCTGCCGTCTCGGCGCTGTCCGGCCAGCCGCGCGGCACCATCCGCGTCACCGCGCCGCTCGGTCTCGGGCGACGGCTGGTGGCGTCGGGCATTCCCGATTTCCATGACAAATACCCTGACATCGAGGTGCGGCTCAGGCTATCGGACCACAATGTCGACATCATGAAGGAAGGCATCGACGTCGCCTTCCGGCTCGGCATCATCGAGGATTCCAGTCTTCGGATGCGTGGCATCATGGAATGCGAACGCGTGCTGGTCGCCGCACCAAAATATCTGGAGGCGCGCGGCGAGCCGATGGAGCCGCAGGAGCTGATCGGCAGGAAACATGACTGCCTGATGCTGCGCTATTCCGGCGCGCGCGAATATGTCTGGACCTTGCAGACCCCAACCGGGCCACAAAAGTTCGAGGTACACGGCCCCTACGACACCGATGATGGCGACGTGCTGACCGGTTGGGCGCTGTCAGGGCGCGGCATCATCAACAAGCCGCGCTTCGAGGTCGAGCCTTTCATCCGCGACCGCCGGCTGAAGGTGATCCTGAGCAATACGCCACCAACGCCGGTGCAGTTCGCGGCCGTTTATCCGCACAAGAAGCTGCAGGATCCCAAGGTGCGGCTGCTGCTCGATTTCATGGCGGAGCGCTGCCAGCGGCTGATCAAGGACATTCTGGCCGGCAAGTAGGCGGAAGAGCGAACTGGCCTGCAAGTGATCGCCTCGTGGCTTATCCGATCCGGTTGCCTTGCGTGAAAGCCAGCCTAGCCTGGTCTAGCCGGGCCATCACCCTGCCCTGCAGAGCCCGATGATCCGCGGTCACGTAGCTGACCAGCGCCGTCATGATCTCGGCGGCGGCCAGCGCGGCGATGACGGGCGGGCGCTTGTCCTTGACCGCATCGCCGCCGATCGGCGAGACGAGGCGGGCGAATTCAGCCTCCGTACCGTCCGCCGACTTCAGGAACCAGCTCCTGAACGTGGCTTTCTTGGTCTTCGAACCGATCATGCCGACATAGGCCGCGTCGTCGCGTTTCAGCGCTTCGGCGACGATCAGGAAATCGAGCGCATGGTCATGAGTGAGGATGGCGAAGGCGGTGCCGGCCGGGGCGTTGCGCACCTCGGCCTCCGGCATGGGGGTCAGCCGTGTCTCCACGGTTTCCGGCATTCCTTCCAGCGCCTCGGCGCGTGTTTCGATGACGACGCCGCGCACGGGAAGGAGCGCAATGGTCGACGCCAGCGCCTGGCCGACATGACCGCCGCCGAAAATATAGACATGCGGCATATGAGCTTCCTCGGCTTCCGCCGCCGCGACCAGTTCGGCGGCCAATGCGGTATCGATCAACCGGATCAGCACCTCGACCCGCCCGCCACAGCACTGGCCGATTTCGGGGCCGAGCGGGACGTCAAGCGTGGTGCGGACTTCGTCGACCGCGACGCGGGACGTCGACTGCAGGCGGTTGGATCCACCCGATGGCGCCATCATCTGCCGCGCCTTGTCGATGGCCATGTATTCGAGTTGACCGCCGCCGATCGTGCCAAGGATCGCCGTTCGCGAGACGAGCATGAAGGCGCCCTTCTCACGCGGTGTCGAGCCCTTGGTGCCGGCCACTTCGACCAGGGCAAGACGGCCGGCGCCGCCGAGAAAGGCTTTCAGGTTTTGTACTTTCGAGGTCATGGTTTCACGGTTCCCGAATGGGAAATATAGGCTTTTTCGGTCCGAATTGCACGTTCTGCCCGATTCAGGCGCCAGCCTTGATCGCTTTCTTCAGCCGCTCGATTGCCATCAGCACGCGTTCCGGCGTTGCCGGGGCGTCGAGGCGCGGGCAGATCTTGTGGTCGGCGACGCTGGCCACTGCGTCCGACAGGGCGTGCAGCACCGCCATGCCATGCGGCAGCGGCGGTTCGCCGACCGCCTTGGAGCGATGGATGGTCGGTTCATAGGCCTGCGACCAGTCAGTCAGCGCCACGTTGAAGATCTTCGGTCGGTCGGACGCCAGCGGGATCTTGTAGGTCGACGGCGCATGCGTGCGCAGCCGGCCCTTGTCGTCCCACCACAATTCCTCCGTGGTCAGCCACCCCATGCCCTGGATGAAGCCGCCCTCGACCTGGCCGAGGTCGATGGCCCGGTTCAACGAACGGCCGCAATCGTGCAGGATATCGGCGCGCTCGACGACATATTCGCCGGTTAGCGTGTCCACCGACACTTCGGCGCAGGCCGCGCCATAGGCGTAGTAATAAAAGGCGTGGCCCTGGCCCTTGCCGCGGTCCCAGTGGATTTTCGGCGTCTTGTAGAAGCCGGCTGCCGAGAGCTGCACACGCGCAATATAGGCCTGCTTAACCAGATCGTTGAAGCTGACCTCCTGGTTGCCGACGCGCACCCGGTTTGGCAGGAACACCACCTGGTCGACAGGGATCTGGTATCTCTCGGCGGCAAAGTCGGTCAGCCGCTGGCGGATCTGGCGCGCCGCGTTCTGTGCCGCCATGCCATTGAGGTCGGCGCCCGAGGACGCCGCCGTCGGCGCGGTGTTGGGCACCTTGGCGGTGGTGGTGGCGGTGATCTTCACGCGGTCGAGGTCGATCTGGAATTCCTCGGCCACGACCTGCGCCACCTTGAGGTGCAGGCCCTGCCCCATTTCGGTTCCGCCATGGTTCATGTGCACCGAGCCGTCGGCATAGACATGCACCAGCGCGCCGGCCTGGTTGGACTCGGTCTTGGTGAAGGAAATGCCAAACTTGACCGGCGTCAGTGCCAAGCCGCGCTTGATGAAGCGGCTGTTGGCGTTGAACGCGGAAATCTCGCGACGGCGGCGTGCATAACTGGCGCTCTCTTCCAGTTCCGCCACGATGCGCTGGATGATGCAGTCCTCGACCTTCTGGTGATAGGGCGTGACGTTGCGGCCGCCGGTCGCTTCCATCGGATCGTAGAAATTCAGCTTGCGGATCTCGAGCGAATCCTTGCCGACCGAAAAGGCGACCTCGTCGATGACGCGCTCGGCGCCGATCATGCCTTGCGGGCCGCCGAAGCCACGAAAGGCGGTGTTGGAGACGGTGTTGGTAAAGAGCGGCGCCGATTTGGCCAGCACCGCTGGATAGAAATAGGCGTTGTCGCAGTGGAACAGCGCACGATCGCCGACCGGGCCGGACAGGTCGGCTGAAAAGCCGCAGCGCAAAGCGTAGGTGAAGTCGACGCCAAGGATGTTGCCCTCGTCGTCGAAGCCGACCTCGTAGTCGATGGCGAAATCATGCCGCTTACCGGTGGCGGTCATGTCCTCGTCGCGGTCGAGCCGGATCTTGACCGCGCGCTTCAGCCTCTTGGCGGCAATGGCGGCGATCGCGGCGCACTGATTGGCCTGCGTTTCCTTGCCGCCGAAGCCGCCGCCCATGCGACGCACCTCCACCGTCACCGCGTTACTCGGCACGCCGAGCGTGTGGGCGACCAGATGCTGCGTCTCGCTCGGCCCCTGGGTCGAACAGTAGACGGTCACCTCGTCGTCCTCGCCGGGGATGGCGAGCGACACCTGGCCTTCGAGGTAGAAATGGTCCTGGCCGCCAAGCCACATGCGGCTCCTAATGCGGCGGGGCGCTGCCTTGATTGCCGCGGCCGCATCGCCGCGCTTCAGGACCAGCGGCGTGGTCACCTGTTTGTCCCTCGTTGGATCAAGGTCCCAGATGTCGATCACGGCGGGAAGCTCGTCATACTCGATCCTGGCCAGGCGCGCGGCGCGCCGGGCTGCCTCGCGCGTCTCGGCAATCACCGCAAAGATCGGCTGGCCGAAGAACTGCACCTTGCCTTCCGCCAGCACCGGATCGTCATGCATGTTGCTGGGCGAGACATCGTTCTCACCCGGTACGTCGGCATAGGTGAGCACGTCGACGACACCAGGGGCCGCGCGTACCGCCGAGAGATCGACGCTTTTCAGAACGCCATGCGCCACCTTGGACAGGCCAAGGCCGGCATGCAGCGTGCCGGCCGGTTCCGGCATGTCGTCGATATAGACGGCGCCGCCGCTGACATGCTTGTGGGCGGAATCATGCCGCTGGTCGGTAGCGATGCCGCCGACGATCTTCTCGGCTTTGAGGTTTGATGTGGCGTGCTTGTTCATCAGGCCGCCTCGCTGCGCGATACCTGCACCGGCACCTTGGTGCCCGTGGTTTCCACATAAAAGCGCAACAAAAGGTTTTTCGCTGCCAGCGCTCGATATTCGGCGCTCGCGCGCATGTCGGTGAGCGGCGTAAAGTCCTTGGCGTATTCGGCCATCGCAGCCTCCACCGTCGCTTCGCTCCAGGCCTTGCCGATCAAAGCCTGTTCAACGGCCGTAGCCCGCTTCGGCGTTGCCGCCATGCCGCCATAGGCGATGCGGATATCGGCCACCGTGCCGTCCTTAGCCAGAGCCAGGCAGAAGGCCCCAAGGGTCGCGGTGATGTCCTCGTCGCGGCGCTTGGTGACCTTGTAGACGGCGAATTTCACGTCCTTTGCCGGCACCGGCACATGCACGGCCTCGACGAACTCGCCTGGCTGGCGGTCCTGCTTGCCATAGGCGATAAAGAAATCCTGCAATGGGATCGTGCGCCGCGTCTTGCCCTTGCGCAAAGTCAGCCGTGCGCCGAGTGCGATCAACGGCGGCGGCGTGTCGCCGATCGGCGAGCCGTTGGCGACGTTGCCGCCGATCGTGCCCATGTTGCGAACCTGTTCGCCGCCGATGCGGTCGAACAACGGCCCCAACGCCGGGATGCGTTTCGACAGTGTCGAAAAAGCTTCGGTATAGGTGACGCCGGCGCCGATCGACATGACACTATTGTCTTCCGTGACGGTGCAAAGCCCCGGCAGATTGCCGATGAAGATCGCCGGCGAGATTTCGCGCATATGCTTGGTCACCCACAGGCCAACGTCGGTCGAACCGGCGACGACGGTGGCTGTGGGTTCTTTTTCGAAGACGGTCGCGAAATCGTCGGCATCGGTCGGCACGACCAGTCGCGTCCCGCCGGCGCCAATCTCGACCCTGGCGCCGTCGCGCAACGCCTGCAGCCGTGTGGTGATGTCCCGGCGCTCCACCGCCAGCACGTCTTTTGCCGCCTTGCCGTAGCCCGATATGGCATGCGCGGCGCGCATGATCGCCTCGTAACCGGTGCAACGGCAGAGATTGCCTTGCAAGGCTTTTTCGATGGCCGCGTTCGAAGGGTCCGGTGATTTCATCCACAGGCCATAGAGCGACATGATGAAACCCGGCGTGCAGAAGCCGCATTGCGAGCCGTGGAAATCGACCATCGCCTGCTGCACAGGATGCAACTGGCCAGCTTCGCCACGCAGATGCTCGACCGTCACGACATGGGTGCCGTCGAGCGAGCCGAGGAAGCGGATGCAGGCATTGACGCTTTCATAGACCAGTCCGGCGGCCGAAAGCTTGCCGATGAGCACGGTGCAGGCGCCGCAATCGCCCTCGGCACAGCCTTCCTTGGTGCCGCGCAGCGAACGGTCGAGCCGCAGCCAGTCGAGCAAGGTCGCATCGGGCGCCACGGATGACAGCGCGATATCCCTGCCATTCAGAATGAAGCGGATTTCGTTGCGGATGTTGACCTTGGCCATGCCTCAGCTCCCCCTGTAGGTGGAATAGCCGTACGGCGAGATCAGCAATGGTACATGATAATGCATCGCCTCCGCCATGCCGAAGCGGATCGGCACGCTGTCCAGGAAGGCAGGCGCGGGCAGCTTCGTGCCCTGGCCGCGCAGATAGTCGCCAGCCGCGAACACCAGTTCGTATTCTCCGGTGCGGAAGTCGGCACCCGCCAGCAGCGGCGCGTCGCAGCGGCCGTCGGCGTTGGTGACGACCTCCTTCAGAAGCGTGCGATCGGCACCGTCGAGACGGTAGAGCGCGATCGACAATCCCGCCGCCGGCCTGCCGGTCGCGGTATCCAGGACATGGGTCGTCAGACGCCCGCCATCGGCTTTCGACGTTTCTGCCATTGGCCGCCTCCCATTTTCCAATAAATTGGTCGGTACAATCGAGCACTAACGATGAATTGTGCGCCAATTAAAGGCGATGCATAAGTCCCGGTCGAGCGGAGTGCGACAAAAACACTTTCAAAAATTTTGAGGGGAATGCGAGAAGCACCCTTTCGATATCCTGATCATACTTCCGGTGATGCCGGGCGCGGAGGGACGATGCGTTACACCAGGGACATGCGTGGCTACGGAGCCAATCCGCCGGATCCGAAATGGCCTGGCGGCGCGCATGTCGCCGTGCAGTTCGTCGTCAACTACGAAGAGGGCGGCGAGAACTGCGTGCTCCACGGCGACAAGGCTTCGGAAGCCTTCCTGTCGGAAATCGTCGGCGCGGCGCCCTGGGTGGGCCAGCGCCACTGGAACATGGAATCAATCTACGAATATGGAGCGCGGGCCGGCTTCTGGCGGCTGCTGCGCCTGTTCAGCGAAGAGCAAGTGCCTGTGACCTGCTATGGCGTCGCCACGGCGCTCGCGCGCTCACCCGACCAGGTCACGGCCATGCAGGAAGCCGGCTGGGAAATCGCCTCGCACGGGCTGAAGTGGATCGATTACCGCGACCACGACGCCGAGGACGAGCGCCGCGACCTCGAAGCGGCGATCAAGCTGCATTACGAGGTGACCGGCCAGCGCCCGACCGGCTGGTACACGGGCCGCACATCGGTCAACACGGTGCGGCTGGTGGCCGAAGAAGGCGGCTTCGATTACGTCTCGGACACCTATGACGACGAACTGCCTTACTGGTTCGAGCATGCGGACGGCACGCAGCTCATCATCCCCTACACGCTCGACGCCAACGACATGCGCTTTGCCACGCCGCAGGGTTTCAACTCGGGCGACCAGTTCTTTGCCTACCTCAGGGATAGTTTCGATACGCTCTATGCCGAGGGCAAGGCAGGCAGGCCGCGCATGATGAACATCGGTCTGCACTGCCGCCTCGTCGGGCGGCCGGGCCGGGTGGCGGCGCTGAAACGCTTCGTTGATTATGTCAAATCGCACGACAAGGTCTGGCTGGCACGGCGCATCGACATCGCCAAGCACTGGCAAGAGAACCATCCCTATAAGCCGGCCGCTCTGCGCCCGTCGAAAATGGAATTCGAGACGTTCGTTCACACCTTCGGCGGCGTGTTCGAGCATTCGCCCTGGATTGCCGAACGTGCCTACGAGCTGGAGCTCGGCCCGGCGCACGACACGGCCGGCGGCGTGCACAATGCGCTCTGCCGTATCTTCCGTTCCGCCAGCGAAACCGAGCGGCTCGGCGTGCTCAACGCCCATCCCGACCTCGCCGGCAAGCTGGCCAAAGCCAGGCGGCTGACGGCGGAATCGACCAGGGAACAGGCTTCCGCCGGTCTCGACGCGCTGACCGACAAGGAGCGTGAATTGTTCTCCAAGCTCAACGCCGCCTATGTCACCACCTTCGGCTTCCCCTTCATCATCGCGGTGAAAGGCAAGACAAAGGAGGAAATCCTCGCCGAATTCGAAGCCCGCATCGGCAACGGCCGCGGCGTCGAATTCGAAACCGCCTGCAAGCAGGTCGAGCGCATCGCGCTGCTCCGCCTCAAGGACATGCTTCCACAATAGGTTTGAACCATGGATACGATCAGGATGCCCGAGCGCACCTATTATGCCCCACAGGGCGGCCATCCCGGCCAGAACGAACTTCTGACCGGACGCGCCGTCTTCACCGAGGCCTATGCCGTCATTCCCAAGGGCGTGATGCAGGACATCGTCACCAGCGCCTTGCCGTTCTGGGACAAGACGCGTGTCTGGATCCTGTCGCGGCCGCTGTCCGGCTTCGCCGAGACGTTTTCGCAATACATCGTCGAGGTCGCGCCCGGCGGCGGCAGCGACCGGCCCGAGCCCGATGCCGGCGCCGAGGGCGCCCTGTTCGTGGTCGAGGGCGAACTGACGGTTCTGCTCGACGGCAAGAAACATGTGTTGCGCCCCGGCGGTTTTGCCTTCCTGCCGCCGGCCAGCAGCTGGACGGTCCGCAACGAAGGCAAGGCGGCTGTCCGCTTCCACTGGATACGCAAGGCTTATGAGGAGGTCGATGGCCTTGAGATTCCCAGGGCCTTCTTCGCCAACGAACAGGAGATCGCGCCGACGTCGATGCCGGGCACCGAAGGCCGCTGGGCAACGACGCGGTTCGTCGATCCCGCCGATCTGCGCCACGACATGCATATGACCATCGTCACGCTCGAGCCCGGCGCGGTCATTCCTTTCGCCGAGACACATGTCATGGAACACGGGCTCTATGTGCTCGAAGGCAAGGCTGTCTACCGGCTCAACCAGGACTGGGTCGAAGTCGAGGCCGGCGACTATATGTGGCTGCGCGCCTTCTGCCCGCAGGCCTGCTATGCCGGCGGCCCCGGCAAATTCCGCTATCTGCTCTACAAGGATGTCAACCGGCATGCCAAGCTCGGCGGGGCTGGCATCGCGAAGCGGACGTCATGACCCGCATCGTCGCGCGGCCGCTTACCCGTGAGGCCTTTGCCGAATTCGGCGACGTCATCGACATGGGCGGCGACAATCACTATCCGATCAATGGCGGCAAGGCCGAGCGCTACCACGCCCTCGCCACCGCTGAAGCTGCAGGGCATAACGCCCGCGTGCTGATTTCCATGGTACGCGGCACGCCCTACGAGATGCCGCTGAAGCTAACCATGGTCGAGCGTCATCCCTTGGGCAGTCAGGCGTTCATCCCGCTGTCGCCGCGTCCGTTCCTGGTCGTCGTCTGCCATGACGGCAAGGAGGGGCCGGGCGAACCACATGCCTTCATCACCGCACCGGGGCAAGGCATCAACTATTCCCGCAATCTGTGGCACGGCGTGCTGACGCCCATCAGAGAGCCTCAGGACTTTTTGATTGTCGACCGTGGCGGCGACGGCGCCAATCTCGAGGAATTCCATTTCTCGCACGCCTACGAGATCCATATCCCCGACGAGAGCTTGTGATGACCGACATTTCGCTGATCGACCGCCTGCTCGACGTGATCGAGCACGAAATCGTGCCGAAGACGGCAGAAGGCGTCGCGCACGGCAACAAGCTGTTCGGCGCGGCGATCCTGCGCAAGGGCGACCGGTCGCTGGTGCTGGCCGAAACCAACAACGAGATGGAAAACCCGCTCTGGCATGGCGAGGTGCATTGCCTGAAGCGCTTTTACGAAATGCCCAAGGCCGAACGTGTCGACACGAAAGATGCCATCTTCATTGCCACGCATGAACCCTGTTCGCTCTGCCTGTCGGCGATCACCTGGACCGGCTTCGACAATTTCTACTATTTGTTCAGCCACGAGGATTCGCGCGACAGTTTCGCCATCCCGCATGATCTCAAAATCCTGAAAGAGGTCTTCACCCTCGACCCCGGCGGCTACAACGCCGAGAACGCCTATTGGAAAAGTTTTTCGATTCGCAGGCTGGTGAGAGCGCTGCCCGAGGTCGAGCGCCAGCGGCTGGAGGAGCGGATCGGCAGGATTTCCAGACGCTATGACGAGCTGTCCGGCGCCTATCAGGCGAACAAGGCCGAAAACGACATTCCGCTAAATTGACGCGGACCTCATATGAATGGAACTTGAGTTGCCACCTTTATGGTGGCAAATTGAGATATGGAGAATAGGACCATGATTTCCCCCGAAACCGGGGAGATGCTGATGGGCGGGGTCCGTTCATTCACCGTAACCTATAAGGGCGAGAGCATGATCATCGACCTGCCCGGTTATTATCCGCCATCGGATCGCGAGGGTGTGCATGTCGGCGACGACATGGCCGCTGTCGATGCCGCCTTGCGCGCGCTCAAGGAGAAGGTCGACGGCGTGCCGGCGCCGTCAACCATCCGCCGCATGCGCACGAAGCTCAAGCTGTCGCAACGCGAGGCCGGATCCCTGTTCAAGGTCGGCGAGAACGCCTTCGACAAGTATGAAAGAGGCTTGATCGAACCGAGTGGCCCGACCATTCAATTGATGACATTGCTGGAGAAACATCCCGAACTGCTCGACGAATTGCGGTAGCGGCACAGGTCGCATATTTCGCTGCTCCAGTCGCGAATGACGATTGAAAGTTCTCGTGCCGCGGAGCGTTATGCCTGCCATGAAAACCATCACCGAATTTCCCCGCAAGGTCGTCGAATTTCCCGACATGGGCATCGTCATGCCCGATGGCTGCCGGCTGTCGGCGCGGGTATGGATGCCGGAGGATGCGGGCGACGATCCAGTACCTGTCATCCTTGAGCACCTGCCTTACCGCAAGCGCGACGGCACGATCTTTCGCGATCAGCTTACCCATCCCTATTTCGCCGGCCACGGCTACGCCTCGATCCGCGTCGACATGCGCGGCAACGGTGATTCCGAAGGGCTGATGGACGACGAATATTCCGAGCAGGAACTGCAGGACGCCTGCGATGTCATTGCCTGGGCGGCGGCGCAGCCCTGGTGCAACGGCAATGTCGGCATGATGGGCATCTCCTGGGGCGGCTTCAATTGCCTGCAGGTGGCGGCCAAACAGCCGCCGGCGCTGAAGGCAGTGATCAGCCTGTGCTCGACCGTCGACCGCTATGCCGACGACATCCACTACAAGGGCGGCTGCCTGCTGCTCGAGAATTTCGGCTGGGCCTCGACCATGCTGTCCTATTCGTCGCGGCCACCGGATCCGCTGATTGCCGGCGACGACAAATGGCGCGATCTGTGGCTGAAACGGCTGGAGAACCAGTCGTTCCTTTTGCCGCTGTGGCTCAGCCACCAGCATCGCGACGCCTATTGGAAACGCGGTTCGATCTGCGAGGATTTTTCCGCTGTTCATGCTGCAGTGCTGTCGATCGGCGGCTGGCACGACGGATACCGCAACACGATATCGCACCTCGTCAGCAACATCGAGGCACCAGTCAAGGGCATCGTCGGACCGTGGATTCACAAATACCCGCACTATGCCGAACCCAAGCCCGCGATCGGCTTCCTGCAGGAAGCGTTGCGCTGGTGGGACCACTGGCTTAAGGGCGCCGAGACCGGCGTCGAGGCCGATCCCGACTACCGCGCCTATGTGATGGACAGCGTGCGTCCCGCCCGATGGCATCCGGAGCGACCCGGCCGCTGGATAGCCGAGCAGGAGTGGCCGTCGTCCAATATAGCGGTCGAAGCGATCGAACTCATTTCCCCTGATGCGGGGCCTTCAACCGTCGCTTCGCCGCAGACCTGCGGGCTTGCCGGCGGCGAATACTTTCCGTTCACCTTCGGGCCGGAATTGCCGGGTGATCAGCGCCCTGACGATGGGCTGTCGGCGTGTTTCGACCAGCCTGAGCTCACCAAGCCGATCGAGATCGTCGGCGCGCCGGAGTTTGAGGTCCTGCTTGCCTCCGATCGGCCCCAGGCCAACATCGCGGTCCGGCTTTGCGACGTGCATCCCGACGGCGCCTCGGAACTTATCTCCTATGGCGTGCTCAATCTGACGCACCGCAACTCGCATGAATTGCCCGAGGTGCTGGTTCCCGGGGAGGAGGTTTCGGCGCGTGTCGTGCTCGACCAATGCGCCTACCGCGTGCCGGCCGGCCACCGTCTGCGCGTCGCCGTTTCGACCGCCTACTGGCCAATGATCTGGCCTTCGCCGGAACCGGCACGACTGACCTTGTCGGAGGCCACGCTATCGGTGCCGTTGCGACTGCTGGCAACAGGTGACGAAGCCGTTTTCGCCGAGCCGGAAGGGGCCGCGCCCTGGGCGACCGAGACGATCCGTCCGGCCAATTCCGAACGCCATGTCGACCGCGACGAAAAGACGGGAATCGTCACGCTTTCCATTGCCGATGATTTCGGCGAAGTGCGCGATCTCGACCACGGCCTGGTCAACGGCAGCATCGCCCGCGAAACCTGGACCATCCATCCCGACGATCCTCTGTCAGCCTCGGGGAAAACACACTGGACGCAGACCCTGTCGCGAAATGGATGGTCGGTCCGCACCGAAACATGGGCCCAGATGCGGTCGGACGCACAAAACTTCATCGTCAGCGCCAGAATCGAGGCCTACGAAGGTGAAAACCTCGTCTTCGAGCGCGATTTCGACGAAAAGGTCCCGCGCGCGCTGGTTTGAGTGCTGAAATCGTTGGTCCAAATGCGACGTGCGATTTACGCCACGGCATGTCGCATTCGGTCTTGCTTACCGCTTTCCCTTGCGGTCATTATTCCCTTTAACAACAAGCAAGAAAATCGACCGCAGAGTCGAACCAACAGAGTGAGGAACTCAAATGTCAAATGAACTGGAATTCCTTAGCCGGCGGGTTGCGTCGGGCAAACTGAGCCGTCGTGATTTTCTCGGCCGGGCGGCCGCGCTCGGCATCGCCGCACCCTTCGCCAACGCGCTGCTTTCAAGCGCTGCGCGCGCGGCGGGTCCGGTCAAGGGCGGTACGCTGAAGGCCGGCCTGGTCGGCGGTGAATCCACCAACAGCCTCGATCCGGCGCTGATGATGACGCAGGTGCCGTTCGCTTTCGGCAAGTGCTGGGGCGAATTGATCGTCGAGCTGTCGCCGGACGGCAAGCTCGAGAACCGCATCGCCGAAGAGATCGGCTCTTCGGACGATGCGAAGACCTGGACGTTGAAGATCCGCGACGGCGTCGAATTCCACAACGGCAAGACGGTGACCGCCGAAGATGTCGCCGCCACGCTCGAGCGCCATTCGGACGAGAAATCGAAATCCGGCGCACTCGGCTATATGAAGGGCATCGAGACCATCAAGGCCAGCGGCAAGGAAGTGGTGCTGACGCTGAAGGAAGCCAACGCCGACCTTCCGTATTTGCTCAGCGACTATCACCTGATCGTGCAGCCCAATGGCGGCAAGGACAAGCCCGACGCCGGCATCTCGGCCGGTCCATACGTGGTCAAGACCAACGAGCCGGGCGTGCGCCATGGCGGCGAGCGCTTCGCCAATTACTGGCAGGGCGACAAGATGGGCCATGCCGACCAGATCGAGGTCATCGTCATCAACGACGCGACGGCGCGCACGGCAGCACTGCAGGGCGGCCAGGTCAACATGATCAACCGCGTCGAGCCGAAGATCGTCGACCTGATCAAGCGCGTGCCGGGCGTCACCATCCGCAACCACGCTGGCCCCGGCCACTACGTGTTCATCATGCATTGCGACACGGCGCCGTTCGACAACAACGACCTCAGGATGGCGCTGAAGCTGGCGATCGACCGCGAGGAGATGCTGACCAAGGTGCTGCGCGGCTACGGCTCGCTCGGCAACGACTTCCCGATCAACGCGTCCTATCCGCTGTTCAGCGAGATCGAGCAGCGCAAGTATGATCCCGACAAGGCCAAGTTCCACTACAAGAAATCTGGCCATGACGGCACCGTGCTGCTCAGGACCTCGGACGTTGCCTTCCCGGGCGCTGTCGACGCGTCACAGCTCTTCCAGCAGAGCGCGGCCAAGGCGGGCATCAAGATCGAGCTCAAGCGCGAGCCCGGCGACGGCTACTGGAACGAAGTCTGGAACAAGCAGCCCTTCTGCGCTTCTTATTGGGGCGGCCGCTCGACGCAGGACCAGATGTACTCGACCGCCTATCTGTCGACAGCCGACTGGAACGACACGCGTTTCAAGCGCCCGGATTTCGACAAGATGGTGCTGGCGGCTCGTGCCGAACTCGATGAGGCCAAGCGCAAGCAGATGTACCACGACATGGCTGTCATGGTGCGCGACGAAGGCGGCCTGATCCTGCCGATGTTCAACCAGTTCATCGACGCCACCGGCGCCAAGGTCGATGGCTGGGTGGACGACCCGCATCAGGAGCTGATGAACGGCTACGCCCTGGCGAAGTGCTGGCTGCAGGCCTGAGTCCGGCTTTGCAGAGATGTCTTCACCCATCCTGAAACTAATTGCCCAGCGCATTGCGCTGGGCATCCTGCTTCTGTTGGCCATCTCGGTCTTGATCTTCGCCGGCACGCAGATCCTGCCCGGCGACGTCGCGCAAGCCATTTTGGGACAATCGGCGACACCCGAGTCGCTGGCCAATTTGCGCGAGCAGCTTGGGCTGAACGACCCGGCCTATGTCAGGTATTTCCATTGGCTCGGCGGCGTCTTGACCGGCGACCTCGGCACTGCGATGTCGAGCGGGCAGGATATCGCGACCTCGATCAAGTCGCGCTTGTGGAACACACTGTTCCTCGCCTTCTGGGCGGCGATCGTGGCTGTACCGCTGGCCATCATTCTCGGGCTGATCGCGGTGCGCTACCGCAATGGCTGGGTCGACAAGCTGATCTCCGGCCTGGCGCTCGCCTCGACCTCCTTCCCGGAATTCTTCATCGGCTATGTGCTGGTCTATTTCTTCGCCGTGAAGTGGCAGATCTTTCCCGGCATTTCGACCGTCTATGAAGGCATGCCATTCGGTGAGCGGATGCAGGCGATCGCGCTGCCGGCGACGGCGCTGACGCTGGTGGTGCTCGCCCACATGATGCGCATGACGCGAGCTGCGATCCTCAATGTCATGCAGTCGGCCTATGTCGAGACGGCGGAACTGAAAGGCCTGTCAGCCTTCAACGTCATCCGCAAGCACGCCTTCCCCAATGCCATCGCGCCGATCATCAACGTCGTCATGCTCAACCTCGCTTATCTCATCGTCGGCGTCGTCGTGGTCGAGGTGATTTTCGTCTATCCCGGCATGGGACAATATCTCGTCGATCACGTGACCAAGCGTGACGTGCCGGTGGTACAGGCCGTCGGCCTGATCTTCGCCGCCGTCTACATCAGTCTCAACATCATCGCGGACATAGCGGCGATCGTCGCCAATCCGCGTCTGCGACATCCGAAATAGGGGGCGGGCATGCTCGATATCAAACGCATCCCCATCCCCGCGTTGATCGGCATTATCCTGACGGCACTGTTCGTGCTGGCGGCGATCTTCGCGCCGTGGATTTCGCCGCATGACAACGCCGAAATTGTGGGCGATGTCTGGGAGCCGATGTCGGCGGGGCATTGGCTGGGCACCGACAATCTCGGCCGCGATTTGCTGTCCCGGATGATCTATGGCGCCCGCATCACCTTGTTCATCGCGGTGCTGGCCACCGCGCTGTCGTTCTCGCTCGGCGCCATCCTTGGCTTTTCGGCTGCGGTGTTCGGCGGCTGGTTCGACACAATCTTGTCGCGCCTCGTCGACCTCCTGATGTCGATCCCGACACTGATCATGGGCCTGGTGGTGCTCTCGGTGCTGCCAACCAACCTGGTGACGCTGATCCTGGTGATGGGCATTCTCGACTCGACGCGCGTCTATCGTTTGTCGCGCGCGGTCGCCGTCGACATCAACGTCATGGACTATGTCGAAGCCGCCAAGCTGCGCGGCGAGGGCAGCGTCTGGATCATCTTCCGTGAAATCCTGCCCAACGCGTTGTCGCCGCTGATCTCCGAGCTCGGCCTGCGCTTCATTTACGCGGTGCTGTTCCTGTCGACGCTTTCCTTTCTCGGCCTTGGCGTGCAGCCGCCGGACGCCGACTGGGGCGGCATGGTGAAGGAGAACAAGGACGGCATCGTGTTCGGCATAGGCGCAGCGCTCATTCCCGCGGCCGCGATCGCGGCGCTGGCGATCTCGGTCAATCTTGTCGCCGACTGGGTGCTGAACCGCACGACAAGTCTGAAGGGAGGACGCGGGTGATGGCCGACGGCAAGGCAAAGTCCACCCCTCTGCTCGACATCCGCAATTTGCGCATCGAGGCGACGGTCTATCCGCCCGGTGAGGCGCCGAAGACCATCACGCTGGTGCACGACGTCTCGCTGACACTGGAGAAGGGCAAGGTGCTCGGCCTGATCGGCGAATCCGGTGCCGGCAAGTCGACCATCGGCCTGTCATCCATGGGCTATGGCCGTGGTGGCGTGCGCATCACCGGCGGCGAGGTGCTCCTCAACGGCCGCGACATCCTCAAGGGCGGCAAGGAGGACTTTCGCAAGCTGCGCGGTCGCGAGGTCTGCTATGTCGCGCAGTCGGCGGCGGCCGCTTTCAATCCCGCGCACAGGCTGATGGACCAGGTGGTGGAAGCCACGCTGCTGCACGGAACGGCGACACGAGCGGAGGCCGAGAAGCGCGCCGTCGCGTTGTTCAAGAAGCTCAGCCTGCCCAACCCGGAAGCCATCGGCGAACGCTTTCCGCACCAGGTTTCAGGCGGCCAGCTGCAGCGTGTGATGACGGCGATGGCACTGTGCTCGGAGCCTGACCTGATCGTCTTCGACGAGCCGACCACGGCGCTCGATGTGACGACGCAGATCGACGTGCTGGCGGCAATCAAGGATGCTATCCGCGACACCCATGTGGCGGCGCTCTACATCACGCACGACCTGGCCGTCGTCGCCCAGGTTTCGGACGAGATCATGGTGCTGCGTCACGGCCGGCTGGTCGAATGGGGAGGCACCCGCCAGATCATCAAGGAACCGCGGCAGGAATACACCAATGCGCTGGTTTCGGTGCACGAGATCGAACATGCCGAACAAAAACCCGGCACCGCGCCGTTCCTGTCGGTCAAGAACGTGACCGCCGCCTATGGCGGCGGCCACGTCAAGGTGCTGAAGAACGTCTCGGTCGACATCTACCCCGGCCAGACGCTGGCCGTGGTTGGCGAATCCGGCTCCGGAAAGTCGACGCTGGCGCGCGCCATAACCGGACTTTTGCCGCCCGAGCAAGGCACCGTTACATTCGACGGGCGCCCCTTGGCCAACCGGCTTGCCGACCGGCCGAAGGAAGACCTGCGCCAGCTGCAGATGATCTATCAGATGGCCGACGTGGCGATGAACCCGCGCCAGACCGTCGGCACCATCATCGGCCGGCCGCTCGAATTCTATTTCGGCATGCGCGGCAGGCAGCGCGATGCCCGCGTCGCCGAACTGCTCGACAAGATCGAAATGGGCAAGGGCTTTGTCGACCGCTACCCGGCCGAGCTTTCCGGCGGCCAGAAGCAGCGTGTCTGCATCGCCCGCTCGCTCGCGGCAAAACCCAAGCTGATCATTTGTGACGAGGTGACCTCGGCGCTTGACCCCCTGGTGGCGCACGGCATCCTGAAGCTTCTGCTTGAACTGCAGAAGGAGGAGAACGTCGCCTATCTGTTCATCACCCACGACCTCGCGACGGTGAAGTCGATCGCCGATTCGATCGCGGTGATGTATCGCGGCGAGGTGGTGCGCTATGGTTCGAAAAGCAAGGTGCTGACGCCCCCCTTCGATGACTACACCGACCTTCTCTTGTCATCGGTCCCGGAGATGGAGATCGGGTGGCTGGAAAAAGCGATCAAGGGGCGGCGCATGGCCAGCGCGGGGAACTAGCGCGGTTCACCGTTTCACGGAAACGATGAACTGCTCTATCTCTTTGTTTTTACGCAATTCCGGACGGAAACCGTTCACACTTTTGGAATTGCTCTAGCCAGCCGGCGATCCGCCAGCCAGGGAGATGGCGGCCGTCATCCGCATGCAACACTAGGACGCCACACGTCCTTTGGACGGGCGCCACTGGTGCGACGTTGTTTTCAACAAGGGGTAGGACATGAAAGCTGAACTCGACCATCTCGCTGAACTCGCCGGCCGGGGCCGGATATCGCGCCGCGACTTCCTTGGCCGTACCGCGGCACTGGGCGTGTCGGCGGCGCTGGCCACGACGCTGGCCGGCAGGGCCTTCGCACAGACGCCTGTCAAGGGCGGCGTCCTCAAGGCCGGCCTGCAGGGCGGTGAATCGACCAACAGCCTCGATCCAGCGCTGAACCTCAGCCAGGTCACCTACAGTTTTTGCAAGCAGTGGGGCGAATATCTGGTCCGGCTGATGCCGGACAACAGCCTGACTCACCTGATTGCCGAGGAGATCGGCGCATCCAAGGACGCCAAGACCTGGACGATCAAGGTGCGCGACGGCATCGAATTCCATAATGGCAAGACCGTTGCCGCCGAAGACGTCGCCGCCACGCTCGAGCGCCATGCCGACGAGAAATCGAAGTCGGGCGCGCTCGGCGTTCTCAAGAACATCAAAGGCATCAAGGCCAGCGGCAAGGAAGTCATCGTCACGCTCGGCGCCGCCGACGCCGATTTCCCCTATCTGATGGCCGACTACCATCTCGTCATCCAGCCGAATGGCGGCAAGGACAACCCCAACGCGGGCATCAGCGCCGGTCCTTACAAAGTCACCGTCAACCAGCCCGGCGTGCGCCATGGCGGCGAGCGTTTCGCCAATTACTGGCGTGGCGACAAGGCGGGGCATGCCGACCAGATCGAGATCGTCGTCATCAACGACGCCACGGCCAGGCTGGCGGCGCTGCAGGGCGGCCAGGTCCACATGATCAACCGTATCGAGCCGAAGGTCGTCGACCTGGTCAAGCGCATTCCAGGCGTCAGCATCGAGAACGTGTCGGGCCGGGGCTATTACCCGTTCAACATGTTCTGCGACACCGCACCGTTCGACAACAATGATCTGAGGATGGCGCTGAAGCTCGCCATCGACCGCGACGAAATGCTTGAGAAGATCCTGCGCGGCTACGGCTCGGTCGGCAACGACTTCCCGATCAACGAGGCCTATCCGCTATTTACCGCCATCGAACAGCGCAAGTTCGACCCGGAGAAGGCCGCGGCAGCCTACAAGAAATCGGGCCACAGCGGCTCCATCCTGCTGCGCACCTCCGACGTCGCCTTCCCCGGCGCCGTCGACGCCGCCCAGCTCTACCAGCAGTCCTGCGCAAAGGCGGGCATCAAGATCGAGATCAAGCGCGAGCCGGGCGACGGCTATTGGTCGGAAGTCTGGAACAAGCAGCCCTTCTCTCTTTCCTACTGGGGCGGACGCCCGACGCAGGACCAGATGTATTCCACCGGCTATGTCTCGACGGCCGACTGGAACGACACACGCTTCAAGCGGCCGGAATTCGACAAGATGCTGTTCGCGGCGCGCGGCGAACTCGACCAGGACAAGCGCAAGGCGATCTACCACGACATGGCGGTGATGATGCGCGATGAAGGCGGATTGATCGTGCCCTTCTTCAACCAGTTCATCGACGCGGCCGCCACCAACAAGATCAGCGGATGGGTCAAGAACCCGATCGGCGAAATGATGGATGGGTACGCGCTGGGAGAATGCTGGCTGAACGCGTGACATCTGTCTCATAGCGAAAGCGCCGCGTGTCCGAACGACACGCGGCGCACTCGTTTCAACAGACAATCGCATGGAGCAACCCGTGGCGATCCAATCCAAGCTTCTGCTGATCATCCTCGATGGCGTTCCCTACCGGAACTGGCGCCGGCTGATGGGCAATCTCGAAGGCTGGGTGCAGTCGGGCGGGGCACGAGTGTGGAAGATGCGCTCGGTGCTGCCGTCGACCTCGGCCTGCTGCTATGCCTCGATCCACACCGGCGTGTCGCCGCAGGTGCACGGCATCCTGTCCAACGAGAACCGCTTTCGCGTCGTGCAGCCCGACATCTTCTCGGAAGTCAGCAAGGCCGGCGGCAAGACCGGCGCGGTCACCCATTCCTACTGGTCCGAATTCTTCCGCTCCTACCCGTTCGATCTCGTCGAGGACATGGAATATGACGAGCCGGACGGCCCGATCAAGCATGGCCGCTTCCACACCATGACCGGCTACAATCTCAAGAACCAGATGACGCCGAGCGATGTCGACCTGTTCGCGACGCTGACCATGCTCACCCGGCGCCACGGCATCGACTATGGTGTCCTGCACACCTGCACGCTGGACTCGATGGGCCACCGTTTCGGCCATGACTGCCACGAGATGGACCATGCCTGCTACGCCATGGACGGCATGCTGGCGGCCTTCCTGCCGGGCTGGATCGAGGCCGGCTACGAGGTCATGGTCACCGCCGACCACGGCCAGACCGACCGCGGCCACCATGGCGGCCATGACGACGAGATGCAGGATTTCGCGCTGTATTATTTCGGACAGGGCGAAGGGCCGGACGCCGATACGCTGCTCGACCAGTTGCAACTGGCGCCAACGGTTCTGAGCCGGCTTGGCGTGCCGGTGCCGGCGACGATGAAAGCGAAGGCTTTTCTGTCCTGAAAGCGAAGGCTTTTCTGTCCTGATCGAGTGGCTGGCGCCGCCCCTCATCCGCCTGCCGGCACCTTCTCCCCGTAAATGGCGAAAAGGGATGCTCTGGCAACCGTCCCGCTCTTCGGTTAGCCTCCCAGAATTCCTTGGCGGAGGATGAACCTTTTTGGATCGATCGGCGACAGAGCGGACAGGAGCCAGGCGGCTCGACCGGCCATGACGGCGGCGACGGAGACCGATCGCGCGCTTGTCGACCGGGTCGCGAAGGGCGACCGGGCTGCCGTGCGGCTCCTGTTCATGCGTCATCACGCGCGGGTCTACCGCTTCGTGGCGCGCCAGACGGGATCGGAAATGATGGCTGACGATATCGCGAACGAAGTGTTCCTCGAACTGTGGCGCCAGGCGCCGAGCTTCGAAGGGCGGTCCGAAGTCTCGACATGGCTGCTCGGCATCGCCCGCTTCAAGGCGCTCTCGCTGCTGCGCAAGAAGAAGGAAGATTGGATCGACGACGAGGCCGCCGCGGCGGTGCCCGATAGCGCCGACACGCCTGAGGTCGTCACCATGAAGGAGGACAAGGCCGCCGCCTTGCGCCGCCTCATCGACGCCTTGCCTGAGGAGCACCGCACGGTGATCGACCTCGCCTATTATCAAGGGCAATCGGTGACCGAGATCGCACAGGTGCTCGGCACCCCGGTCGCGACCGTAAAGACCCGTATGTTCTACGCCCGCAAGAAACTCGGCGAAGCCTTGAAGGCCGCCGGTTACGACAGGGGGTGGCCATGAGCGCCGCTGAAAAGATGTCGCGCCGCGACGAAATGGAAACGCTGCTGCCGTTCTACCTGAACGGTTCGCTCGAAGGTTCGGATCTGGAAGCCATCGAAGAATGGCTGGCCACAGATCCGGCGGCACTTGTCGCGCTCGGCGAGGCGGAAGCCGAGTTCTCCGGCACGGCGGCGGCCAATGAGGCGATCCGCCCGCCGGCCGATGCGCTCAGCCGCTTCGCCAAGGCGCTCGACGCGGAGGCAGGGCCGGTTCGGGCGCCCGCAAGCGCATCCTGGTTGGCGCAGACCTGGGGCCGTCTTATGGCGGTGCCGGTCGGCGTCGCCTGGGCGGCGGCAGCGGTCCTGCTGGCCTTGATCGCGGTCCAGTCTCTGGTGCAGCCTGGCGGCAAGGGCGGCAATTTCGAGATCGCCGGCGCACAAGACGATCTGGCCAAATTGCCGTTCGCGCTGATCAAATTCAAGCCGGACGCCAGGATGGCCGATATTGCGGCCTTTCTCGACGCCAACAAGCTCAAGATCATCGGCGGGCCGACCGCCGACGGCGTCTTCAGGCTCGCCATTCCGGCGACGACAGCCGCCGACTATGAGAAACTGCGGGGCCTTATTGCCGCCCAGCCTTTCGCGGAGGCTGTGATCGAGGGAAGGAAACCTGTTGATGGCGGTTGAGGCGGTCATTCGATTTGCGGCTATCCTGGCGGCGGCGATGACGATCGCCGCCGTGCCTGCGTCGGCGCAGAGCAACGATGCCACTCCCGACCGGACGCAAATCGATTGCAGCAACGAGGCCAAGGCGGCCGCGGCCGACTGCGTCAAGGACGGCGGCGATAAGGGTGGGTCGGGTGCGGCCCAGGCCGGCGCCGTTTTTCTGCCCGCCTTGATCATTGACCTCTTCCCCAACCCGGCCGCCCTTCCTGCACCGGTTCCGGCACCACGGCCGGAGCCCGCGACAGCCCCCGCCGGGAACCAGGCAGGCCCGCCATCCGGTGGCCCGATCATCTCGCCGACCGATCTCATCGCCGTCCAGTCGCGACGCGCCGTGACCGGCGACTTCGTACCCGACGAGGTGTTGGTGACCGTCGAAGGCGATGCCGAAGCCGTGCAGCAGATCGCCGCTTCCTTCGGCCTTGAAGTGCGCTCGCAGCGCCAGTCCCGGCTGCTCGGCACCACGCTGGTGCGTTTCGGCATTCCCGATGGCCGCCCCGTCGGCGTCGTGCTGGCGCAGCTTGCCGCCGACGGCCGCACGCAGCGCCGCGAGCCCAATCATATCTATTCGCTGCAGCAGGCGGCCGGCATCGTCAACTATGCCTTCGACCGTATCGCGCTCGACGCCAAACAGGCCAGTGGCGAGAACGTGCGTGTCGCCGTCATCGATACCGGCATCGACGATACCAATCCGGCTCTGGCCGGGGTCATCGCCGCGCAGTTCGACGCGATGCCCGACGTCCCGATCGAAAAGCGCGACCACGGCACTTCGATCGATGGTCTGATTGCCGGCGTCGGCCCGCTGGAAGGCATGGCGCCGGGCGCGAAAATCTACCACGCGCGTGCCTTCGAGGGCGGCAAGTCGACCATGGACGTCATCCTGTCGGCGCTCGACTGGGCGGCGGACCAGAATGTCAGCATCATCAATATGAGCTTCGTCGGCCCGAAAAACGACCTGCTCGGCACCGCCTGCCGTAATGCACGGGCGCTCGGCATGGTGCTGGTCGCCGCCGCCGGCAACAACGGCCCGAAGGCGCCCTATGGCTATCCGGCCGCCTTTGACGGTGTCATCGCGGTGACGGCCACCGACGCCAGTGACGGACTGATGCCGCAGGCCAATCGCGGCGCTTATGTCTTCATCTCGGCGCCGGGCGTCGAGATGGTGGCACCGAGCGGCGCCGGCTCGGACGTGGTGACGGGCACCTCGTTTGCCGCGGCGATCGTCAGCGGCGCCATCGCCAACCTCATCCACGCCACGCCCGACCGCTCGGCCAACGACATCGAGAAGGCACTTGCAGTGACGGCGAGAGATCTCGGGCCCAAGGGGCGCGACAATGATTTCGGCTACGGGCTGCTGGATCTTAAGGCGGCCGACGCCGTGAGGGAGTAGGTTTTTCGCTTCAGGCGTCGATTTCGTCGATCTGCGGCCGATCAACCTGTCGCCAGTTGGCCGGGTTCGACGGAATAGCGGAAGCAACGCCACTCCAAGACAAAGCCCGGCGACAGCCAAACCGATTATTGCCAGCCATCGCATTAATACCGCCTGCTCATCGCTGCCAATAACCCGGTAAAGGCCGTTGATCTCGATCATTTCCGAGTTGGACAACCGCTTCTTGGGCAGCCTTCGATCGGAATAGAAATATTTGATCATGGCGTTGAATTCGAGTTCACTTCCGATGAACATTTCGGTGGGGTTCAGGTCTGACGTGACATGGCCTTCATAGGTGAGTTCCTGTGTGGGACATCAACATTGTTGAAGTCCGGGGTTGTGGTTGACGATCTCGACCACTTTCCGCTCTGCTCGCCCGGCTTCCAGATTCATTTTTCGATGCCAGGCAACGTCCAGAAGACAGCGCCGGCCACGGTGAGCAGGAACGCCACTAAGCCAAGCAGACGCACAAGATGGCCTATGGTGCGCGTCGGTTCGACCGTGCGGCCAACCAAGGCAGCCGGTACGCTGGCTTCGCGCCCGCGTTGGCCGAAAACCGCATTTGGCTGATCGATTTTCATCCGGCCATGTTGGGCTAAGCGCGCTAAACGCGGGGTTAAGAGGGCACTCTGGCGACCCTAGGCCGGCGCGCCGGCGACCGATCCCCTGACCACCAGGTCGACCGGCCAGACCTCCCCGCGCGCACCCTCCTCCAGTCCCGATATCCGCGCCGCCAGCCGCTCGGCGATGCGCGCGCCGGCCAGCCGGATCGACGAGCGCGTCGTCGACAGCGGCACGGAAAAATTCTCCGGCTTCAGCCAGGGAAAGACGTCGTCATGGGCGATCAGCGAGATGTCGCCGGGAATGCTGAGGCCAAGGTCGCGCACCGCGCGCACGACGCCGAGCGCCATGATCAGGCTGGAGCAGGCGATTGCCGTCGGCGCGCCGTCCTGTTCAAGCAGGCGCCGGGCGGCGCGATAGCCGTTCTCCTCGGTCATGACGACGGAGCAGACATGGCGATCGTCCAATGTCAGGCCGCTTGCTGCCAGTGCCCGGCGCAGGCCGCGCTCGCGATGAATGGCGAAGGTTTCCCCGTCATCGCCATTGATCAGTGCCAGCCGCCGGTGGCCGAGCTGGACGAGCAGCCGGGCGGCCTCGTGGAAAGCGCCTTCATTGTCGATGTCGAGAAAGGGATAGTCGAAGTCCAAGCCCTCGCTGCGGCCATGGACGATGAAGGGAATGCCGAGCGTATTGACCAGCGCCACGCGCCGGTCGGCGGGCCTGGGCGAAGAGATGTAGACGGCATCGACCTGCCGGTTGGCGACGACGCGCCGGTAGGTCGTCTCCTGATCGTCGGCGTCGGTCGGGGACAGGACAAGGTCGAGTTCGTGCGAGCGGGCATAGTCGCCGAGGCCGGACAGGAATTCGACGAAGTGGGGGTCGATGTCGACGGCGGCACCCGTCGGCAGCACGTAGCCGATCATTCCGGACTTGCCCGTGGCCAGCCGACGCGCGCTCGGATTGGGACGATAGCCGTGGCGCTTGGCGGCGTCCATGACGCGCCTGCGGGTTTCCTCGTTGACTTCGGGATAGCCGTTCAGCGCCCGGCTTACCGTTGTCTGCGAAAGCGCCAGCATATGTGCGAGTTGCTTGAGGTTCACGAGAGGCCTCCCTGCCTCAAAGCGCTTTTAGATTGAACCGACCAAAACACTAACCGAGATGCGGCCACATCGCGGAGACCATATGCGTGCGGGGGTCCGCTTTGAAACAGAAATTGCTGTTGCGCCGCCAAAAAAGCATGTTGCGACGCACCTTTCGAGCGCAGACTGCTGGCAATTAAATCGATTAGTTCGCGAACACTCTTGACTCTTGATTGATTCAATGGCGAGATCGGCAAAGCCAAAGCGCTTTGGAAGGCTCTTCGAAAGGTTGCGGTTCCCTTGCGAGTGAGTCACAGTCCTGCGGCGTCGGCGGGCGGAATGGAGGTTCCGTCCTGTATGTGTGACCCACTGGGAGGAATACCGATGAAGAAGTTGCTTTTGCTGGGCGTTGCGTCTGCCGCGTTCGCCCTGAGCGCGCCCGCGCAGGCCGAACTGAAGTTCAAGCCCGGCGAAGATCAGCACTTTCACTGGGCAAATTATGAAGACCTCAAGAAAGTCGACCTCAAGGGTGAGACCTTGTCGATCTTCGGCCCATGGCGTGGCGAGGACGAGGCGCTTGTCCGGTCGGTACTCGATTATTTCTCCGAGGCCACCGGCGCAGAGGTCAAATATTCCTCGTCCGAGAATTACGAGCAGCAGATCGTCATCGACACCCAGGCCGGCAGCCCGCCCAACATCGCCGTCCTGCCGCAGCCGGGCCTCATCCAGGACCTCGCTTCCAAGGGCGTGCTGACCCCGCTCGGCGACGACGTCGCGGCCTGGGTCAAGGAGAATTACGCCGCCGGCGACTCCTGGGCCAAGCTCGGCACCTATACGGGCAAGGACGGCAAGCCGGGCTTCTATGCCTTTCCCTACAAGATCGACGTGAAGGGGCTTGTCTGGTACTCGCCCGACAATTTCGAGGAAGCCGGCTACAAGGTGCCGAAGACGCAGGAAGAACTGGCCGAGCTCGAAAAGAAGATCATCGCCGATGGCGGCAAGCCCTGGTGCATCGGCCTTGGCTCGGGCGGCGCGACCGGCTGGCCGGCGACCGACTGGGTCGAGGATATCATGCTCAGGACGCAGCCGCCTGAAGTCTACGACAAGTGGGTGAAGAACGAGATCCCGTTCACCGATCCGGCAGTGGTCAACGCCATCGACATCTTCGGCAAGATCGCCACCGACGACAAGATGGTCGACGGCGGCGCCAAGGCGGTCGCGGCGACCGACTTCCGCGACAGCCCGAAGGGCCTCTTCACCGTGCCGCCGAAGTGCTACATGCACCATCAGGCATCGTTCATCCCTTCCTTCTTCCCGGAGGGCGTGAAGCTTGGCCAGGATGCGGACTTCTTCCCCTATCCGCCCTACGCCTCCAAGCCGGAACTCGGGACGCCGCTGGAGGTGGCCGGAACGCTGGTGATGATCACCAAGGATTCCAAGGCGTCGCGCGAATTCATCAAGTTCCTGCAGATGCCGCTCGCGCATGAATTGTGGATGGCGCAGAAGAGCTTCGTCACCCCCTTCAAAGGCGCCAACAAGGACGCCTATGGCAGCGATGCGTTGAAGAAGCAGGGCGAGATCCTGGTCGGCGCCACGACGGTGCGCTTCGACGGCTCCGACCTGATGCCCGGCAAGGTGGGCGCCGGTTCGTTCTGGACCGGCATGATCGACCTGGTCGGCGGCAAGTCCGCCCAGGACGTCGCCACCGACATCCAGAAGAGCTGGGACGCTATCAAATAGGCCGCTCCGGCGCGACCTAACCCTTCCTGATCTTGCTAATGGATCCGGGCCATAGCCCGGATCCGACTGGCGGTGCATGCCGGAAGCTTCGCGTTTCGATTGTTCCGAATAACTGAAAGTCAGCGCATCGGTCGCCAGCATCGCTGGCCGGTCACGCGCAGGGAGAGGGACCCATGGCGGCTCAGATTTTCTCGGCAATATTCGTCATCATCATCGGCGTCGGCGGCTGCGTCGCCTATTTCTGGGGCGCCAACAAACTGCTCGACCTGATCTTCCCCGCGCGCGGGGTGTCCGGGACGACCGCCGTTAACAATCTGCGCCGGCAGGGATTGGTGCGGCCCTGGTTATTCGTGGGTCCGGCGCTGATCATCCTGACCATCTACCTGATTTACCCGGTGATCGCGACGCTGTGGCTGTCTTTCTTCGACCGCGGCGGCACGAGTTTCGTGGGGTCCGCCAACTACGAGTGGGCGCTGCGCGATCCGGATCTGCGAAACGCCATCCGGAACAACATACTGTGGCTGGCGGTGGTGCCGGCGGCCTGCACCTTCCTCGGCCTGATCATCGCCGTGCTCACCGACAAGATATGGTGGGGCACGATTGCCAAGAGCCTGATCTTCCTGCCGCTGGCCATCTCCTTCGTCGGCGCCAGCGTGATCTGGAAGTTCATCTACGAATATCGCGGCCAGGGCCAGACCCAGATCGGCCTGCTCAACGCCATCATCCAGCATTTCGGCGGCCAGCCGCAGGTCTGGATATCGCTGCCGTTCTGGAACAACTTCTTCCTGATGGTCATCCTGATCTGGATCCAGACCGGCTTCGCCATGGTCATCCTGTCCTCGGCGCTGCGCGGCATCCCCGAAGAAACACTGGAAGCCGCGGTCATCGACGGCGCCAACCCGTTCCAGATCTTCTGGAAGATCATGGTGCCGCAGATCTGGGGCACCATCGCGGTGGTATGGACCACCATCACCATCCTGGTTCTGAAAGTGTTCGACATCGTCCTGACCATGACCAACGGTCAATGGAACAGCCAGGTGCTGGCCAATCTGATGTTCGACTGGATGTTCCGCGGCGGCGGCGATTTCGGCCGCGGCGCGACCATTGCCATCATCATCATGATCGCTGTCATTCCAATCATGATCTGGAACATTCGCCAGGCCAACAAAGAGACGGGAGGGCACTGAGATGGCCGTCGCGACCGGAAATTCGTTCGCCAGCCGTTTCGGCGTCCATATCGCGGTGCTCGTCTTCGTGGTGATCTGGACCATCCCGACGCTCGGCATCCTCGTCTCGTCGCTGCGCGACAAGGACCAGATCATCGCCTCGGGCTGGTGGAATTCCTTCGCCAGTTCCAGCCAAACAGAAGCCGGGCGACTGCCGGCCGCCTCGACACAAGCAGAAAAGGACGGCAAGTTCGTTCTCCAGGGCAATATCTTCGGCGACGGGGCCAAGCGCGCTATAAGCGCCTTCGGCGTCAAGGCGGCGGCACCGACGCAGTATCCTGCCGGCACATCAGCCGATCTCGGTGACGGCGTGACCCTGCAACTCAACGCCGACGGCAGCTTCGTCATGGCCTCGCCAAAGGCATTCGAAGGCGACCGGGGCCAGCGCGTCTACTACGCTTCGTCGGCGCCGCCGAAATTCACCACCGACAATTATCAGACCGTGCTGTTTTCCGAAGGCATCGGCCGCTCCTTCATGAATTCGCTGACGGTCACCATCCCGGCGACCGTCATCCCGATCCTGATCGCGGCGTTTGCCGCCTATGCGCTGGCCTGGATGCGCTTTCCGGGCCGCGCGCTCTTGATCGCTGTCGTCATCGGCCTGCTGGTGGTGCCGCTGCAGATGTCGCTTATCCCGCTCCTGAAGCTCTACAACGGCGTCGGGACGTTCTTCGGCGTGCCGTCCAAGACCTATCTCGGCATCTGGCTGGCGCATACCGGTTTCGGCCTGCCCTTCGCCATCTATCTGCTTCGAAGCTACATTGCCGGCCTGCCGCGCGAGATCATGGAATCGGCGCGCATCGACGGCGCCAGCGATTTCGAGATCTTCGTCAAGATCGTGCTGCCGCTGTCCTTCCCGGTGCTTGCCTCCTTCGCCATCTTCCAATTCCTGTGGGTATGGAACGATCTCCTGGTGGCAATGGTTTTCCTCGGAACGGCGCCCGACCAGATCGTGCTGACGGCCAAGCTCAATGCGCTGCTCGGCTCGCGTGGCGGCAACTGGGAGATCCTGACGACATCGGCCTTCATCACCATTATCGTGCCGCTGATCGTTTTCTTCTCGCTGCAGCGTTATTTCGTCCGCGGGCTGCTGGCCGGCTCGGTGAAAGGAGGTTGAGACAATGCACTCGGCTTTGAAGGCGACTTCGAAACCAGATCCCGCCATTGATCGCGACTGGTGGCGGGGCGCGGTGATCTACCAGATCTATCCGCGCAGCTATCAGGACTCCAACGGCGACGGCATCGGTGACCTCAAGGGCATCATCGGCAGGCTGCCCTACATTGCGGCCCTTGGCGCGGATGCCATCTGGATCTCGCCTTTCTTCAAATCGCCAATGAAGGATTTCGGCTACGACGTCTCGGATTATTGTGACGTCGACCCGATGTTCGGCACACTGGCCGACTTCGACGCGCTGACGGCGGAGGCGCACCGGCTGGGTCTCAAGGTGATGATCGACGAGGTGCTGTCGCATACCGCCGATATCCATCCCTGGTTCATGGAAAGTCGCTCGAGCCGCACCAATCCGAAGGCCGACTGGTATGTCTGGGCCGACGCAAGGCCCGACGGCACGCCGCCCAATAACTGGCTGTCGATCTTCGGCGGCTCGGCGTGGCAATGGGACACCAGCCGCCAGCAATATTACCTGCACAATTTCCTGGCCGAGCAGCCCGACCTCAACTTCCATAGCCGCCAAGTCCAGGACGCGCTGCTCGACGTCACCCGCTTCTGGCTGGAGCGCGGCGTCGACGGCTTCCGTCTCGATACCATCAATTTCTACTTCCACAGCCAGGGGCTGGAAAACAATCCGCCGCTGCCGCCGGAAGAGCGCAACGACCAGACCGCGCCGGCGGTCAACCCCTACAACTACCAGGATCATATCTACGACAAGAGCCGGCCGGAGAACCTCGCTTTCCTCGAGCGCTTCAGGGCGCTGCTCGACGAGTATCCGGCGACCGCGGCGGTCGGCGAAGTCGGCGATTCGCAGCGCGGGCTGGACGTGGTCGCCGCCTATACCGCCGGCGGCAAGCGCGTGCATATGTGCTATTCCTTCGACTTCCTGGCGCCGGAAAAGATCAGCGCCGCCAAAGTGCGCTCGGTGCTGGAAACCTTTGGCAGGGTCGCCAGCGACGGCTGGTCGTGCTGGGCGTTTTCCAACCATGACGTGATGCGCCCGGCCTCGCGCTGGGCCGCCGACGAAGCCGACCCGTCCGCCTATCTCAAGGTCATCTCGGCATTGCTGATGTCGCTGCGCGGCTCGGTCTGCATCTACCAGGGCGAAGAACTCGGGCTCGGCGAGGCCGACCTGCGCTTCGAGGACCTGCAGGACCCCTACGGCATCCGCTTCTGGCCGGAATTCAAGGGCCGCGACGGCTGCCGCACGCCCATGGTGTGGGATGGCGGCGCCAGGAATGGCGGCTTCTCCCCGGCAAAACCCTGGCTGCCGGTGCCGGCCAAGCATCTGTCACAGGCGGTCAACGTGCAGCAAGGCGATGAGACCTCCCTGCTTGAGCATTACCGGCGCTTTCTCGCCTTCCGCCGCGCCCATCCGGCGCTGGCAAAGGGCGACATCACCTTCATCGAAAGCGAGGGCGACACCGTCGCCTTCACCCGCCGGGCGGGCAATGAGGAGGTCGTCTGCGTTTTCAATCTGGGCGCCAGGCCGACGAAGGTTGACCTCGGCAACCGAACCCTGCAACCTTTGGTGGGACACGGGTTTTCCGGGCAGGCGAGCACCGGTTCGGTCGAACTCGGCGGTTACGACGCCTGGTTCGGACGCATAGGCTGAAACATCCGAGGAATCACTGGAGGAAATCAATGGCCGATGTCAATTTGAGACAAGTGAAGAAGTCCTACGGCAATCTCAACATTCTCCACGGCATCGACCTCGACATCAAATCGGGCGAATTCATCGTCTTCGTCGGCCCGTCGGGCTGCGGCAAGTCCACCTTGCTGCGCTCGATCGCCGGGCTTGAGGAAATCACCTCGGGTGAACTCAGGATCGACGGTCAGGTGGTCAACGACGTGCCGCCGTCGAAGCGCGGCATCGCCATGGTGTTCCAGTCCTACGCGCTCTATCCGCACATGACCGTCTACGATAACATGGCCTTCTCGATGAAGATCGGTGGGGAAAGCAAGGCCGAGATTGACAAGCGGGTACGACAGGCGGCCGAGATCCTGCAGTTGACCAAATATCTCGATCGCCTGCCCAAGGCGATGTCGGGCGGCCAGCGCCAGCGTGTCGCCATCGGCCGAGCCATCGTGCGCAATCCGAAAGTGTTCCTGTTCGACGAACCGCTGTCGAACCTTGACGCGGCGCTGCGCGTCGCCACGCGCATCGAGATCGCCAAGCTCAAGGAATCGATGCCCAACACGACTATGATCTATGTCACGCACGACCAGGTCGAGGCGATGACGCTGGCCGACCGCATCGTCGTGCTGAAGGATGGCCACATCGAGCAGGTCGGCACGCCGATGGAGCTCTACAAGAACCCCGGCAACCTCTTCGTCGCCCAGTTCATCGGCTCACCGGCCATGAATATCCTGCCGGCGACGGTCGACAAGACGGGCAATCCGACCATCGTCAGTCATGTCGGCGGCCGCAAGGCGACGGTACCGATCGCGACGCCTGCTTCGGCAAAGGGAGCGGCGGTCAGCTTCGGCGTGCGGCCGGAAGATCTCGCGATCGCCAGTGGTAGCGATTATCTGTTCGAGGGGACGGTCGATTATCTCGAGCAGCTCGGTGAGGTTCAGCTGGTCTATATCGACATCGGCCGTGCCGACCTGCCGCTGGTGACCAAGTTGCCGGGCAATGTCGAGGTCAAGCGCGGCTCGACGCTGCGGCTGACCGCCAATGCCGGAGATCTTCATATCTTCGATGCGGATGGACGGTCGTTCGCCCTGCAGGAAGCGGAAGCAAAAGCCGCCTGAGACCACAAGCTGTCTCGACAACGCAAAAAGAGAGCGGCGGGCAAGCCCGCCGCTCTCTTTGTATATTACCACGGCGGGTTAGTTGTTGCCGAAGAGGTTGCGGTCTGCGCCCTGAGGGGCGGACTTCTGTACGTCGCCCGACGAATTGAGCAGCTTGTAGACGGGCGATTCGCTCTTGCGGATCGAGCCCGTATGCGAGGTGTCGACGTTGACGGTCGCCAGCTTGTTGATGTCGGTGCCGCCAACGTTGTCGTTGCCGGCATAGGCGCTGCCAGCGGCAATCAGAAGAGCGGCGGCGGTAAGAACAATCTTTTTCATTTTGGTACTCCGATTTTTTCGAATTCAAGGGGCGGGCTGAGCGCGCTGTCCTTGCTTGAAGAGATGTTAGTTGTTGCCGAACAGGTTGCGATCGGCGCCGTGCTGGACGGGCTCCTGGCTGGCAGGAGCCGACTTATCGACCGACGCGGTGTACGAGTTGTCCACCGCGGCGGCAGGCTGGTTGGCGCCGTTGGAGCCATAGTTGTCGCTGGCAAAAGCGCTGCCGGAAATGGCCAGAACGGCGGCGGCGGCAATAAGGATCTTGCTCATTTTAGACACTCCTGAATTTCTTGAATTCTACCGGATCGGCGGGCAAGCCCGCCGTCCGTGGGGACAGGCCGTTAGCGGCCGAAGAGGTTGCGATCGCTGCCCTGAGCAGGCGTTTGAGCACCCGGCTCCGACGTCTTGGTGGAGGTGGAAGCGGTGTACGAGCTGTCCACCGCGGCAGCAGGCTGGTTGGCGCCGTTCGAACCGTAGTTGTCGCTACCAGCGAAGGCGCTGCCGGAAACAGCCAGAAGGGCGGCGGCAGTGAGAATGATCTTTTTCATTTTTTGGCACTCCAGTATTTTTCCGTCCATCTAGCGGCGTGTCTTGGGATTAAATCGCGTCGTTCGGACAGCCCCGATGTGGGAGAGCACCCTTGCCGTTTCCAATCACGAAGTTGTTCAGCGTGGACCATGACTCCACTACTTGAAATTGTACCAGCGCCTTCCGCATCTCTTATTTTCTCTTGTGATATCAGCTAGTTACCTTAAAACAGCATCCTGATCACCAACTGTGTCGGAGGCTCGGCGTTCACAGCGTCTTGCACGCACCGTCAACAGAAACGAACCGTTCGGTTCGATTTTAGACTGCTCTAATAGTCACTTTTTGAAACTGTTAACCTATTTGCTGCCGGCAAAGGGGTCGAAGACGGTGCCGGCGCGGCTTGGCGACAGAAGGCGATTCCAACGGCTACAAGCCTGTCATGACGATCCAGCATGCGTGTCGCGCCGCATGGATGCGATGTCGCTTTCGTGCCGATGTCGCAAAGCCTGTCGTGATTAGATCAGGCATCTCAGGTGCCGCTGCGTGACGACGGAGCGGAGAATTGGGAAGCCGGTCAGATTCCGGCGCTGCCCCCGCAACGGTGGTGGAGTTCAAGTCGCAACGGGAGACCACTGGGCTAAAGCCTGGGAAGGTGTCGCGATGGTCCGCAAGGACAACTCCAGAGCCCGGAAACCAGCCCGAGATCGCTAGAACTCGACTGATCGCGGTGGGCGGTCAAGAGGCGGATGGTGTTTGTCCGGCTTTTCGCCGATCTGCGCCCAGTCCTTCCTCAATCACCACCAGTTCAGTCCTTGAAACTGAGGACAGGACATGGACGCGCGCAACGACATGCTGAGGCTCTTGAACAGCCGCAGACAAGGCTTTTCGCTGGAACAGCCCTTTTACACCGACCCGGACTACTTCAAGCTGGACATGGCGTTGATCTGGTATCGCGACTGGCTGTTCATCGGCCATGATTGCGAATTGCCCAAGCCGGGCAGCTTCATCACCGTGCAGATCGGGGATTATCCGGTCGTGCTGGTGCGCGATCAGCAGGGCAAGATCAACGCCTTCCACAATTCCTGCCGCCATCGCGGCAGCCGCGTCTGCAATTCCGACAAGGGCACGGCCGCCAAGCTGGTCTGTCCCTATCATCAATGGACCTACGAGCTCGACGGCCGGCTGCTGTTCGCCCGCCAGATGGCCGATGGGTTCGACAAGAGCCAGTTCGGGCTGAAGCCGGTCGCCTGCGAAAGCGTCGCCGGCTATGTCTTCATCTGCCTGGCCAAGGAGCCAGCCGACTTCGCGCCGATGCGGGCGATGATCGAGCCCTACCTTTTGCCGCACCGGCTGCGTGAGGCAAAAGTCGCCTTCGAGAGCACCATCATCGAGAAGGGCAACTGGAAGCTGGTCTGGGAAAACAACCGCGAATGCTATCATTGCGCCGGCAATCATCCCGAACTCTGCAAGACCTTCCCGGAAGCACCGACGGTAACCGGCGTGCAAGGCGCCGACAGCGATCCGGAGATGCTGGCGCACTGGGCGAAATGCGAAGCGGCCGGCCTGCCGAGCAAGTTCCGCATCGATCCGGCCGGCCAGTATCGCGCGACCCGCGCACCGCTGCTGCGCGATGCCGTCAGCTATACGATGACGGGAAAGCGCGCGGTCGAGAGGAACCTTTCCGACAGCGTTTCAACCAACCGCATCGGTTCGTTGCTGCTTTACCACTATCCGACGACCTGGAACCACATCCTGGGCGACCACGCCGTCACCTTCCGGGTGCTGCCGATCAGCGCCACGGAAACGGCGGTGACGACCAAATGGCTGGTGCATAAGGATGCGGTCGAGGGCGTCGATTACGATCTCGCAGAACTCACCCATGTCTGGACCGAGACCAACGACCAGGATCGCCGCATCGTCGAGGAAAACGCCTTCGGCATCCTGTCGCCGGCCTACGAGCCAGGCCCCTATTCGGAGCTCCATGAGGGCGGCGTGACCCAGTTCGTCGAGTGGTACGCGTCCTTCATCGGGCCACGGCTTGCCGAAGGCGGCCGGCCGGCCCTGCGCAGCGTTGCCTAGGCATATCGCTAAAGACGGCGGTTTTGGGCATGCGCAGAACAAAAGGGACAAGAGGATGAATGCGATGACGGACCTCGGCCTCTATCGCCATCTCGACCAGATGGCGCCCTGGAACGACAGGCTGCAGGTGCTGGAAGTGACCGGCGTCACCGACGAGGCGCCCGACGTGAAGACCTTCACCTTCCGCTCCGACAACCAGACCTGGTTCCGCTACAAGCCGGGCCAGTTCGTGACGCTGGAATTGCCGACACCGGACGGGCCGCTGATGCGCACCTATACGCTGTCATCGTCACCGTCGCGGCCATTCTCGATCGCGGTGACGGTGAAGGCGCAGGTGGGCAGCATCGGCACACGCTGGATGTTCGATCACCTGGCGCCCGGCTCGCACGTCAAGGCCTATGGACCGGGCGGCGACTTTTCACTGCACAGCCATCCGGCGGCGAAATATCTGTTCATCTCGGCCGGTTCCGGCGTGACGCCGATGATGTCGATGCTGCGCTGGCTGAACGACTGCGCACCATGGACCGATGTCGGCTTCGTCAACTGCGCGCGGCGCCCGGAAGAGATCATCTTCCGCAAGGAGCTGGAGCTGCTCGGCGGCCACATGCCGGGCCTGTCGCTCGGCTTCATGATCGAGGAACGGTCGAGCCGCGAGGGCTGGTATGGCCATATGGGCCGCATCGACGCTATCCGGCTGCCACTGCTGGCGCCCGATTTCCGCGAACGCGAAATCTTCTGCTGCGGCCCCGATCCCTTCATGCGCGCCGTGCGCGGCATGCTCGAAGCCGCCGGCTTCGACATGGCAAAGTACCATCAGGAGAGCTTTGCCGCGCCGACCGTTGAGGAAATCCCGGCGCCATTCGCGGCGCCGGCGCAGGACGGTGTGGCTGTCCCCGTCGAAGCCGCAACGCCGATCCGCTTCGCGCTTTCGGACGTCGACGCCGACTGTGTCGCCGGCCAGACCGTGCTGCAGACGGCGCGTGCTTCGGGCGTGCGGATACCGGCGGCCTGCGAATTCGGCCTGTGCGGAACTTGCAAGGTGAAGAAAGTCTCCGGCAGCGTCGAGATGAGCCACAATGGCGGCATCCTCGATCACGAGATCGATGATGGCTTCATCCTGGCCTGCTGTTCAAAGCCACTGTCGGCACTGGAAATCGAGGCTTGATCCGCCCTATGACGGTTCGCAGCAAAGCGACGAGGACGACCAGGCGATCTGGCGGCGAGCGGCGGCCCAATTCAGCGGCGTCGGCGTGCTGGTGCCGTCGCCTGCGGACCGCATCGCGATCGCCATCGCGCATGCCGGGCTCGACGCTCACACGCACAGCGATTGGCTGGTCAATTGCGCTGTAGCCATTCGCGCCGGCGATGTCGACTGGGACGTGTTCCTCGACGTTGTCGCCAGGCGTGGCCTTGCCGTGGCCGCGGCGGCGGCGCTCTCCTACCTCGCGCTCGATATTGGCGCGGCGGTGCCGAACAGGGTGCTGGCGCGCGTGCTTGACATGGCCGACCTCACCGGCCTTTCGCGCTGGTCGGCGGTGCTGCAGGCCAAGCCGCGAACCGATTTCGGCAGGCTGGCCTGGCTGTCGCGCGGCTTTGCCAAGCAGTTGCGGCTGAGACGCAAGAGCGGCGGCTGCGGCAGGAGCCGCCCGCCAGGGCATGGCGCGGCAAAGCATGGCGCGGCGGACCGACCCGCCGCGAGCCGCCAGAGGGACCGCCGCCCCTGGTCTTCTTGCAGACCATACCTTGCCCGCCGACGGTGGGAGAGATGATGCTGGACATCACGGTCAGGATCAGCGTTCCGCCGGTCCGGCGCCGCATCGGCGCGCCTGCGGCCGGTTCCCACGTTCGCGGCCCTGATCCCCGCAAGCATCCAGGCCGATAGCGACGCGCCGTGCAATCTGTGGCGGTCAAGTGGCGTTCAACCGCCAGGTTAGAACACCCTTAACTGCTGTCTGCTAGAAACTCACCGATACTGGTTGTGCCGGTGATGAAAGCCCATTTGCATGAATGCGCCGCTCGTTGCTCAGGGCAAGCTGGCAAGCTTCAAATCCAGCAAGGCTGTATTTCGACTCGTCGGGCCGGCTGTCGCAACGTTGTTGATCACCATTTATGCGGTCGTCGTCTCGCTCTTCGTGGTGCCGAGCAATGTAGACGTGTCCTGGCTGCTGACGGTTGGCGACCGTGTCCTCAACGGCGAACGCCTTTACGTCGATATCGCCGAGGGTAATCCACCTTTTTCAACCTGGCTCTATCTGCCTTTTCTCGCCATGGAACGCCTGACCGGGCTGTCGGCGGAATTTTGGGTGAGTGTGGGCGTGGCGGCACTCGCGGCTGCTTCCGTCTGCTTTTCGGCTCGCATTCTTGCACGGACCGACGAGGTTCTGAAGCGGTGCGTCTGGATCATTCCGGCGGCGGTGTTTGTCGTGCTGTTCCTGTTTCCGCCGGATTTCGGCCAGCGCGAGCAGATTGCCGTGATCGCCTTGCTGCCGTGGCTGGCATTGCTTTCGGCACGTGATCGAACGGCGGATTTTCGTGCCGGCAGCATCGCCGAGCGGATGGTTGCCGGTGTCGGCGCCGGTATCTTCGTGATGATCAAACCACCCTACAGCGTGCTGGCTCTGGCGCTGCCGGCCCTTGTGATTGCGCTACAGCGACGCTCGCTGCGTCCGCTTTTTACGACCGAGAGCGTGGTCGGTGGTATTCTGACCGTTGGCTATCTGATCGCACTCGCTGTTTTCATGCAGCCTTTCTTCGCCGGGGTTCTGCCCTTGTTGCGTCAAGTCTATTTGCCGATGCGGATGCCGGTCATGGACATGTTGATGCTATGGCCTATCCCTATGTTCGCGGCCATGGCAGGGGCCACACTGGTGATGGCTTATCCCGGTCGGCCCCATCGCGATGCGCAAATACTGCTTTTGGCTGGAGCGGCCTATGTCCCTGCCTTCGTCATCATGGGCAAGGGGTGGACGTATCAGGCGCTGCCGTTCCTGACAGTCGGCGTCCTGGCATTGATGCTGCAGTCTATCAGGTTGAAACCATTGCGAAGCCTGCCCCTGCCGGCCGTGTTTGGGGCCGCGCTTGGGCTGTTTTCGATCGTGAAATTGGTCGTGGCGCAACAAGGTCTGGCATTCACTCAGCCACGCGGCGGTCTCGACGCCGCGGCGGTCGCCGTCAGCCGCGTAGTCGACCATCCAACCTTCATGTCGATCGGCTCGCGGCTGCAGGCCGGCAATCCGCTCGCCCGGATGACTGGCGCCCGTGTCGTGGCACGCAACCCCTCCGCCTGGATGGTCAGCGATGCCGAGATCCTCATCCGGTTGGCGCAGGACCCTGCCCAACGGCTGGATCTGGAGACCTTGCGCCAGCAATATACCGCGGCGATCGCCGGCGAACTTGCCGCGAAACGGCCCGACATTGTGGTCGACGACGGGACGGCGGAGCCGCGTGCGCCAATACCTTTGAGGGACAACATCGCAATCGCCAAGAGCTTGGCGGATTACCGCCCGCTGCTTCAGAACGGGTCGGTGACCCTGCTCATCCGCGCCGACGTCAAAGCTCGCCAATAGGTATCGCAACCAAGCGTCCTACGTCGGCATGTCGATGCCTGGCGTGCCGCCAACCGTGGGCCCGCGCTCGCGGGCTATTATGTCGGCAAGCATCCATGCCGACAGGAACAGCGGTACCAGCACGCCGATGCCAAGCCCGGCATTGTTCACCAGATGCGCGATAGCCGGGTATAGCCAGATCAGTGCCAGAAAAATCCTCGGCATGGCGTTGCGCGTCGAGAACAGATAGGCGACGGCAACGGCTAGGCCGATCGTATCGTAGCTGTAGCCGTAAGGCGTCGCCAGCGTTGCCAGCACGGCGGTGAGCACGACCCGTTCGCGATGCTCGACCCGCCGCCATGGCAACCAGATCCAGATCGCCGTTGCGATCGCCGCGACCGTCGCAATGGCTTGCAGCGCATAGGCCGCAGTCAGTCCCAGACCGGACGCACGAGCCAGGAAGAACATGGTCGCCGCATTCGACTGATAGGGCTGCGGGTAGGGAGCCTCGAGAATCGCCGTCATCAGGGGACGGGTCTCGGTCCAGAACAGCGTCCAGACCTCGGAGCCAAGCAGCAGGCCGGTCAGGGCGAACAGGGCGAACGACGACAGCGCCGCGGCAACAATGGCGCGCCAGTTGCCGTTCGCCAGCAAGCAGAACGGCACCAGTATGCCGAGATGCGGTTTTACCGTCAGCAGGCCGAAGAGCAGCCCTGCCAGGACCGGCCGCTTCGGCACCGCCGCCAATCCGCCGATGAGCAAGGCCGTCGTCAGGGCGCCGTTCTGGCCGAAGGCCGCGTTGATCAGTACGGCCGGACAAAAGAGGATGGCTGCTTCGGCAGCCTTGCCCAGTTGCAGCGGCCGGAGGGCCAGCCAGAGACAAAAGACCGTGCCCAAGGTCCACACGAGATAGGCGGGGAATATCGGCAGCAGCGCAAGCGGCGCGCCGAAAATCAGGATGCTGGGCGGGTAGCTCCACTCCTGGTTGGGAAGGTCTGGCGAAAACATCCGCCGCAGGGTTGCGCGATAGCTGTCCATATCGAACAGGAACGCGACATGCCCGTCGAGCGCCATGCGTCCGCCCGCCCACAGGTTTGTGAAGTCCCAATAGGGCATTCCGTGGCTAACCACGGACAAGCCGCGCTCGTCGGATGTCCACAATCCAAGGTGATAACGCAGCCCGATCAGAATCCCGGTGCACAGCACAAGTGCCGCGAAACGGATATCGGATCGAAAGAGGGCAGTCTGGTTGACTGGTGCCATTGCGCTGTTTTCCAAGACCTGGCAGTCTTGATAGGGGACGCGCGTTAAGATCGGCTTATTTGGAGGCCTCATCGGGCTTCGTCACCCGCCGCAGCGTCAGATTGATCCTGCCGCCGTTTTTGAGCAGCGCCGAGGTCGAAGGGTAGATGCGGTCGACGCCATGGAAGGCAAGGCGACCCTCGCCGCCAAGCACGACGACATCGCCGCTTTTCAGCCTGAACGATTTGGTAGCGCCATCGCGCGTTGTCTGGCCGACCCTGAACAGGCAATCGTCACCCAGAGAGACAGAGACGACGGGCGCCGAGAAATCGGCCTCGTCGCGATCCTGATGCAGGCCCATCTTCGCATCAGGCGTGTAGAAATTGACCAAGCAGGCCTCTGGCGGATTCGGATAACCCGACACCTGCCGCCACAGGTCGAGCAGGCTGTCGGGGATGGGCGGCCAAGGCTCTCTGGTCAGCGGATGCGTCGGCTGGTAGCGATAGCCGCGTTCCTTGTCGGTGACCCAGCCGAGCGGACCGCAATTGGTCATGCGCACGCTCATCTCCTTGCCGGTCCGCGGCATGGCCGGCACGAACAGCGGCGCTTGCTGGACGATGCTCCTCACCTCCTCGACCAGCGCCTCCTGGACGGCGCGGGACAGCTGGGCCGGCATGTGGCGTACGCCCTTGGGCAGAACGAGCATGGATTTGGCTCATGTGAATGGTTCGGAGCCCAGCATGCCACCAGCGGACGAAAACGGCGACCCGAAAGCCGTCGTGGTTTTTGCCAGATGCCGCGCGCCGAATTCGTCTTTCCATTCGCCAATGGCGGTTGACGAATAAGACTAAGCGCCGCTGGTAATGCAACGCCGCGCGGCCTTTCGGACGCACGGCGCACTGATTTCTGCCCTGTGGCTCAGCCAAGCTCGGGAATACGCAGGACCTGGCCCGGATAGATCTTGTCGGGATGGGTCAGCATCGGCTTGTTGGCCTCGAAGATGACCGTGTTCTTGGCGCCCCGGTCCTTGCCATAGCTCTTTTCGGCGATCTTCCAGAGATTATCGCCCTTCTGGACGGTGTAGAAGGTCGGCTCCTTGGCAGGGGCCGCCGTGCCGGAAGCCGGCGCGACCTGCAACTCGTCAGCCTGCACCTTGGAGACGCCCAATGTGTTGCCGACGGCAATGACCGCCTTTTCGAAGATCGACTGGTCCTTGACCACACCCTTCAGCACCGCCGTATCGCCCTGGACGACGACCTGCACGCCATCGGTACCGAGCTTGTGTGAATCGAGCTCTTTCTTGAGCGTGTCGGCGGTGGGTGCGGCTTCTTCGTCGCCGCCGATGCCGAGCTTCTTGCCGACGCTCTTGACGAAATCGAACATACCCATCTCTAGGTCTCCCTTGCTGTGGCAATGGGGAAACCTCGCATCTGCGATGCGAAATGGGAAGCCGTTTTGTACACGCGCCTGGTGTGGTGCTTAATCGTTCTCCACCCGGCCGCGCAGCTTCTTGATCGTGCCGCGTCCCGCCTTGCTCTTCAGCCGTCGCTCAACCGCGCCTTTCGACGGCCGTGTCTTCTTGCGCGGCGGCGGCGGTGGTTCGGCGGCCTTGGCGACCAGTGCCGTGAGCCTCGCCCGCGCATCGGCGCGGTTCTGTTCTTGGGTTCGGAAGCGCCCGGCTTCGATGACGATGACACCGTCCTTGGTGGCGCGCTGGCCGGCAAGTTTTATGGTCCGCTCGCGCACGCGCTCGGACAGGCCCTCCGCGTTCTGCGCGTCGAAGCGAAGCTGCACCGCCGTCGCCACCTTGTTGACGTTCTGGCCGCCGGGACCGGACGAGCGGATGAAATCCTCGTGCAGGTCGCCCGGGTGGATCACGGCTTCGCCCGATATGATGATGTCGTCGTCGATCGGCATGCCGCAGTCATGGCGCGGCGGACCGAAAAAGAAAAGGCCCGATCGAAAGCCCAGCCCCTAACTCAAATATGATGATCCTGATCACGATGCCCAGGCGAGTTCGCCAAGATGGCGACGGACCCATTTCGTCTCTTCCGACGCCGTGCGCCCGAAATGCCGTTTGAAGTCGCGGCTGAATTGAGACGGGCTCGCGTAGCCCACCGAAGCCGCGACCTCAGCGATCGTCTTGTTCTGGCGTGCAATCATCAATCGTGCTTCGTGGAGCCGTATCGCTTTCACGTACTGCATTGGACTGTTGCCGGTTAGGTCCTTGAAATGGACGTGGTAGGAAGGAACGCTCATGCCCACGTCTTTTGCCAGATCGCCGATCGAAATTTCAGAACTGTAGTTCTCTCGCAACCAGGCCAGGCTCTGGATCATCCTTCCGGACGTGCCTTTCTGCTGCAGTGCCGCGATCATTGCACCGCCCTGCGGGCCGACCAGCACCCGGTAATGCAGTTCGCGCAGAATGCCGTCACCAAGGACGAGAGCTTCAACGGGGCTGCGAAGCGCCACAAGAAGGCGCAGCAGGACATCCTCCATTTCGGGGGCCATCCTGCTTGAAACGAGACCTCGCGGTCTGCCGCTCGCCGGTCCGGCATGCATCTGCGCTTGTATGGCGAGCTCGGCTGCCATCTGCATATCGAACTCAACATAGACCGCAAGCAATGGTCGCTCCGGACTGGCCGTCGATTTCATGCGGAATGGAACAGGCACCGAAACCGCCAGATAGTGTTCCTCGTCGTAGAGGTAGATTTCCCTTTCGAGGATGCCTTGCTTGCTCCCCTGTAATACGAACACCGCGCCTGGCTTATAGAGGACCGGGACGTCGTGAAGCACGGCTTCCGTCCTGAGTATGCGGACGCGGTTGAACGCGGTCGGATTATAGCCGTGACGAGGGGCGAGAGCTCCGGCCAACTCGACCAGCTCGTCTCGTCTGGATCGTTCGTGTTTGGCGGCAATAGGATTTGGCAACAAGTTCAGAGAATCCGCAATCGAAACGCTGGGTTCCTCATAATATTTGTCAATCCATCACCAATCAAGGAAAGCTTGCGGGTCATGTCACAGAAAACCTTCTTTATCACCGGCGCGAATTCCGGCTTCGGGTTGGCCATAGCTTCTGCCGCTATCCGGATCGGCCATACGGTGGTTGGCGCCGTTCGCTCGGAGACATCACGCGCAGCGCTCGCCGACGTTCTCCCCGCAGTTCGACCGGTACTGTGCGACGTAACGGAATTCGACATCATACCCGACGTCGTCAGGCAGGCGGAGAACGAACATGGACCGATTGACGTGCTGATCAACAATGCCGGCTACGGCCACGAGGGAGTGCTTGAAGAGTCGCCGATCGAAGAGATGCGGCGTCAGTTCGACGTGAATGTCTTCGGCGCTGTCGCCGTCGCCAAGGCTTTCCTCCCCCGGTTTCGCGAGCGACGTCGTGGATTCATCGTCAATGTCACGTCGATGGGAGGCATGATTACCATGCCGGGCATCGCTTACTATTGCGGCAGCAAGTTTGCGCTCCAAGGCATATCGGAAGTGATGCGTTCGGAAATGGCCCCGTTCGGCGTCCGCGTGACCGCGGTCTGCCCCGGCTCCTTCCGGACGGACTGGGCTGGGCGATCAATGGTCCGCACAGAGAGATCAATTACCGACTATGACGCACTTTTTGATCCGATACGGGAGGCGCGACAGGTAAAGAGCGGCAAGCAGCTCGGTGACCCCGACAAACTGGCAGCCGCCGTTTTAGGCCTGGTCGAATCCAGTGACCCGCCGCCGCAGCTTCTGCTTGGCAGCGATGCCCTCAAGCTCGTGTCGGACAGAATCGAACGTCTCCAGCAGGAAATCGAGGTGTGGAAATCCGTCACCGTCTCGACCGACGGCTGACGGCATGCGGTCCGACATCGATGTTCTGCCCGGCGCCTATTCGGCGGCTTCCTGCATGCGGGGCGCCGCGCCCATGACGGTTGCATCGACATGGCTTTCAAATTTCTCGAAGTTGACGGCGAACATGCCGACCAGCCTTGCCGCCTGCCGGTCGTAGGCAGCCTTGTCGATCCAGGTGGAGCGCGGATCGAGAATGGCGCTGTCGACGCCAGGCACCGCCATCGGCACCTCGAAGCCGAAATTGGCATCCGTGCGGAACGCGCCTGCCTTCAGCGAGCCGTCGAGGGCGGCGGCGAGCAGCGCGCGCGTCGCCTTGATCGGCATGCGCTTGCCGGTGCCGTGGGCGCCACCGGTCCAGCCGGTGTTGACCAGCCAGCAATCGGCGCCATGGCGCGCGATCAACTCGCGCAGCAGATTGCCGTATTCCGAGGGATGGCGCGGCATGAACGGCGCGCCGAAACAGGTCGAGAAGGTCGCTTCGGGCTCGGTCACGCCCTTTTCGGTGCCGGCCACCTTGGCCGTGTAGCCGGAGAGGAAATGATACATCGCCTGCGCCGGCGTCAGCCGAGCGATCGGCGGCATCACACCGAAAGCGTCGGCGGTCAGCATGATGATGTTCTTCGGGTGATTGGCGCGTCCGGTCTTCGAGGCATTGGGGATGAAGTCGAGCGGGTAGGCGCAGCGTGTGTTTTCGGTGAGCCGGCCGTCATTGAAGTCCGGCACGGCGTCGGCATCGAGCACGACGTTTTCCAGCACCGTGCCGAAGCGCTGCGTGGTGGCGAAGATCTCCGGCTCGGCTTCCGCCGACAGCTTGATGGTCTTGGCGTAGCAGCCGCCTTCGAAATTGAAGATACCATGCGGACCCCAGCCATGTTCGTCGTCGCCGATCAAAGTGCGCGACGGATCGGCCGACAGCGTGGTCTTGCCGGTGCCCGACAGGCCGAAGAAGATGGCGGCATCGCCGGCCGGTCCCTCATTGGCCGAGCAGTGCATCGGCATCACGCCCTTCTCCGGCAGGAGGTAGTTGAGCATGGTGAACACCGACTTCTTCATCTCGCCGGCGTAGGAGGTGCCGCCGATCAGCACGATCTTGCGCGTCAGGTCGACGGCAATCACGGTTTCGGTGCGGCTGCCGTGACGGGCGGGATCGGCGCGGAAGGACGGCAGGTCGATGATGGTCATCCCGGGCACGAACTGTTCGAGTTCGGCCGCGTCGGGACGGATGAGCAGGTTGCGGATGAACAGCGAGTGCCAGGCAAATTCCGTGATCACCCTGGTGCGCAGGTTGAGCTCGGCGTCGGCACCGCCGACCAGATCCTGCACGTAAAGGTCCTTGTCCGCGGCATGGGCCTGGAAATCGGCGAGCAAAACGTCGAATTGGGCCGGCGAGATCGCCTTGTTGTTGTCCCACCAGACTTGCGGTTCGGTGGCGCCGTCGCGAACGACGAACTTGTCCTTGGGAGAGCGACCGGTGTGCTGGCCGGTCTCGGCGACAAGCGCGCCATGCGCGGTCAGCCGGGCTTCACCGCGCCGGATCGATTCCTGGTAGAGGGCGGCCGCACCGAAATTATAGCGCACCGTGCCGGAGGTTTTCAGACCGATACGATCGATCGCGCAGGCAGGATTGCGTTTGCCGAATTCCGACATTTGGTGACCCTTCTCAAGATTTGCCGCATCTTTGCCGGCATATTTCCGGCACACCTACTAAGCAGGTTAGATGGTCAGAACCAGAAAAGGCAAATGATATCAAATATTTAATCGATTTAAATATTTTGAAAGTTGTTTAAATCGTTTATATATGCAAAAAGTTCGGTGGTTGCCCAAAGGATTGGCGGTGCTCGTTCGTCCAATCGGTGTCGAGGTAGAATTGTGGCCGCCGGCACGCCGCTCGTGACAGCGGACAAGGCCTATGCCACATTTTGTACCTAATTTGTCCTGCAAAAGCCCCTTCTCTACGACAGAAGGGACAGCTCATGAGGGAGCCGCTTGAAATGGCAACAATCGCGCTTGTCGATGACGACCGCAACATTCTGACGTCGGTGTCGATCGCCCTCGAATCCGAGGGGTATCGTGTCGAGACCTATACGGATGGTGCGTCCGCGCTGGAAGGCCTGGCGGCCCGGCCGCCGAATCTCGCCATCCTCGACATCAAGATGCCGCGCATGGACGGCATGGAGCTTCTGCGCCGGATGCGCCAGAAATCCGACCTGCCGGTGATCTTCCTGACCTCCAAGGACGACGAGATCGATGAATTGTTCGGTCTCAAGATGGGCGCCGACGACTTCATCCGCAAACCGTTCTCGCAGCGCCTGCTTGTCGAGCGGGTACGCGCCGTATTGCGGCGGGCCAGCGCCCGCGAGGCCGCGGCAAAAGCGCCGAGCCAGCAGGCCCGCTCGCTCGAGCGCGGCCAGCTCGTCATGGACCAGGAACGCCATACCTGCACCTGGAAGGGCGAACCGGTGACGCTCACCGTCACCGAGTTCCTGATCCTGCACTCGCTGGCGCAACGTCCCGGTGTGGTAAAAAGCCGTGATGCTCTGATGGATTCGGCCTATGATGAGCAGGTCTATGTCGATGACCGCACGATCGACAGCCACATCAAGCGGCTGCGCAAGAAATTCAAGGCTGTCGACGACGACTTCGAGATGATCGAAACCCTTTACGGAGTCGGATATCGGTTCCGCGAAGCGTAATTTGATGTATGTCGAGCAAAAGCGGCCTCCGGCTTGGGGCTGCGACATATTTCAAACCTGGGACTAGCGGGAGCTGCTATTCGATGGCAGTGGAAGCACAGCGAAGCAGGCCGACGGGCGCCGCCAGGCGGCCGTCGCGCATCATGCCTTCCTTCGTGTCGAAAATCACGGTACCGATGCGCCGGTTCCTCGGGCACCACATCTTTTCCAGCCTGACGCGGCGCATCCTCTTCCTCAACCTTGCCGGCCTGGCGGTGCTCGTCACCGGCATCCTCTATCTCAACACCTTCCGCGACGGGCTGATCGACGCGCGCGTCGAAAGCCTGATGACGCAAGGCGAGATCATCGCCGGGGCGATCGCGGCGTCGGCGACGGTCGAGACGGACTCGATCAGCATCGACCCGGAAAAGCTGCTCGAGCTGCAGGCCGGCGAAAGCCTGGGGCCTGGCTCGGACCAGCTCGACAACCTCGATTTTCCGATCAATCCCGAGCGCGTGGCGCCGGTGCTGCGGCGACTGATCTCGCCGACCCGCACCCGCGCCCGCATCTATGACCGCGACGCCAACCTGCTGCTCGATTCGCGCCATCTCTATTCGCGCGGTCAGATCCTGCGCTACGACCTGCCGCCGGTGGACGAGGAAGAGCCGGACCTTGTCGAGCGCATCCAGAAGTTCATCTTCGACTTCTTCCGCAACACCGACCTGCCGGTCTATCACGAGCAGCCGGGCGGCAATGGCGCTGCCTTCCCGGAAGTGGTGAAGGCGCTGACCGGCAGCCCGTCGACCATCGTACGCGTCTCGGAACAGGGCGAGCAGATCGTCTCGGTGGCGGTGCCGATCCAGCGTTTTCGCGCGGTTCTCGGTGTGCTGATGCTGTCGACCGAAGGCGGCGATATCGACAAGATCGTCGCGGCGGAACGCAAGGCGATCCTGCGCGTCTTCGGCATCGCGGCGCTGGTCACGGCCATCTTGTCGATGCTCCTGGCCTCCACCATCGCCAACCCGCTGCGCCGGCTGTCAGCCGCTGCCGTGCGGGTCAGGCGCGGCGTCAAGAGCCGCGAGGAAATCCCCGACTTTTCCGACCGCCAGGACGAGATCGGCAATCTGTCGATCGCCGTACGCGACATGACCAACGCGCTCTATGCGCGCATCGAGGCGATCGAGAGTTTCGCCGCCGATGTTTCGCATGAGCTGAAGAACCCGCTGACGTCGTTGCGCAGCGCCGTCGAAACATTGCCCCTGGCGAAAAACGACACCTCACGCGCGCGTCTGATGGAGATCATCCAGCATGACGTCAAACGGCTGGACCGTCTCATCACGGACATTTCCGATGCCTCCCGCCTCGACGCCGAACTGGCGCGCGAGGACGCGGGAACCGTCGACCTGAAGAAATTCGTTACCGACCTCGTCGCTGTTTCGCGTGAAACGACGCGCAACAAGAAGGCGGTCGAGATCGAGCTCAAGGTTGCCAAGCTGCCGCAGGGCGCCAAGGGCTATGTCGTCGTCGGCCATGATCTGCGCATCGGCCAGGTCATCACCAACCTGATCGAGAACGCCCGCTCCTTCGTGCCGGAGGACCATGGCCACATCAGCCTGTCGCTGGCGCGCGCCGGCAAGTTCAACATCCTGACCGTCGATGACAATGGTCCCGGCATCCGCGCCGACAACATCGACCGCATCTTCGAACGCTTCTACACCGACCGGCCCGCCGGCGAGGCGTTCGGCCAGAACTCGGGCCTTGGCTTATCGATCTCCAGGCAGATCGTCGAGGCCCATGGCGGTACGCTGACCGCCGAAAACATTCCCGGCACCAAGCCCGGCGAGATCAAGGGCGCACGCTTCGTCGTGACGCTGCCGGCCGAGGGATGATCGCCGATCGTTATGGATTGCGCCGTGCGGCCTGAGAACATTCATGCGACGGCACTGCTGATGGGCGAGCGCGGCATTCTCATCACCGGCTCACCCGGGTCGGGCAAGACAACGCTGGCACTGACGCTGATCGACCATTGCCTGCAACGCGGATTGTTCTCCCGGCTCGTCGGCGACGATCAGCTCTTTGTCGAAGCCCATGCGGGGCGGCTGGTGTGCCGTGCACCCGCCACCATCAAGGGCCTGGCCGAAGTTCCACGGCTTGGGCCACGGCCCCTGCCATTCGAGCCGGCCTGCGTCGTCGACCTGCATGTGCGGCTGCTGCCGGCAGTCGAAATCGCACGCTTCCAAGAGGACGCCAGCGACAAGATCGCCGGCTGCGCGGTGGCGCGCATCGATCTGGCCGAACGCAATGTCGCCGCCGCCTTGGCCGCCGTGATGGCGCGGCTGTCGATCGCGCCTTTTCTATGATCCGCCCTGGGTTTTTTGCTGCAATGCGTCAAAATGGCATGGGCCGGCGCAATTTTGGGCTTGTCAACGGGCCTCGCGTCGACAAGATAGCGCTCCCGCCGCCTGGATTGGCTGGCGAGCATAAAATGCGCCTGTGAAGCGGCGATGACGGGAGCCACCAAAGAATGATCGGACTCGTGCTTGTAACGCACGGTCAACTGGCCACCGAGTTCAGACATGCCGTCGAACATGTCGTCGGGCCACAAGACAATTTCGAAACCGTGGCGATCGGTGCCGACGACGATATGGAGCAGCGTCGCCGCGACATCGTCGATGCGGTCGCCCGTGTCGATACGGGGGCAGGTGTGATCGTGTTGACCGACATGTTCGGCGGCACGCCATCCAACCTTGCAATCTCGGTGATGGAGTCCGGCCGCACCGAAGTGATCGCCGGCATGAACCTGCCGATGCTGATCAAGCTGTCGTCGATCCGCAAGGGCGATAACATGGCGGCAGCGCTCGACGAAGCGCAGGCCGCGGGCCGCAAATACATCAACGTCGCCAGCCAGCTTTTGAGCAGCAAATGAGCACGCTGTCGCCTGACAAGGACCAGATCGTCCGGGAGTTTCCGATCGTCAACCAGCGCGGCCTGCATGCGCGCGCTTCGGCGAAATTCGTCCAGCTTGCCAGCGGCTTCAACGCTTCAGTCCATGTCGAGAAGGACGGCGTCAAGGTCGGCGGCACCTCGATCATGGGCCTGATGATGCTGGCCGCCAGCCCGGGATACTCGATCCGCGTCACCGCCAGCGGCCCCGAGGCGCTCGAGGTCATGGATGCGCTGGAGCAGCTTGTCGCCTCTCGTTTTGGCGAGGAGTGCTGACCTCGAAGTCGGCCCTCCAGGACATGCACGAATAAAGATTTCTTTATATCCCATTGTCGCGCGAAGCCTGATCTGCTAGTCAGGCCGGCAATTCGCGCCCTTGGAAATGTCTTCCGGCACGGCGCATCCGCTAACAATTCGCAAGTATGACAATTCGCATCGGAGCACTGCCATGACGGGTAGCAAGGACTATGTGGTCGCCGACATCTCGCTTGCCGGCTGGGGCCGCAAGGAACTCGATATCGCCGAAACCGAAATGCCGGGCCTTATGGCCTGCCGCGAGGAATTCGGCGCCAAGAAGCCGCTCAAGGGCGCGCGCATCACCGGCTCGCTGCACATGACCATCCAGACGGCGGTGCTGATCGAGACGCTGAAGGTGCTCGGCGCCGACATCCGCTGGGCTTCCTGCAACATCTTCTCGACCCAGGACCACGCCGCCGCGGCCATCGCCGAGGCCGGCATTCCGGTCTTCGCCGTCAAGGGCGAGAGCCTCGAGCAGTACTGGGACTACACCGACAGGATCTTCCAGTGGGCCGATGGCGGCCTCTCCAACATGATCCTCGACGATGGCGGCGACGCCACGATGTACATCCTGATCGGCGCCCGCGCCGAGGCCGGCGAGGACGTGCTGTCCAATCCGCAGAGCGAGGAAGAGGAATACTTCTACGCCCAGGTCAAGAAGCGCCTGAAGGCTTCGCCGGGCTTCTTCACCAAACAGAAAGCGGCGATCCGCGGCGTCACTGAAGAGACGACGACCGGCGTCAACCGGCTCTACCAGTTGCAGAAGAAGGGCCTGCTGCCCTTCCCGGCCATCAACGTCAATGACTCGGTCACCAAGTCGAAGTTCGACAACAAATATGGCTGCAAGGAATCGCTTGTCGACGGCATCCGTCGCGGCACCGACACGATGATGGCCGGCAAGGTCGCGGTCGTCTGCGGTTATGGCGACGTCGGCAAGGGCTCGTCGGCCTCGCTCAAGGGTGCGGGCGCCCGCGTCAAAGTCACCGAGGTCGATCCGATCTGCGCGCTGCAGGCCGCTATGGACGGCTTTGAAGTGGTCACGCTGGAAGAGGCGGCCCCGACCGCCGACATCGTCATCACCACCACCGGCAACAAGGATGTCGTTACCCTCGACCACATGCGTTCGATGAAGGACATGGTGATCGTCGGCAACATCGGCCATTTCGACAACGAGATCCAGGTCGCGTCGCTGCGCAATTTGAAGTGGACCAATGTCAAGCCGCAGGTCGACATGATCACCTTCCCGGACGGCAAGCGGATGATCCTCCTGTCGGAAGGCCGCCTGCTCAATCTCGGCAACGCGACCGGCCATCCGAGCTTCGTCATGTCGGCCTCTTTCACCAACCAGGTGCTGGCCCAGATCGAGCTGTTCACCAAGGGTGAGCAGTACCAGAACCAGGTCTATGTGCTGCCCAAGCATCTCGACGAGAAGGTCGCGCGCCTGCATCTCGACAAGCTCGGCGCCCGCCTGACCGAACTATCGGGCGAGCAGGCAGCCTATATCGGCGTCACACCGCAGGGTCCGTTCAAGCCGGAACACTACCGCTATTAACCAAATCCGGATTTACCACTAGATATTGACGCCGGGCGATTGACTTTTCGCCCGGCTTTATTTTTGCACCGAATGATTCTTCACGCCGATTCCGGCAGGCGCTATTGTTGTGATTCGCGGATCCGGGGACGAGGATCGGCGTACGCATCAGGGCGGTCTTGCATTCAGGCGGCGAAGAGGACCAAGACATGCCGGGGGATAACCCGCTTCAGGCGGGAAAGGCCGTTTCCGGCGGCCATGACGAGTCGAGGACCATGGGCTCCGCCCCGCGAGGCGAGCGCCTTTCATGGCGCGCCCGTGCGGGATTGTTTCTTGCCGGCTCCGCTCTCGCCTGCCCCTTGGCGGGCGCGGTCGCGCATGCCCAGACCGCCGGCGCCGCCGTAGCCAGTCTTTCGATCAGCACCATCGAGGTCGTACAGCTGGCGGTGTTCGTCGGCGTGACGGGTACGGCATTCCTGTCGGCCATCGTTCTCATCCGCGAACGGGCGCGTACCTCGGCGGAGAATGTCGAGCTGAGAAGCCGCGTCGCCGACGTCAGCGCGGCGTTGCGGCGTTCGGAAGCGCTGCTCAACCTGCGCGATCAGCGTGTCGTCGTCTGGGCCTCGGAAAACAAGAAACCCGAACTCATCGGCACATTGCCGACCGAAAGCGGTGCGCCGGAGGAACGGGCCGCGTTCCTCGCTTTTGGCCGCTGGCTGATGCCGCGTTCGGCGGCGGCACTCGAACATGCCGTGGCGGGTTTGCGCGAAAAAGGCAGGCCGTTCGACCTGGTGATCGAATCCCAGGCCGGCGCTCCACTGGAAGTGCATGGCCGCAAGAGCGCGGCCCATGTGCTGGTGCGGTTTGTCTCGCTTTCCGAGACGCAGCGCAGCCAGGCCCGGCTCAAGATCGACAACCAGCGGCTGGCCACCGATCATGACACGATGATCGGGCTGCTCGAGGCGCTGAAGATGCCGGCATGGCTGCGTGACGAGCATGGCCGCCTGAAATGGGTCAACCGGGCCTATGCCGACGCGGTCGAAGCCGAGAGCGCGGAAGCCGCGGTGCGTGACGCCAAGGAATTCCTCGGCGGCCAGGCGCGCGAGGTCATCGCCACGCAGCACAAATCGCATCCGGTATTCGAGCAGTCGCTTTCGACGGTGATCGAAGGCGACCGCCGCGTGTTCGCCGTGACCGACTTTGCCGGCGCCGACGGTTCGGCCGGCCTTGCCTGCGACACCAGCGCCATCGAGGCTATCCGTGGCGAATATGAGCGGACCGTGCGCAGCCACGCCGATACGCTCGACCAGCTCAACACCGCTGTCGCCATCTTCGACACCGACGAGAAGCTGCGCTTCTTCAACCAGGCTTTCCAGAAACTTTGGGGGCTCGACAGCGGCTTCCTGCACAGCGCGCCCGACAACGCCCTTTTGCTCGACCGGCTGCGCAGCGAGGGCAAGATCGCCGAACAGCCGGAGTGGCGCCGCTGGAAGGAAGGCCTGCTCAGCGCCTATCGTGCGGTCGAATCGCAGGAACACTGGTGGCACCTGCCGGATGGCAAGACGATCCGCGTCGTCGCCAACCCGCAACCCAAGGGCGGCGTCACCTGGGTGTTCGAGAACCTGACCGAGAAGATGGATCTCGAAAGCCGCTACCGCACCGCGGTTCGGGTCCAGGGCGAAACGCTCGACAATCTCGCCGAGGGCGTCGCGGTGTTCGGCCCGGACGGCCGGCTGCGGCTATCGAACCCGGCCTTTGCCACGCTGTGGGGATTGGACGCGGAAGCCGCCAAGCCCAATGTGCACGTATCGGCCATACGCGAGCTGTCCGATCGGCAAGCGGTCGAGAGCCCCTGGCCCGGCTTCGTCGCCGCCATCACCGGTTTCGACGACGAGCGCCGCGACCGCCACGGCCAGACCGAGCTCAACAACGGCACCGTGCTGCGTTACGCCGTGATCCCGCTGCCCAACGGGCAAGTGATGATGACCTTCGTCGACGTCACCGACAGCGTCCACATCGAGCGCGCGCTCAAGGACAGGAACGAGGCCCTCGAGAAATCAGACCAGCTCAAGAACGAATTCGTCCAGCATGTGTCCTACGAACTGCGGTCGCCGCTGACCAACATCATCGGCTTCACCGAGTTGCTGTCGCTGCCGGCGACGGGCCCTTTGACGCAGAAGCAGCGTGAATATGTCGAGCATGTCGGCTCGTCCTCATCGGTGCTGCTGACCATCGTCAACGACATACTCGACCTGGCGACGGTCGATGCCGGCATCATGCAGCTCGATATTTCCGAAGTGCATGTCGACCGCACCATCGCGGCCGCCGCCGAGCTTGTCGCCGACCGGCTGGAGGAGCATTCGATCCGGCTCGCGGTCGACGCCGCCGCCGCGCCGAAGACCTTCCATGGCGACGAAACCCGCATCCGCCAGATCCTCTACAATCTGCTGAGCAACGCCGCCAATTACGCGCCGGAGGCCAGCACCATCCGGCTGGCATGCCGCCAGCTGGCGGACGGAGTCGAGTTCTCGGTTCACGACGACGGGCCCGGCATGCCGCCCGACGTGCTCGATTCGGTGTTCCGCCGCTTCGAGCCGCGCGCCAATGGCGGCCGCCGGCGCGGCGCTGGCCTCGGCCTGTCCATCGTCAAGAGCTTTGTCGAACTGCATGGCGGCGCCGTTCGCATCGAAACCGGCAGGGATAAGGGCACGACCGTCATCTGCACCTTTCCCGACATGCCGGGTATCCGCGCAGCGGCCGAGTAGCGCGCTCGATGACGGAACCGGTGCTGGAGCGTTTGCTCGCCGACGAGACCCAGACAGCGCGGCTGGGCGAGGATCTTTCGCTGGCTCTGCGCGTGGGCGACGTGCTGGCGCTCAAGGGCGATCTCGGCGCCGGCAAGTCGACGCTGGCAAGAGCGCTCATCCGGACGCTGGCCGACGATGCCGGTCTCGAAGTGCCGAGCCCGACCTTCACCCTGGTGCAGAGCTACGACACGCGCATCCCGGTCCATCATTTCGACCTCTATCGCCTGTCGTCGGCGGCCGAGTTGGACGAACTGGGCTTCGAGGAAGCGCTGGCGCAAGGTGCAGCCCTCATCGAATGGCCGGAACGGGCTGACGGCTATCTACCCAGGACGACGGTGCTGATCGAACTCGTCCAGCATGGCGAGGGCCGGCTGGCCCGACTGTCGGGGCAAGGCGCGACCTTCGACCGTGTCGCGCGCTCGCTGGCCATGCGCGGTTTTCTGGAGAGCGCCGGATGGGGGCAAGCGCGGCGCCGGCATTTCATCGGCGACGCCTCGGCCCGCTCCTACGAGATCGTCTCGCTTGCCGGCGAGGCGCCGCGCGTGCTGATGAACTCGCCGCGGCTGGTGCTCGGCCCTCCCGTGCGCGACGGCAAACCCTATGCGGTGATCGCCCACACCGCGCAGTCGGTGTCCGCCTTCGTCGCCATCGACCGTGCGCTGCTAGCCGCCGGGGTCGCGGTGCCCAGGATCGACGCGCAGGATCTCGACCAGGGTTTCCTGCTGCTCGAGCATCTGGGCTCGGAAGGCTTCCTCGCCGACAATGGCGAGCCGGTCGCCGAACGTTACGAGGCGGCAGCCGAACTGCTCGCCATGATGCATGGCAAGGCCTGGCCTCACCGGATGGAGGCCGCTCCCGGCGTCGTTCATGACGTCCCGCCCTTCGATCGCGACGCCATGCTGATCGAGGCGGACTTGCTGATCGACTGGTACCTGCCGGCGATATCGGGCGGCCCGGCGGGCGACGCGCTGCGTTCCGGCTACCACAGGACATGGGACGCGCTTCTCGACCGGCTGCAAGGCAGCGAATACACGCTGATGCTGCGCGACTTCCACTCGCCCAACATCATCTGGCGCGGCGAACGGTCCGGCCTCGACCGGCTCGGCATCGTCGACGTCCAGGACGCGCTGATCGGGCCCGCCGCCTATGACGTCGCCTCGCTTGCCATGGACGCCCGCGTCACCATGGCACCCGAGATCGAGAAGCGGACGCTCGATGCCTATCTCGCGGCGCGTCATGCAGCGGGCGACTTCGATGAAGCAGGCTTCCTCGAAGCCTATGCAATCATGGCCGCGCAGCGCAATTCCAAGATTCTGGGCATTTTCGTGCGTCTCGAAAAACGCGACGGCAAACCTTATTATCTCAAGCACCTGCCGCGCATCCGCGACTATCTGAGGCGCGCGCTGTCGCATCCCGCGCTCGCCGACCTGCGGGATTTCTACAGCGCGCACGGGCTGCTGGAGGAACGAGCGCTGTGACAAGAAGACCGAAGACCGCCATCGTTCTTGCCGCCGGGCTCGGCAAGCGCATGCGGCCGATCACCGACACCATCCCCAAGCCGCTGGTCCAGATCGCCGGCAAGACGCTGCTCGACTGGGGCCTCGACAGCCTGGCCGCGGCCGGCGTCGGCAAGGCGGTGGTCAATGTCCATTATCTTCCCGAACAGATCGTCGCCCATGTCGCCGATCGCCGCTCGCCGCGCATCGTCATTTCCGATGAGAGCGACCGGCTGCTCGATTCCGCCGGCGGCATCGTCAAGGCGCTGCCGGAGCTCGGCCGGGAGCCGTTCTACATCCTCAATGCCGATACATTCTGGATCGACCACGGCCCGCTCAATCTCGGGCGGCTTGCCCTTGCATGGAACGGCGCGAAAATGGATATTCTGCTGATGCTGGCGGATCTCCACCGGGCGACAGGACACTGTGGCAGCACCGATTTCCTGGTGGCGCCGGATGGTGCCCTGCGGCGTTCAAAAGGCGATCCTGCCGGCTTGATCTATGCCGGCGCCGCGATCATCCACCCGCGCCTGTTCAAGGACGCACCAGCCGAACCGCATTCGATCAATGCCTATTTCGACAAGGCGATTGCCGGCGGCCGCCTGTTCGGCATGCCGATGCATGGCCACTGGATAACCGTCGGCACGCCCGATGCCATTCCGCTCGCCGAAGACGCGGTGGCCGGTGCACTCATCGGGTCACAATGAGCGGCTCAAGCCGCGTTTTCTCCATTCCCTCCGGAGCGCCGTTTCTGCCGACGCTGGCCGAGGCGCTGCTTGACGGCCGTCTTGTCCCCGGGTTTCGTTTCGAAGGCGACCCGCTCGCCCTGGCCGATGTCACCATCTATGTGCCGACGCGCCGCGCCGCACGTGCCTTGCGCGGCGTCTTCGTCGACAGCCTGAAGGCGCGTGGTGGCGGCGGTTCGGCGATCCTGCCGGTGATCCGACCGCTGGGCGAATTCGATGAGGATGAGGCCGCGTTCGATGCCGAGCCAACCGCGGCAATCGATCTCGCGCCACCCATCGCCGCCACCGAGCGGCTGTTACTGCTGACGCCGCTGGTGCGGGCGTGGAAACGCCGGCTGCCCGCCCATGCCGCGGCCCTCTTCGCCGAGGAGATCGTCGTCCCGTCCTCCACCGCCGACGCGATCTGGCTGGCGCGCGATCTGGCCGGGCTGATGGACGAGATCGAGACGGAAGGCACCGACTGGGCCAAACTCGCCGGCCTGGTGAGCGGGAACCTTGCCGGATGGTGGCAGGTGACGCTCGAATTCCTCGGCATCGTCACCGATGCCTGGCCGAGATTCCTCGAAGAGAACGACCGCTCCAACCCGGCCGCGCATCGCAGCGCCCTGATCCGTGCCGAAGCGGCGCGGCTGCGGCGCAATCCGCCCGCCGGGCCGGTCATAGCCGCGGGGTCCACCGGCTCCATCCCCGCCACGGCGGAGCTGCTTGCGACCATTGCTGGCCTCTCCGGCGGCGCCATCGTACTGCCCGGGCTCGACCGGATGCTGGACGAAGCCTCCTTCCAGGCGCTCGTCGCACCCGGCGCGCGTCCAGCCGTGCTTGGCCATCCGCAATACGGCCTGGCGAAGCTGATCGGCAAGATCGGCGTGCTACGCGGCGATGTCGAGGAGATCGGTGCGGCCGAGCCGAAGCTTGGGCTCCGCGCGGCCCTTGTCGGCGAGGCGCTGCGGCCGGCCGAGACCACCGAATTGTGGGCCGAGACGCGAAACGGGTTTTCGGCGTCCGATATTGCCGGCGCCTTCGCCGACGTGACGCTGCTCGAAGCGGCCAGCGAGCGCGATGAGGCAGTCGCCATCGCCGTCGCGCTCAAGCGTGCGGTCGAAGAACCGGGCCGGAGAGCGGCGCTCGTCACCGGTGACCGCGCGCTGGCACGCCGCGTCAGCGTGGAGCTCAAGCGCTTCGGTGTCGTTGCCGACGATTCCGGCGGCACGCCGCTTTCCAACACCCCGGCAGCCAGCCTCCTCAGGCTGGCGCTCGAAGCGGTGTTCCGGCCGGGCGATCCGGTCGGCCTGTTGTCGCTGCTCAAGCATCCACTACTCGGCCTTGGTCTGGAGAGGTCCGATGTGCGCCGCGCGGCGGAACTGGTAGAGCTGGTGGCGCTGCGCGGCGGCACCGGCCGCCCCGACATCGCTTCGCTGCCGGACCTTTTCGAGGCCCGCCTCACCGGGCTCGGCGGTGATAGCCGACCGCCCTTCTGGTTTGCCCGCCTGACCGTGCGCTCCATCGAAGGCGCGCGGAATTTGCTTGGGCGTCTCAAGCAAGCGCTGGCGCCGCTTTCGGTCTTTCGCGGCCAGGAGGAAGCTGACCTTGCCGCGCTGGTCGAAGCCAGCGTCGTTGCCCTGGAGAATCTCGGCCGTTCCGCTGATGGCAGCCTTGGCGAGCTTTACGCCGGCGACGCCGGCGGAAAGCTCGCCGAACTGCTGCGCGGGCTGGTCGCGGCTTCGGCATCGCTGTCGTTCGCGGCGAGCGAATGGCCCGATGGGATGGAGGCGCTGATCGCGCCCGAGACCGTCAAGCCGGCGCAAGGCACCGACAGGAACATCGCCATCTGGGGAGCACTCGAGGCGCGGCTGCAGGATGTCGGTACGCTGGTCATCGGCGGGCTCAACGAAGGAGTCTGGCCGCGCAAGCCGGAGAGCGACCGCTTCATGTCGCGGCTGATGAAGACCGGCATCGATCTCGAGCCGCCGGAGCGGCGCATCGGTCTTGCCGCGCATGATTTCCAGATGGCCATGAGCGCGAGACACGTGGTGCTGGCGCGCTCGGCGCGTGCCGGCGACGCACCCGCGGTGCCTTCGCGGTGGTTGCAGCGGCTGGTTACCTTCATCGGCAACGACCAGGCGGCAGCACTGCGCCGGCGCGGCGATGAGCTGCTTGCCTGGGCGCGCGCGCTCGACACCGGGCCGAAGCGGGATTTCGCGCCACGGCCACAGCCGAAACCGCCGCTTTCGATGCGTCCAACGCATTTCTCCGTCACCGAGATCGAGACGCTGCGCCGCGACCCCTACGCCGTCTATGCCCGAAGGGTCCTCGGCCTGATGCCGCTCGATCCGCTCATCCGCGATCCAGGTGCGGCCGAGCGCGGCACGCTTTTTCACGCCATCCTGCATCTCTTCTCGTCCGAGGTGGCGGACCCGCGCGCGCCGGACGCGCTGGCCGGGCTCATCGCCGCCGGCCGCGCCTGTTTCGCCGAGGCAGCGCTTCCAGCCGATGTCGAGGCGGTGTGGTGGCCGCGTTTCGAAAAGCTCGCCGCCAACATCATCGAATGGGAGCGCACGCGCGCCGACGCGGTGGTCCAGCGGCATGCCGAGGAGCGCGCCGGCAAGACCGGCGTCGGACAGTCCGGCGTGACGCTGTCCGGCTATGCCGACCGAGTCGATCTGCTGGCCGGTGGCATGGCCGACATTCTGGACTACAAGACCGGCTCCTCGCCGTCCAAGGCGCAGGCGCATACGCTACTGGCGCCTCAGCTGGCGCTGGAAGGCGCGCTGCTCAGGCGTGGCGCGTTCAAGGATCTGGGCACGCGCGAGCCGTCGCAACTGGCCTTCATCAGGCTGAAGCCGAATGGCGAGGTGTTCGAGGAATCCATACTCGAACACAACCGCCAGCCACGCACCGCGGCCGATCTCGCCGAGGAAGCCTGGGCGCGGCTGGAGAAACTGCTGATCCACTATGCCAACCCGGCGGCCGGCTATCTGTCGCGCGCGCTGCCGTTTCGCGAAGGCGAAACCGATGGCGACTACGACCATCTCGCCCGCGTGCTCGAATGGTCCGCCGGCGGAGACGCCGGGGATGAGGGAGGGGAGGCATGAAGAAAGCCTATCCGATCCCGAGCGATACCGCTTCGAGCCAGGCCCGCGCCGCCGATCCCGGCAATTCCGCCTGGGTGTCGGCCAATGCGGGATCGGGCAAGACCCATGTGCTTGCCCAGCGTGTCATCCGGCTGCTGCTCAACGGCACCGACCCGTCGAAGATACTGTGCCTGACCTATACGCGCGCCGCGGCCGCCAACATGTCGAACCGGGTTTTTTCGACGCTGTCGGAGTGGACGACGCTCAGTGACGCCGACCTGGCGTCCAAAGTCGAGGCGTTGGAGGGACGCCGGCCCGATCGCGACACCATGCGCAGAGCCCGCCGCCTGTTCGCCGAGGCCCTGGAGACGCCTGGCGGGCTGAAAATCCAGACGATCCACGCTTTCTGCGAATCCGTGCTGCATCAGTTCCCGCTGGAAGCCAACATTCCCGCCCATTTCGAAATGCTCGACAGCCAGATGGAGGCCTCGCTTTTTGCCGCCGCGCGCCGCGAGATGATCTCCGCCGCCGGCGACAGGAATTTGGCCGAGGCCTTCGCCACTGTGCTGGAGCGTGGGGGCGAGGCCGGTCTCGACGCGTTGCTCGGCGAAATCGTGCGCAAGCGCGACGGGTTGCGCCATTTCCTCGATGCTGTCGGGCGTGACGGCTTCCAGCCCTTGTTCGATGAATTCCATTTCCAGCCCGGCCAGGCCGCCGAAGGCATAGCGGCATCGATATGGCCGCTGCCCGGCTTCCTGCCGGACTATTTTGCCGGCTTTGCCCAGGCCGCCGAAGCCACCGACGCCAGATCGGCGCTGAACAACATCCTGCCTTATGCGCGCCTAGGCTTCGCCGAGAGCGACCCCGTTCGCCGGCTGCAGTTGCTGGCAAGAGCCTTCCTCAAGACCGATGGCGATCCCTACGACCCGGCAAAGGCCTTCAAGAAGGCGCTGACCGACCGGCTGCCAGATCTCGCCGGGCGCTATCTCTCGGCGGCCAGCGCCATCATGGAGACCGTCGACCGGCTGGCGCTGTTCAGGATGCTGGAAGGCACACGCGCGGCGCTGACCATCGCCGATTGGTTGATCGCGCGCTACGAAGTGTTGAAACGCAGCCGCGGCTTTCTCGACTTCAACGACCTGATCACCCGTACGGTAAACCTCTTGGCGCGGCCCGATGCCGGCCCTTGGGTGCAGTACAAGCTCGACCAGGGCATCGACCACATACTGCTCGACGAAGCGCAGGACACCAGCCCGGATCAATGGGAGGTGGTGAAGCGGCTGGCGGAAGAATTCTTCGCCGGCTTTGGCGCCCGCGAACGGGTCCACCGCACGATCTTCGCCGTCGGCGACGAGAAGCAGTCGATCTACTCCTTCCAGGGCGCGGCACCGGATTCTTTCGCCGACAGCCGGTTGTTGTTCGCCCGACGGGTGCGCGACGCCGAGGCGTCCTTCGCCGACCTTAAGCTGACCTGGTCGTTCCGCTCCACGGACGATGTGCTGGCCGCCGTCGACCGCGTCTTTGCCGATCCCATCGTGCGGCGCGGCATCAGCCACGACCCCGATCCGCTGAACCATAAGGCGATCCGCAGCGATGCGCCGGGCTATGTCGAGGTCTGGCCATCGATCGGCGCCGAGGCCGTCGACGAGCCCGACGACTGGGCGCAAGCCATCGACCATGCCCATGCACCGGCGGTGCGCGTCGCCGAGAATGTCGCGGCCACCATCGCCGGCTGGATCGGCAAGGGCGAAATCATCGAGGGCCGTGGCAAGCGGCTGCGGCCGGGCGACGTGCTCGTGCTGGTGCGCAAGCGCGACAGCTTCGTCCACGCGTTGACACGAGCGCTCAAGCGGCGCGACATTCCGGTTGCCGGCGCCGACCGGCTGAGCCTGCCCGGACATATCGCGGTCAAGGACCTGATCGCGCTCGGCCATCTGCTGATCCAGCCGCAGGACGACCTGTCGCTGGCCGCCGTCCTGCGCAGCCCGGTCTTCGACCTGCCGGAGGAGACGCTGTTCACGCTCGCCGCACAGAGGCCGCCCGGCGTGTCGCTGGCGGCATCGCTGCGCCAGCATGCCGGCGAAAGCGAAGCGCTAGCGGCGATCGTTGCGCAGCTCGACGCCTGGGCTGACGAGGCCGCCTTCAAGCCGGTGTTCGAGTTCTATGCCGCCCTGCTGGCGCGCGATGGCGTGCGCCGCAAGATGATCGCGCGGCTCGGGCCGGAAGCCGGCGATATTCTCGACGAATTCCTGAGCTTCTGCCTTGCCGAGGAGCGGACCGGCCTGCCCGGGCTGGAAGCCTTCCTGTCGACGCTGGAAAACGCCGGCCCCGAGATCAAACGCGAGATGGACCAGACCCGTGACGAGGTCAGGGTGATGACCGTGCACGCGGCCAAGGGCCTGGAGGCGCCGGTTGTGTTCCTGGTCGACGGCGGTTCCGCCCCGTTCAGCGACCAGCATTTGCCGCGCCTGATGCCTTTCGACGGCTCGGGTCGACATTGGGACGGCAAGGGCTACCTCTGGCGTTCGGCGAGCGACGTCGCCAACGGCTTTTCGAAAACGGCCGCCGCTCGCGCCCGTGAACTCGCCGACGACGAGTACCGCCGGCTGCTCTATGTCGGCATGACGCGCGCCGAGGACCGGTTGATCGTCTGCGGCTATCACAGCAAGCGGGCGCCGAACAGCGGCACCTGGCATTCGATCGTCAGCCGAGCGCTGAGCGGCGCGCCCGAAAGCGAACAGCGTCCGCATCCTGCCGGTGGCGAGCCTGTCTACCGTTTTCACGTCACCAAACTGCCGCCGGTTACGCCAAGCCCGGGCGAGCAGGCGCGGCAGGTCGATGCGTTCGGTCCGTTGCCGGCGACTTTGTTCCGGCCCTTGCCGCCTTTCGAGGACCTGCCGCGTCCATTGTCGCCGTCGGGCGCCTCGGCGCTGATCGAGGAAGGCAAGGAAGCGGTGGTCGACAAGGCCTCGCCGGTGCTGGACGCCGATGCCGAGCCGGGTTTTGCCGTGCTGCGCGGGCTCGCCCTGCACAAACTGCTGCAGATGTTGCCCGGCATTGCCGAGAGCGACCGCCAAGGTGCGGCAGAGCGTTACCTCTCGCGAACGGGTGCGGCGTGGCCGCAAGCCGAGCGCCAAAAGGCTCTGGCCTCGGTCGTGGCCATCCTTGCCGAGCCCGGCCTCGGTCAACTGTTCGCGCCGTCGTCACGTGCCGAGGTCGCGATCATGGGCAGCCTTGAGGTCAAGGGCAAAATCCGCTCCATCTCCGGGAAGATCGATCGGTTGGCGGTGACAGCGGATACAATTTCGATCGTCGACTACAAGACCAACAGGCCCGCACCCGCTTCCCTGGCCGAAGTCCCGCCGGCCTACCTGCTCCAACTCGCGCTGTATCGCGCCCTGTTGCAGCCGCTTTATCCCGGGCGGGAGATCAAGGCGGCCCTGCTGTTCACCGAAGCGCCAAGGCTGATCGAACTGCCGGCTCGGGCCATGGACGACGCCCTTGCCCGACTCACGGGAGCGTGACACAAGAACTGCTTGAAGAAGGATGCGACAACCACCACATTTGGTGCGGCAAAAAATTTCGAAAGGATCTCCGCATGACCACCGTCAAGGTCGACAAGAACAATTTCCAGGCCGATGTGCTCAATGCCCAGGTACCGGTCGTGGTTGATTTCTGGGCGGAGTGGTGCGGCCCCTGCAAGATGATCGCACCGGCGCTTGATGACATCGCCGCTGAACTCGGCGCCAAGGTCAAGATCGCCAAGCTGAACATCGACGAGAATCCCGAGCTTGCCGCCCAGTTTGGCGTGCGCTCGATCCCGACGCTGATGATCTTCAAGGGCGGCGAAGTGGCCGACATCAAGGTAGGCGCCGCGCCCAAGACCGCGCTGTCGCACTGGGTCAATGGCAATCTCGCCTGATACCATCTGAATTCGATGCATTGAGCCCGGCCAGCGCGCCGGGCTTTTTGTTGGCGTCATCGGTGCGCCGCTCTGGCCCTCACATCGGGGCTCTCCATGTCTTCTGTTGGCAGCAGAAGCAGGAGAGAGAAATGACCGGATCCGCCAAGGCCACAGTCTTCATCGACAATGAGCGCGTCATCGTCACCGAATACCGCTTTCAGCCGGGCGACAACACCGGCTGGCATCGCCATGGCCACGACTATGTCGTGGTGCCGCTGATGGACGGCAAGCTGAAGCTGGTGACCAAGGACGGTGAAACCTTCGCCGAGATGAAGAAAGGTTCCCCCTATTTCCGCAAGGAGGGCGTCGAACACGACGTCATCAGCGCCAATGAGGGCGAGTACGCTTTTATCGAGATCGAGCTGAAGTAAACCGCGCTGAGGCGAACCTCAGGTAGGCGGCGTGCCGTTTTCGGCCAGGACCGCGCCGGCCAGGTAAAGCGACCCCCCGATCAGGATGCGCGGCGTCGGGCCGTCCCAGGTATCGCGCAGCAGCATCAGGGCGCTGGCGACGGAGTTTACCGGTTCGGCCGTCAGCCCGGCTTCCGTGGCGCGGATGGCCAGTTCGTCGTTTGGCACGCCGGCGTCGCTCTGGCTCACTGGCACCGTGTAGACATGCTTGACTAGGCCCTTGAAGGCGCGGAAATAGCCGCTCTGGTCCTTGGTGTTGATCATGCCCGAGATGAGGAACAGTGGGCGCGGGTTCTTTTCCTCCTGCTCGGCCAGCGCTTCGGCGACGACCACGCCGGCGCCCGGATTATGGCCGCCGTCGAGCCAGATGTCGGCGCCCTTCGGTGCCAGTTCCGCCAGCTTGCCCTGCACCAGCTTCTGCATACGGCCCGGCCAGGCGACGTTGGTCATCGCCTTCTCGGCGGCGCGGTGGCTGATCTCGAAACCGGCGGCCTTGACCGCGGCGATCGCCGCCGCCGCATTCGCAAATTGGTGGCGACCGGGCAGACGCGGTGATGGCAGGTCCATCAGGCCATCATCGTCCTGGTAGACCATGCGGCCGTTTTCCTCGAAAGCGAGAAAATCCTGGCCATAGACCAGGGTCGGACATTCCAGCCGCTCTGCGGTGTCGATCAGCGTCTGCAGCGCGGTCTCGCTTTCCTGCGCGCCGATGACCACCGGGCAGCCGCGTTTCATGATGCCGGCCTTTTCGGCGGCGATCAACTCGACACGGTCGCCGAGATAGGCCTCATGGTCCATCGAGACCGGCATGATCACCGACACGGCCGGCCGCGCGATGACATTGGTGGCATCGAAGCGGCCGCCAAGACCGACCTCGATGATGGCGGCATCGGCCGGATGTTCCGAAAACAGGACGAAGGTGACGGCGCTGAGTATCTCGAAGACGGTAATCTTCTGGCCGCCGTTGGCCTTTGCGACGCGGGCAATGGCCTCGGCGAAGATGTCATCGTCGACCAGCCTGCCGCCGCCCTCGGCCGCAAGCCTGTAGCGCTCGTGCCAGTTGACCAGATGCGGCGAGGTGTGGACGTGGACGAGCCGGCCGGAAGCTTCCAGCAGCGCCCGCGAGAAGGCTGCGCAGGAACCCTTGCCGTTGGTGCCGGCGATGTGGATGACCGGCGGCAGCAGGTCCTGCGGGTTGCCCAGCCGCTCCAGAAGCCGCGTGATGCGGTCGAGCGAAAGGTCAAAGCCTTTCGGGTGAAGCGCCATCAGGGCTTCGATTTCGCGGTCGGCGGCAAGCGTCGTCATGGCACAATCCCGGCGCATGGCCCGAGAGCCAGAATCGCTCCCGCAATGACCACGGCTATCAAAAGGCTACAGCGCGCCACGGATGCTGCGCAATCGCTGTCCGCGGCGGCCAATGTCGCGTCAGGCCAGTCTCACGTCAGGCCGGTGTCGCGGCCGGCCATTGTAGCGTCAAGCTTGCGGCCGGGCTTCGGCGGCAAGCACGGCCGGCGGCATGATTTCCGGTTCCAGTGGCTTTTGCTCCTCGGGCATCTTGAGCAGCATTTTCAAAAGCCGCGCGATCGTCTGGCGCATTTCCAGCCTGGACACCACCATGTCTACCATGCCGTGCTCCATCAGATATTCGGAGCGTTGAAAGCCGTCCGGCAATTTCTCGCGGATGGTCTGCTCGATGACGCGCGGACCGGCAAAACCGATCAACGCTCCTGGCTCGGCGATGTGCACATCGCCCAGCATGGCGTAGGAGGCGGTGACGCCGCCGGTGGTCGGGTTGGTCAGCACGACAATGTAGGGAAGGCCGGCTTCCTTCAGCCGGTCGACACCGACCGTGGTGCGCGGCAGCTGCATCAGCGACAGGATACCTTCCTGCATGCGGGCGCCACCGGAAGCGGCGAATAGGATCAGCGGTCGCTTGCGCTGCAAGGCGACCTCGAAGCCATGCACGATGGCGTCACCCGCCGCCATGCCGAGCGAGCCGCCCATGAAAGCGAAATCCTGCGCCGTCACCACGACTGGCAGGCCCTCGACGGTCCCCAGCGCATTGATGATGGCATCTTCCAGGCCAGTCTTGGCCTTGGCGTCCTTCAGCCGGTCGACATAGCGTTTCTCGTCGCGGAACTTCAGGGGATCCTGCATGACCTTGGGATTGTCCAGGGTCTCGTACTTGCCGTCATCAAAGAAGAATTTCAGCCGCTCCTTGGCCGAGATCTTCATGTGATGGCCGGAGGACGGGATGACGAACTGGTTGGATTCCAGGTCCTTGTGGAACACCATCTCGCCGGTCTCGGGATCCTTGATCCAGAGATTCTCGGGCATGTCGGTACGCCGGCCGAGCATCGAGTTGATCTTCGGGCGAACGTAATTGGTGATCCAGTTCATCGCTTCGGCTCCTGTCCTGACGAAGAGTTGGGAAGAGAAGTAGGAAAACTATTCGGCAGCAGCAAGGCGGGCCGAGCGCACGCCTTGCGCAAGGCCGCTGACTAGCGTGGCGACCGCCTCGGCCGGATCAGCGGTCTTTTCGCCCTTCGGCCCCAGCACATCGGCAACCGCATTGACGATCGCCGTGCCGACGACCACGCCGTCGGCGTTGGCGCCGATGACGCGCGCCTGTTCGGCGGTCTTGACACCGAAACCGACGCAGACCGGCAGATTGGTGTGACCCTTGATACGCTGGACCGCCGTGGCGACCTTGCCTGTGTCGGCAAGCGCCGAGCCGGTGATGCCGGTCATCGACACGTAGTAGACGAAGCCGGACGTGTTCTGCAGCACCTTGGGCAGGCGCTTGTCGTCAGTGGTCGGCGTCGCCAGCCGAATGAAGTTGATGCCGGCCTTCAACGCCGGGATGCAGAGTTCCTCATCCATCTCCGGCGGCAGGTCGACGACGATCAGCCCGTCAATGCCGCTGGCAATCGCATCCTTCAGGAAGCGGTCGACGCCGTAGATGTAGATCGGGTTGTAGTAGCCCATCAGCACGATCGGTGTTTCATCGTCGCCGGCGCGGAAGTCCGACGCCATCTTCAGCGTCTTGACCAGCGTCTGGCCGCCTTTAAGCGCCCTGAGGCCGGCGGCCTGAATCGCCGGGCCGTCAGCCATCGGATCGGAAAACGGCATGCCGAGCTCGATGACGTCTGAACCGGCGCCCGGCAGGGCCTTCATGATCGACAGCGAGGTTGCATAGTCGGGGTCGCCACCCATGAAATAGGTGACGAGCGCCGGACGGCCTTCGTTCCTGAGCTTCGCCATGCGGCGGTCGATGCGGGTTGCCATGATCAGATCTCCATGCCCAACATCGAGGCCACCGTGTGCACGTCCTTGTCGCCACGGCCGGACAGGTTGACGATGACGATCTGGTCCTTGTCCATGGCGGGTACGATCTTGACGGCATGAGCGATGGCGTGCGCCGATTCCAGCGCCGGGATGATGCCTTCGACGCGCGTCGTCAGCCTGAAGGCTTCCAGCGCCTCGTCGTCGAGAATAGGCACATACTCGACACGGCCCGAGTCGCGCAGCCAGGAATGCTCCGGACCGACGCCGGGATAATCGAGGCCGGCCGAAATCGAATGGCCGTCCATGATCTGGCCGTCGGCGTTCTGCAGGAGATAGGTGCGGTTGCCGTGCAGCACACCGGGAGAACCGGCATTCATCGAAGCGCAATGCTCGATGCCGTCGAGGCCGCGCCCGCCCGCTTCGATGCCGATGATGCGAACGTCCTTGTCATCGAGGAAGGGATGGAACATGCCGATGGCGTTGGAACCGCCACCGACAGCGGCGATGATGGTGTCGGGCAGCCGTCCCTCCTGTTCGAGGATCTGCGCGCGGGCTTCCGTACCGATCACCGACTGGAAGTCGCGCACCAGCTCCGGATAGGGGTGCGGACCAGCGGCGGTGCCGATCAGGTAATAGGTGTCCTCGACATTGGTCACCCAGTCACGAAGGGCTTCGTTCATGGCGTCCTTCAGTGTGCCGTGGCCCGCGGTCACCGGCCGCACTTCGGCGCCGAGCAGCTTCATGCGGAAGACATTGGGGCTTTGCCGGGCAACGTCGGTCGCGCCCATATAGACGACGCAGGGAAAGCCGAAGCGGGCGGCGACGGTCGCGGAGGCCACGCCATGCTGGCCGGCGCCCGTCTCGGCGATGATACGCTTCTTGCCCATGCGCTTGGCCAGCAGGATCTGGCCGAGGCAATTGTTGATCTTGTGCGAGCCGGTGTGGTTCAGGTCCTCGCGCTTGAAATAGACTTTCGCGCCGCCAAGATGCTTCGTCAGGCCTTCGGCGAAATAGAGCTTCGAGGGCCGCCCGGCATAGTGGGTCGACAGGTCGGTCAACTCAGCCCTGAAATCCGGATCGTTCTTGACCTCGTTCCAGTTCTTCTCCAGGTCGAGGATCAGCGGCATCAGCGTTTCGGCGACGAAGCGACCGCCGAAAATGCCGAACATGCCCTGTTCGTCGGGTCCGGTGCGGAAGGAATTGGGTGTCGCCGGCTTGTTCATCGCCGATCTCCTAGATCTGTACTTTGAGCATGTCCCTGTCGGAAAATCGGTTCCCACTTTTCCGGGACATGCTCAGGGTTCGAAATTTTGTTCAGGCGGCGCGGTCGTCCCGCGCGGCCCTGACGGCCCGGAAAAATTGTTCGATCAGCGCCGGATCCTTGACGCCCGGCACACTTTCCACGCCCGACGAAATGTCTATTGCGGGTGGGTTGGCAAGCCGAAGGGCATCGCCGATGTTGGCGGCGTTGAGCCCACCGGAAAGCATGTAATCGATCCCGGCGTCAAGGCCGGCGAGGATGCGCCAGTCGAAAGCGACGCCGTTGCCGCCCGGCAGCTCGGAGCCCTTCGGCGGCTTGGCATCGAACAGGAAGCGGTCGGCAACGCCGATGAACGACCTTATCCGGTCGAGATCGGCAGCCTCGCTGAGCGGCAACGCCTTCATCACCGGCAGCCCATGGCGGGCTTTCAGTTCGGTCACCCGCTCGGGGGTTTCGGAGCCGTGCAGTTGCAGCATGTCGGGCTGCATCTTCTCCACGATTTCATCGAGGACGGCGTCGCTGGCATCGACCGTGACGGCAACCGCCAAGGCCTTGCCGCGCGCCGCTTCGCGCAGACGGCCGGCTTCGGCCGGCTCGACGTAACGCGGGCTTTTCGGAAAGAAAATGAAGCCGACATGGCTGGCGCCGCCGGCCAGGGCCGCGGCCATTGCCTGGTCGGTTTTCAAACCGCAGATCTTGATGTCGAGCGCCATGGCGCGGGAATTGGCACGAAAAGGGCCAAGAGTCGAGAAAAAGCATGCTGTTTGCCGGCAAGGTGAAAGGCGCTACCTATTGATGGACAGCATGCAAGGCGGGAGCACAGCCATGGCCGACCAGACCGTTGCCGAACTGAAGCAGAAGATCGCGCAGGCGCGCGAGGTCATCGCGCATCTGATGGACAAGGCCGCGTTCAACGGCGCCGAAGCGCATCGGGCGCTGGATTATTTCGGCGGCGACGCCTTCGACCGGAACTTTCTGCCCTGGCCGCATCATGGCGAAGAGGGGCTGCGGCCGGAGGAGTTGAATGCGGCGAATGACGACTAGCGGCCTTCCCTGGGGCGTCCATACATGACGAAGTGGCGAAGCCTTCGCCTGACTCCAGGTGACTCCGCCGCACCCTACTCAAACACGATCGCCTGCAGGGCGCCGCCATTGCGCTTCAGCCAGTCCTTGCAGCGCTCGGTGTCGGGGCAGAGCTTTTCGCACAATTTCCAGAATTTCGGCCCGTGGTTCATCTCCTTGAGATGCGCCACCTCATGCGCAACGAGGTAGTTGATGACCGGCTGCGGCGCCATCATGATGCGCCAGGAGAAGGAGAGATTGCCTTCGGAGGTGCAGGAGCCCCAGCGGCTGGAGGTGTCCTTATAGCGGATCGCCTTGGCGCGCTTGCCGAGCGCCTCGGTGTGCCTGACGACCAGCTTCTCGATCTCCTTCTTGGCCTCGCGCTTCAAGAAATCGGCGATGCGGCGCGGCAGATGGATGCGCTCGCCATGCACGATCAGCAGCGGACCGCGCTCGTCGCGCGATATGGTTACGGTGCCGCGCTTTGACGGCTCGTGGACGATGCGGTGCGGCACGCCGCGCACCGGGATCTTGATGCCCGGCCGCACCTGCGGCCGCGTCGGCACCTTGGCCAGCCGCTGCTCCAGCCAGTCCTGGTGGCGGTCGAGGAACCTGTCCACCTCGCCGCGGCGCAGGCCCGGCGGCACGGTGATGCGCAGACCCTGACCGCCGGAATCGATGCGCAGCGTCAGGCGTTTTGCCCTGGCGCTCTCGACGATCTTGAGCGGCAGGGTGCGGCCGGCGACACAGTATTCCCGCTCCACGGCAGGCGTGGGTTTGGGCTTCGTCAGATTGCGGAAGAACCCGATGGTCATGGCGGGACGATACGCGATTCGAGGAAAACGAATAGAACAAAAAAGAAACGGCGCCGCTCGCGCGACGCCGTCATTACACCTTGGCCCTGTCGCCTGGCCTCAGTCGTCGAGCAGGTTCGAGCCTTTGCCACGCTTGGTGGGGGTCGTTCCGGTGCCCGGATCGGTCTTGGTCGGCGCGGTCGACTTGTTGCGGTTGGCCATGAACCGGTCGAACTCGTCCTGATCCTTGGCGCGGCGCAACTCGCGGGCATACTCGTCGAACTGCGTCAGCATCTCGTCGAGCTTGCGGCGCTCTTCGTTCAGGCGCTCAAGCTCCTTTTCGCGCCAGTCGTCGAAAGCGACGTTGCCGGTGCGGGCGGAGCCGTTGCCCCAGCGTGCGGCCTTGTCGGAACCACGGCGGCAACCGGCGAAGATGCCGTCGGTTGCGCGATTGACGTCACGCTTGAAGCCCTCAAGCCGGTCGCCCCAGATGATGTAGGCGAGCATGGCGAAGCCGAGCGGCCAGAACACCATGAAGCCGATCACCATCAACGCGATGGTCGCCGGCGTCCAGGCCGGGCGGATCAATGCAGATGTGTTCATTTTCTCCCATTCCTTCGGTTGGAGACAGCCAGAACCGGCTGCGTGGAATCGAAATGGGAAGGCGAAAACGGCGATTCAAGACAATGTCGGCCAAAACCGGACAAGCTTCTGAAATGATTGCCGCTTTTTGAGCATATCGAGGAAAAGCATGGCCAAACCGGCGATCAGGCCCCAAAATGCCGCACCGACGCCGAACAGCGTCAGCCCGGAGGCGGTGACGACGAAGGTGACGGTGGCTGCCATCCGGTCATCCTCATCCCTAAGCGCGATCGCCAGCGCGTTGGCGAGCGAGGCCATCAGCGCGAGACCCGCCACAAGCACGATCAGGCTCTGCGGCAGGACGGCGAAGATCGCCACCAGCGAAGCGCCGAAAATCGCGAAGATCAGATAGGCGAGCGCATAGAACGGGCCGGTCTTCCAGCGTTCGGCCGGATCGGGATGGACGTCCGGCCCGGTGCATATCGCCGCCGAGATCGCCGCCAGATTGGTGGTTGCGGCCCCGAAAGGCGCCGACAAGAGCGAAAATAGGCCGGTGACACCGATCAGCGGGCCTGGCTCGGGGTGGTAGCCGGCGGCGCGCAGCACAGCGAGGCCGGAAAGGTTCTGCGAGGCCATGGTGACGAGATAGAGCGGCAGCGCCAGGCCGATAATGGCCTTGGCGGTGAAATGGGGAGCAATGAACGTCAGTGTCGACAGTTCGGGCGCGGGCAAGCCACCGACACGGCCGGTAAGGAAGGCGGCAAGGCCACCGCCAACCAGCACCGCCAGTACCGATAGCGCCGGATTGAACAGCCGGATGACAAAGAATGCGGCGATCAGCGGCAGGATGAGCCAAGGGTCCGCTGGAATGGCTTTCATGGCATTGATGGCGAAGGTGACGACGATGCCGGCCAGCATGCCGGAAGCGACCGAAGCCGGTATTCTCGATATCAGCCGGGTCAGCGGCCCAAACAGGCCGGTGGTGACCAGCAGGACGCCGGTGATGATATAGGCGCCGACGGCCTCGCCCATCGAAAAGCCACTCGAGGCGGCGACCAGTGCCAGGCCCGGAGTCGACCAGGCGGTGATGACAGGCATTTTCGTGCGCCATGACAGCCACAGGCACTCGACCGTCATGGCCAGACAGATCGCCGTCACACCGCTTGCCGTCTCGACCTGCGTCGCGCCGACCGCCTTGGCGGCGGCGATGACGATGGCCAGCGTGCCGCCAAAGCCGACGATGGCCGCGACGAAGGCGGAGACCGGGATGGAAAGGCGCATGGTCATTTACCTCTGCCTCGTCCGGCCATGTCACCGACGGCCCGCACCAGCATGTCGAGATCTTGCGGCCGCGACAGGCGATGGTCGCCGTCGGGAATCAGCGACAGCGTGATATCGTCGGCCGGCAGCAGGCTGACCAGCCTCAAGGCGTGGCTCGACGGCACGTCCGCATCGGCCAGCCCCTGCAAGATGTGAACCGGGCAATGCGTGTCGATAGGCCCGGTCATCACCCGGTTATGGCGGCCATCCTCGATCAGGGCGCTCGTGTAGATGTAGGGTTCCGCGGAATAGTCCGACGGCTCCGCGAAGTAGCCCTTTTTGGCGAGGTCGCGCTTCTGCGCCTTGGTCAGCACGGGTTCGACCAACTCACTGGTAAAATCCGGCGCCGGTGCCAGCAGCACCATGCCGACCACGCTTGCGTCGCCCGCCTTGCGCAATTCCTGCACCATGCGCAGCGCGATCCAGGCACCCATGGACGAGCCGACCAGGACCTGATCGCCCCTGGCGAAATTCCGGAAAACCGCAAGGCTTTGCGCAAGCCATGTCGAAATCGTGCCGTCAGCAAAAGCGCCGCCGGATTCGCCATGGCCCGAATAGTCGTGCCGCAGGAAGGCGCGGCCTTCTCGTGCCGCCCAGTCCGACAGCGTCTCGGCTTTCGTGCCCAACATGTCCGACTTGTAGCCGCCGAGCCAGACGATGCCGGGCGTCGAGCCCGCCGAATGGCGCACGGCGATATCGGATCCATCAACATCCAGAAAGATCGGAGCGGCGGTCATGGCTGTGGGGCGGTCCTGGTTTTTTTCACGCCTGCTTTTGGCACGGCCGGAGGCAAGGCGGAAAGTGCTCGCGATGTTTCTTTGCTTGGCACAGGCTCGTGATCAGGTGATTTCTTGAGAACGCTGTGCTATTGACTTGCGCCGCGCGCTTCCCACATTGGCGCGTCCACACAGATCTGTACGAACCCCGAACGAAACGGCCAAGGAGACCACGACCATTCGCAGACCTTTCAAAGCAGCGGCGCCGACCAAGGATGGGCCGCGCTCCAACCGTGATATCCGGGTTCCCCGGGTCCAGCTTATCGACGCCGAAGGCCAGAACCGCGGCGATGTTTCCATCAACGACGCATTGCTGCTCGCCGAAGAGGCCGGGCTCGATCTGGTTGAAATATCGCCCAACGCGGTGCCGCCCGTTGTAAAAATCCTCGATCTCGGCAAATTGAAATACGCCAACCAGAAGAAGGCGGCCGAGGCGCGCAAGAACCAGAAGGTCATCGAGATCAAGGAGATCAAGATGCGCCCGAACATCGACAGCCATGACTACGAGACCAAGATGAAGGCGGTCCGCCGCTTCTTCGAGGAAGGCGACAAGGTCAAGCTGACGCTGCGCTTCCGCGGCCGCGAGATGGCGCATATGGAACTCGGCATGCAGCTTCTGAACAAGGTGCGCGAGGAGGTGGCGACCATCGCCAAGGTGGAAGCCGAGCCGAAGCTCGAAGGCCGCCAGATGATGATGGTGCTGGCGCCGCGCTAAGCAGGCTCCGCTCGCTTCGCAACGCGTCGTCTGCATAGCTTCCATGGTTGTCGCGGGTTCTCACCGCAAACCGTGGACGCTTTTGCAGAACCCGCTTGGATCACGATGACGTCAGGTCTAGTCATCGCGCTAAAATCCGCCTGAATCGTGCTACAGGGCGTCCCGACGACCGGCGGGACGCCTATTCCTGGCTAGAGCTGCGATCGCCGGCTAAGCTCCTCGACGATCGGAACCCAAACTTGGACACAGAATACAAACACGGGCTGGGCAACTACCAGCAGATGCGCCGGCTGGTGCTTGCCGTGCTCGTCGCGGTGCTGTTTCTGGCACTGCTGTTCGGCCAATCGACGTTCCCGCCGGACACGCCGGTGCACGAATCGATCGAGATGTTCGGCGTGCTGTTGATTTTCCTCGGCATCGTCGGGCGCCTCTGGGCGACGCTCTATATAGGCGGGCGCAAATCCTCCGAAGTGGTCACTGGCGGGCCCTATTCGATCACCCGCAACCCGCTCTACGTGTTCTCGACCGTGGCCGCCGCCGGCGTCGGCGCGCAGATCGGTTCGTTCTCCGGCATCATCCTTTTCGCGGTTCTGTGCGCCGGCGCCTTCCATATCGTCATCCTGCGCGAGGAGAAATTCCTCAAGGAAGCGCTCGGCGCACCGTATGCCGACTATCTGGCGCGCGTGCCGCGCTTCTTCCCCAAGCTTTCGCTCTACCAGGAAGGCGACACCGGCAGCTTCAAGCCGCGCCTGCTGTTGACTACGCTGCTCGACGGACTGGTGTTCCTGATCGCGCTGCCGGCTTTCGAACTGATCGATGGCGCGCAGTTGTCGGGCATGCTGCCGGTGTGGTTCAGGCTGCCCTGACCGGGGACAGTGCGTCGCACGGCCTGAGGTGTTGCGCCCGCGCCATCTTTGATCTATAGCACCGCCGTTCCAAGAAAACCGCCCGGCAGGGCATGCCGTGGCGGTTTCATTTGCTTTTCGGGCTTTGGTCGGCCTGAAGCGAACAAGAAGCGCGATCGTGCGCCAACATTACGGAGTAGCAAAATGCCCAAGATGAAGACCAAATCGGCCGCCAAGAAGCGGTTCAAGATCACAGGTACGGGTAAAGTCCTGTCGGCTGCGGCCGGCAAGCGTCACGGCATGATCAAGCGTTCCAACAAGTTCATTCGAAATGCCCGCGGCACGATGGTTCTGGCTGAACCGGATGGCAAGAAGGTCATCAAGAATTTTCTTCCGAACGGCCTCTAAGGCATTCGGTCCGGACACGCATTTGTTTTACGCAATTCCGAACGGAAAACCGCAAGCACTTTTCCTGGAATTGCTTTTAAGGAGATCATGACATGGCACGCGTAAAAAGAGGCGTCACCTCGCACGCCAAGCACAAGAAGGTCCTGAAAGCCGCGAAAGGCTTCTACGGCCGCCGCAAGAACACCATCCGCATCGCCAAGCAGGCGGTGGAAAAGTCGCTGCAGTACGCTTATCGCGACCGCAAGAACCGCAAGCGCTCGTTCCGCGCGCTGTGGATCCAGCGCATCAACGCCGCGACCCACGAGCACGGCCTGACCTATGGCCGCTTCATCGACGGTTTGAACAAGGCCGGCATCGAGATCGATCGCAAGATCCTGTCCGACATGGCCATCCGCGAGCCGCAGGCTTTCGCCGCCCTGGTCGCGAAGGCCAAGGTCGCGCTCGAATATCTGAAGAACACCACGCCGAATGCTTTTGAGAGCGCTGTCGCCTAGAGCATGATGCCAAAAAGTTTCTGACTTTTTGGACAACATCATGCTCCAGGGAAATTAGCGGGGAGCGCGATCTTTTCCGAAAAGTCTGCAACTTTTCGGGATCGGGCTCCGAGCCCAGCGCTTCCCAAGCACTTTCGACACTTGATTTGGGGAACCCGCGCTGGCACGGCTGGCGCGGGTTTTTCTTATGCCTGAACTTTCACTCCAAACGTGACTTTCACGTCTAGAGCGATTTCCAACGCAGCGAGTTTGATCGTGAACGACGCAACCATTGGCCTTGATGCACTCGAAAATTCCCTGATGGCTGACATCGCCTCGGCCGCCGACGAGGCGTCGATCGAGGCCGTGCGTGTCTCGGCGCTCGGCAAGAAGGGTTCGGTCTCCGAAATGCTGAAGACGCTTGGCGCGATGAGCGCCGAGGAACGGCAGGTGAAGGGCCCGGCGATCAACGGCCTGAAGAACCGCGTCACCGATGCGCTTGCTTTGCGCAAGGCGGAATTGAAAGACGTGGCGATCGCCGCACGGCTTGCCGCCGAAAAGGTCGACGTGACGCTGCCGGTGCGGCAGTCGCCGGCCGAGCGCGGCCGCATCCATCCGATCAGCCAGGTCATCGACGAGATCGCGGCGATCTTCGGCGATCTCGGCTTTGCCATTGCCGAAGGGCCTGACATCGAGACCGACTACTATAATTTCACCGCGCTGAATTTCCCGGAAGGCCATCCGGCGCGCGAGATGCACGACACCTTCTTCTTCCAGCCGGACGAGAAGGGCGAGCGCAAGCTGTTGCGCACCCACACCTCGCCGGTGCAGATCCGTACCATGGAGAAGCAGAAGCCGCCGATCCGCATCGTCATTCCCGGCAAGACCTACCGCCAGGATTCCGACGCCACCCATTCGCCTATGTTTCATCAGGTCGAGGGGCTGGTGATCGACAGGTCGGCCAACGTCGCCAACATGAAGTGGGTGCTGGAAGAGTTCTGCAAGGCCTTCTTCGAAGTGCCGCAGGTCAAGATGCGCTTCCGGCCGTCCTTCTTCCCGTTCACCGAGCCGAGCCTCGAGGTCGACATCCAGTGCGACCGCTCGCGGCCAGGCGAAGTGCGCTTCGGCGAAGGCTCCGACTGGATGGAGATCCTCGGCTGCGGCATGGTCCACCCCAACGTGCTCAGGGCCGGCGGGCTCGATCCCGACGAGTACCAGGGCTTTGCCTGGGGCATGGGCATCGACCGCATCGCCATGCTGAAATACGGCATGCCAGATCTGCGCGCCTTCTTCGACGCCGATGTGCGCTGGCTATCGCATTACGGCTTCCGGCCGCTCGACATGCCGACGCTGTTCGGAGGCCTGAGCGCGTGACGGTCCTGAAGCCTCCTGCTGCCAGCTATTACGGAACAATCCAATGAAATTCACCCTCTCCTGGCTCAAGGATCACCTTGAAACCGACGCCACGCTGGCCGAGATCGTCGAGCGGCTGACCTCGATCGGCCTCGAGGTCGAGCATGTCGACGACAAGGCGGGCCTGAAGCCCTTCGTCATCGCCAAGGTGCTGACGGCGGTGCAGCATCCCGATGCCGACCGGCTGCGGGTGCTGACCGTCGATACCGGCGACGGCAAGCCGCCGGTGCAAGTGGTGTGCGGCGCGCCGAATGCCCGCACCGGCCTGATCGGCGCCTTCGCCGCGCCCGGCACCTATGTGCCCGGCATCGACGTGACGCTGACGGTCGGCAAGATCAGGGGCGTCGAAAGCCACGGCATGATGTGCTCCGAGCGCGAGCTGGAACTGTCCGACGAGCACGATGGCATTATCGACCTGCCAGAGGATGCGCCGGTCGGCACCGGCTTTGCCGCTTACGCGCATCTCGACGATCCGGTCATCGAGATCAATTTGACTCCGAACCGGCCCGATGCCACCAGCGTCTACGGCATCGCCAGGGATCTCGCGGCGAGCGGACTTGGCCGCCTCGTCGGCGGTGCGATCATGCCGCATGTCGGCAGCGGCATGTGCCCGGTGAAGGTGACGATCGAGGCACCGGAGCTTTGTCCCGGATTCGCGCTCAGGCTGGTCAGGGGCGTCAAGAACGGCCCCTCGCCGAAATGGCTGCAGCAGCGGCTGATCGCCATTGGGCTCAGACCGATCAGCGCGCTGGTCGACATCACCAATTACGTCACCTTCGACCGCGGCCGGCCGCTGCACGTCTTCGATGCCGCCAAGGTCGCCGGCAATCTCGTCGTGCGCCGCGCCAAGGATGGCGAAACGGTGCAGGCGCTCGACGGGCGCGAATACACGCTGACGCCGGAGATGTGCGTGATCGCGGACGACAATGGCGTCGAATCCATTGCCGGCATCATGGGTGGCGAACACTCCGGCTGTGACGAGAACACGACGGACGTGCTGATCGAATCCGCTCTTTGGGACCCGATCACCACGGCCCGCACCGGCCGCACACTCGGTATCATCACCGACGCGCGCTACCGTTTCGAGCGCGGTGTCGATCCCGAATTCATGGTGCCGGGTATCGAGTTGGCGACGAAGCTGGTGATCGACTTCTGCGGCGGCACCCCGACCGAGACCGAGGTGGCCGGCTATGCCGGACATCAGCCGAAGATCGTTTCTCTTCCCTTGTCGGAAGTGAAGCGGCTGACCGGCATCGAGGTGCCGAAGGCGGAGAGCCTCGACATCCTGTCGCGTCTCGGCTTCCACGCGCAGGGATTGGGCTACGTCGTCGACGTGACCGTGCCCTCCTGGCGTCCCGATGTCGACGGCAAAGCCGACCTGGTCGAGGAGGTCATGCGCATCCATGGCGTCGACAATATCGCGCCGCAGCCGCTCGGCGCGCATGACGTGGTCAACGGCAAGATCCTCACGACGCTGCAGATCCGCACCCGTGCCGCCAAGCGCTCGCTTGCCGTGCGCGGCATGATGGAGGCTGTTACCTGGTCGTTCATTCCCGCCAGGCACGCCGAGTTGTTCGGCGGCGGCCAGACGGCGCTGAAGCTTGCCAACCCGATCGCAGCCGACATGTCCGACATGCGGCCCTCGCTCCTGCCGGGGCTGATTTCGGCCGCACAGCGCAACGCCGACAAGGGCATCGGCGACGTTGCCTTGTTCGAAGTGTCGGGCACCTATGAAGGCGATGGCGCCGACCAGCAGCGACGCGTCGCCGCCGGCGTGCGACGCGGCACGGCCAAGCTCGACGGCTCAGGCCGCAACTGGGCCGGCAATTCCGGCCCAGTCGGCGTGTTCGACGCAAAGGCCGATGCCATCGCCGCGCTCGAAGCCTGCGGCGCGCCGGTCGACCGGCTGCAGATCGAGGCCGGCGGACCGGCCTGGTACCATCCCGGCCGTTCCGGCACGATCAAGCTCGGTCCAAAGACCGTGCTCGGCACGTTCGGCGAGTTCCATCCGAAGACGCTGGAAGGGCTCGATGCCTCCGGGCCGCTCTGCGGCTTCGAGGTGTTCGTCGACGCCGTGCCCGAGCCGAAGGCCAAGCCGACCAAGACCAAGCCCAGGCTGGACTTGTCTGCCTTCCAGGCGGTGAAGCGCGACTTCGCCTTCGTCGTCGACAAAGCGGTCGAGGCCGGCACGCTGGTGCGCGCCGCACTTGCCGCCGACAAGAAGCTGATCACGGCTGTCTCGGTCTTCGACATCTTCGAAGGCGCGTCACTCGGCGAGGGCAAGAAGTCGATCGCCATCGAAGTGTCGATCCAGCCGGTCGAAAAGACGCTGACAGACGAGGATTTCGAGGCGCTGGCCAGGCGCATCGTCGACAATGTCGGCAAGCAGACGGGCGGCGTGCTCAGGGCATAGAGAATTCAGGATTGCGGGCAGGTGGCGAATCGCCCTCAAAAGGGCGATGGACCATCTCGCGTATTCCGGGCTTCCTTTTGAGCCACAGCGTGCGGCGTTTCTCGACATCGTCGCGGCTGATCCGCTGCTGTGTGAAACGCTGGCGCGAGTGCGCGACCTTGCCTTGCCGGATTGGCTGGTGGTTTCCGGCGCGCTCTACAACAGCGTCTGGAACCATCTGACCGGCAAGCCGTCGGGCTACGGCATCAGGGATATCGACCTTTTCTATTTCGATGACTCCGACCTGTCCTATGACGCCGAGGACGCCGTCATCCGCAGGGCGGCGGCACATTTCGAGGGACTGCCGCTGCCGGTCGAAGTGCGCAACCAGGCCCGCGTGCATCTTTGGTATCCGCAGAAGTTCGGGCAACCCTGCCCGCGCTATGCGAGTGCCAGTGAATCCGTCAGCTATTTCGCCTCGAAGACGCATGCGGTCGGTGTGCGCTACGGCGGCGATGGGCAATTGGAACTCGTGGCGCCATTCGGGCTCGACGATCTCTTCTCGTTTCGCATCACACCGAACCGAGTGATGGATAACCGGCGGACGCATGAGACGAAGGGCAAGCGGGCAAAGGAGAACTGGCCGGAGATTTCGGTTGTGCCGTGGTGAGTGGCGGAAATTTTGAATGTCGGCGGGACAGCGCCCCCCCGCTGCCCTGCCGGGCATCTCCCCCTCAAGGGAGGAGACCAGCCGCTTGGCGGTCTTAGCCTTCTTTCGACGCCGGCGATTGGCGAAAGCCGAGGTAATATCCAATCTCCCCCCTTGAGGGCCCGTTGCGCAATATTGCGGGAGGCTTGTTGTGAGGATTGAGGGCGGCCATTTTCGTTGCTTTGGAGGCTTTTC